>CALMZU010000047.1 GCA_937870775.1 uncultured Elusimicrobia bacterium
GGAGAAACTCGAACAGGAAATTCAATTAGCCAGACAAATTCAGAAAACCTTTTTCAGTTTATATGAAATGGACCACGGGGAAGGAAAAGGGGATTGAGGTTATCTTCCCGAAACCCGGGCGCCAGGACCGCCTTGTTGCGCACCTGGGGAAATTCAATATTATAAATTTTACTCTGGACCAGAGCGGCCGCCTCGCCACGAAGAACAGCCGGCATTCCATACTTGAATCGCCAATGGGTTACTTGCTGGCCCGCGTTAAAGAGAACTACGAACTGTCAAAAAAGCGGGGGGAAGGGCAGATCTCTTACGGCGGGGAAGAACTGGTTAACGGATGCAGAACGCACCTGTTCACCGGCAAGTTCCCCGAAACCGGCGGATATTACGGCAGCGTGGTGTTATTGAATTTCTACGCGGAGAATTCACTGCCTGCGCGGGTAGTGGTGTACGACCACTACGGCCGGCTGCTGGAAAAATACGAATACTCCGAACTAAAAGTGAACGCAGGCCTCTCCGACTCCGATTTCGACCCGCAAAACCCCGCCTACAATTTTTAGCGCGCGATATGTTCCCGGCCAACGGCGGCGGCCGTGGCCCCTATCAGAATACCGGCTGCGGCGGAAGCCAGATAAACCACGATTATAAAAGTCTTCGCTTCCTCAAGGTGGTGAGTGCTTATCAGCGACGTCAGTGCGGGAAGCAGCGCGGTGCCTATACCAATGGCGGCCCCGTTGAGCGCGCCGTCCACGATCTTACCCGGACCAGCGGCCTTATGTTTAAGCAGCCACAGGTTCATCCCGTACTCGTTCAGGTAAGCGCCTATAGGACAGCCGACGACGAGGCATAGCGCCAGCCGTAAAACATAAATCTCCCTGAACGGGACGGCGGAAAAGACATAGCCGAACCACAACAACGCGGGCACGGCGCAATACAAGGCGCCTACAAATTTTGGATGCGAAACGTAAAATTCAACAATTTTATTCATAGTCATCCCCCTTGCGGAATATTTATATCATATTAAATGTCTGAGCGTTAGGGGGGAAATGATGAAGTGTCCGAGTTGCGATTATTCCAATATAGACGGTGCGTCGTATTGCGCCTGGTGCAAAAGAGATTTGCCACGGTCAACAGGCGTTCCAGTGCAGAATAGGGAGAAAAAAGACCAGGTTCACGAGGAGAGCACCACGAGTGCAAAACAAACAGCCACACAAGCTCCCACAAAAACAGGGACGCCACGCGCCCATGCGAATGTATACGCGTTGATAGGAATGTCTTTCGCCCTGATTTGGAACTATATTTTTCTGGCCCCGCACTACAGCAGGTACGGAAAAACTGTAACCGCATTTGTTACCGCCATTTCCATAACCTCGCTCCTGTGCGGCTTGATCGGCTTCTATTTCGCCAGAAAAATTGCTTTGACCATGTCATACACTGACTCCATCGGCCACGGAGCAATTGCCGGTGCACTTGTGGGGCTGTGAACGGCACGGCCGTCTTCCCCGTGCTCGGCACAGGAATCGGTGCTGTCATCGGCCTGATACTGGGAGCGCTTTGTGGGCCGCTTATGGTGCTTCTCTGCTCCGGGTTCGGCGCGCGTAGATAGAGCAAAGACATTTTGCAGGTAGCGGGGGAAATCATAAGCTCCCGGGTCAGGGCGGGGGCGACGGCCACTAAGCGGCCAGGCGCTACCGCCCTGGCCCGCTCCTTATGGTCCGTCTCGGTTTCTGCCGGTAGCGGCGATAATTAACAGAAAAGACCGCCGCGGCGGCCGCGAAGCGGACGC
>CALMZU010000048.1 GCA_937870775.1 uncultured Elusimicrobia bacterium
CCTGCGGCCGAACTCGGCCTCGAGGGCGGCCTTCTCGGCCTCCCAGGCGGCGGACTTCTGCTGCAGCTTGGCGGCCAGCGTCACCACCACGGCCTCCTTGGCCTCCTTCTCCTTCTCCAGCTCGGCCAGCTTGCCGCGGAAAGCGGTCTCTTTCTCGGTTATGATCTTGAGCAGCTCGGCGTGGTGGGTCTCCTGCTGGGCGGCCAGCTGGTTCTCCACGGCCTTCAGGCGGGCCTGCGCGGCGCTGAACTGCTCGTCGCGCACGCGCTGCTCCTCCATGAGCCTCGCGCGCTCGGTCTGCCACGACGACTCCAGCGAGCGCACCTGCGCCTCGTGGTCGGAGTCCATCGCGCGCAGTTTCTCCTCCATGCCCTGCTGGAGCAGCGCAGAAAGCCTGCGGTAGTTCTCCTCCTGTTCGCGCTTCTTCAGCAAATAGTCCTTCTCCAGCTCGGCGCGGCGCGCCTCCACCTTCTCCTCGGAAGAGCGCACGCTGCCCTCGAGCATGGCGATCTTAGCGGCGAGGTCCTTCTCGCGGACCTTGAACGAGGCTTCGAGCGAGGCGAGGCGGCCCTCGTGGCCGGACTCCAGCTCGGCGCGCAGGGCGTCGTACTTCTTCTGCGCCTCGGCCAGGCGGCCGGCGTACTGGCTCTCAACCTCGAGGAGGCGGGCGTTCCAGCGCTCTATCACGGCGCGCTGGTTGCGGTCCAGTTCCTCGAACTTGCCCTGGTACTCGTCCTCGAGGCTCCGGCGCAGCGAATCCAGCTTGGCCTCTTTCTTCAGCAGCTGCTGAATGTCGAGCTTGCCCTCGCCCAGGAGCGACATCGTCGCCTCGAGCTTGGTGTAGAAATCTTCTTTCTCCTCGATGCTCTTGTTGCGGGCGGCGTAGGCGTCCGAGAGCGAGGCGTCCTTGAGCTGCAACTTCTTGGCGGTGTCCTCGGCGAGCGTGAGGTTCTTCTTCAGGTCGGCCTTTTCCTTCTCGATCGTGTTGAGCCGCTCGAGCGCCCAGCGCAGCGTCATGCGCGCCGTGTCGAGGCTGGTCACGTCGTTGACCATCTGTTCGAGTTCGCCGTATTCGTTAGCCATATTTTGACCTTTTTTCCCGCCGCCGGGACCCGGGCGCAGCGCGCCCTTTTTCACTATATAAAGTCTAGTATACCCCGCCCCCTTTGGCAATAAAAGGAATGTTAAATGATTGTTAACAGATTATGTCGCCCGGCCGGGCCGCGCCGGCGCCCGCCAACATATAGAATCAACAAGTTTTGTAAAATTTAATTATGGTCAAGAAACTGGTCTGGCTGGCGGCGCTGGCCGCCCTTATAGCGGCCGGCTGGCGTTTCGGCTACCCGGCCGCCAACAGGTATTTCTTCAGGTGCTCGGGCACGGTCAGCGTGGCCGAACCCCTGCTGACCTCGCTGCCGGGCGCCAACAGCATGCTTTTCGTGGTGGCGGTGAACGACAACGGCGTGCCGGTGGCCGTGAAGAAGATAATAAACCCCGTTTTCCCGGCGCCCTTCTCCCTGACCCGCGAGAACCTGATCATGCCGGACCTGCTCACCGGGCGGCTGTACCTGCAGGCGCAGCTCAACACGCACGGCCAGATCGGCGAGTTCCGCCGCGGCGACATGAAGGGCGAGCGCGCCGGCAGCGTGCCGGTGATAAGCAAGGGCGTCGATATAGTATTGGACACGACCGGGCGGTAGCCCGCGCAAAAACGAAAGGCCCGGGAACTCAGGTTCCCGGGCCTTTTCGCTTAAAGGGCCTAGCGGCCGGCCAGCGGCTTGGCTTTCGTCTCGTCGGGCAGCGAAAGCAGCCACACAAGTTTATCCGTCGATCTCACGAGCTCGTCCCAGCGCTTGTCCAGTTTCAGGTCGCGCCTGTCCCGCCTGTCCGTCTTGCAGTCCTTTTCGTACTTACGGCTTATCTCGTCCCAGGTCATATCCCTCACCTCCGCGTGATATGCCGCCCCCCGGCGGCCGGGAGGAAAACCCGAGAATATTTTCAGGACTTTCCCCCCGTGGATATTATACAACAACCCGGCCAAAGACCAAGGGCCGAAAGGCCTACCAGCCGCGTACCCGGCTGACCCCCATGTAGATCAGCACCGCGCCGACGAGAAGGAGCAGGAAGCCCCAGTTCCGGCGGTGCAGCGCCACGTAGGAGTCGTTCAGGAAGGTGTCGCGCAGCAGTTTGTTGACGCGCTCTATGATCTCGGGCTTATATATATAGCCCAGGCCCAGGAGCAGGAACACCAGCCCGAAGAATATCTTAATGTACGGGTTTATCGCCGTCATGATTGTAGCGGTTCATCGCCCGGTCCACGCCGTCCTTTATGCAGCACTCCAGCGCGTCGCAGGCCTGCCCGAGGAACTCAGGCAGCCGCCCCCCCTCCTCTTTATTGAAAGACGACAGCACGAAATCCTTGCCCTGTATATGCGCGGGCCGCGGCCCTATGCCGAGGCGCAGCCGCGGCGTACCCGGCCCTATGGCCGAGATCACCGAAGCCATGCCGTTATGCGAACCCGCCGAGCCGTCCTTCCTGAGCCGCAGCTTGCCGAAGGGCAGCGCCAGGTCGTCGAAGGCCGTTATCACTGACTCCGGGCGTATCTTGTAAAAGGATGCCAGGCTCTGGACGGCCTGCCCGGAAAGGTTCATGTAGGTCTGCGGCTTCAGCAGGTAGACGCGGCGGCCGCCGCAGGAGAACTCGACGTAGAGGCCGACGCCCTTCCAGTCGCGCCAGCGCTCGCCGGGGGCCAGGCGCTCGGCGGCCAGGTCGGCCAGCATGAAGCCGATATTGTGCCTCGTCCTCTCGTATTCCCTGCCCGGGTTGCCCAGCAGGGCGGCCAGCTGTATCTCTCCCACCTTGTCCTCCGCTAAAAAAAGCGGGGAGCAGAAGCCGAACCATCGTCCAGACTTCTGCTCCCCGTGTCGGGCCCCTCTTTACTTCTTGGGGGCTTCCGCCTTCTTGTCGGCGGCGGGCTTGGCGCCCTCCTTGCCGGCGGCGGGAGCGGCGCCCTCGGCGCCCTCTTCCTTCTTGCCCTTCACCGCGGCGAGCTCGGGCTCGGCGGCGGCGGCGCCGGCGGCCGGGGTCTCGACCTTCTCCTCCTTAGGAGCGGTCACGCTGACGACTATCTGCTCGGGGTTGTCGAGCAGGTCGAACTTGCCGGGCTTTATATCCTTCACGCGCAGCGAGTTGTTGATGTGCAGCTCGGTGATGTCCAGCACGATCTCGTGCGGGACCTCGGTCGGCAGACAGGAGACGTGCAGCTCGCGCATCGTGTGTTCCACGAGGCCGCCCTGCACCTTGGCGCCGTAGGACTCGCCGGTGAGCTTCACGTGCACCTTCACCTTTATCTTCTCGGTCAGCGAGATGCGCTGGAAGTCGAAGTGGGTGTACTTGTCGGAGACCGGGTGGCGCTGTATGGCCTTCACCATCACGGTGTCCTCGCCGCCCTGGTACGATATCGTTATCACGGCGTTGGCGCCGGACTTCAGCACGAGGGCCATGGCCTTCTCGTCGACGGTCACGTTGACCGGCTTCTTGTCGAGGCCGTATATCACGGCGGGGATGCGGCCCGCGACCCTGAGGGCGCTGAGAGTGCCGCGCTGGCCGGCGTGGTCCCGCATTTCGGCTGCAATTTTAGTCTGCTGCATGTTTGTTTCCTCCTTGTCACACCCCCCGCGCGCATGCGCGGTCCGCCCTGGCGGACGGCCTTCTCAGGCCGGGTGCTTTCATGGGAACCTCTGGTTCCCCGTTCCTTTCTTTTTATCTATCCGCGCACTCACTTGAAAAGTTCGCTTATGGACTCGCCCATGTGATTGCGCTTGATGGCCTCCGCGAGAAGCGGCGCCACGGATACTATCTTTATTTTAGCACTTTTTGAGGCGTTTACGGGAATAGTATCCGACAGAATGATCTCTTCGATGGGGGACTTGTCCAGCCTTTCTATGGCGTCGCGGCTCAGCACGCCGTGGGAGGCCGCGGCTATGATCTTGGCCGCGCCCTGCTCTTTTATGCTGGTAGCCACCTGGCACAGCGTGCCGGCGGTGTCCACCAGGTCGTCGAAGATGAAGCAGGTCTTGTCCTTCACGTCGCCGATGATGTTGTACACCACGGCCTCGTTGGGGCGCGGGCGGCGCTTGTCGATGATGACCAGGCCCATGTCAAGTTTCTTGGCGAAGGAGCGCGCGCGCTCCACGCTGCCCACGTCGGGCGAGACCACCACGGTGTTGGAGAAGTTGCGGTTCTTTATGTATTCAAGCACCGCCGGGCGGGCGTACAGGTGGTCGAGCGGGATATCGAAGAATCCCTGTATCTGGGCGGCGTGCAGGTCCAGCGTGATAACGCGGTTCGCGCCGGCCTCGGTTATCAGGTTGGCCACGAGCTTCGCGGTTATGGCCACGCGGGGGGCCGGCTTGCGGTCGGCGCGGGCGTAGCCGTAGTACGGGATCACGGCCGTGATGCGGCCGGCCGAGGCGCGCCTGAGCGCGTCCATCATTATCAGCAGCTCCATCAGGTTGTCGTTGACCGGCGGGCAGGTGGGCTGCACCACGTAGCAGTCCTCGCCGCGCACGCTCTCGAGTATGTGCGCGTCTATCTCTCCGTCGGCGAACTTCTGCACCTTCGCCTCGGACAGCGGCACGCCGAGGATGTTGCAGATCTTCTTGGCGAGCTCGGGGTTCGCGTTGCCGCTGAATATCTTGAAGTTGCCGCGCTTCTTCATCTCGGGGGTCATTTGGTCCTCTTCTTTAGCTGCTTAACCACCTGCCGTGCGCGCGCTATCCCCAGCGCGCCGCCCGGGACGTCCTCGGTTATCGTGGAACCCGCGGCCGTATACGCCCCCGCGCCTATCTTCACGGGAGCGACCAGATTGGTGTTGGAACCTATGAAGGCGCCGGCGCCTATCACGGTCCTGTTCTTGTGCACGCCGTCGTAGTTGCAGGTTATGGTGCCCGCGCCCACGTTCACCTTTTCCCCCATCTCGGTGTCGCCGACGTAGCTGTGGTGGTGCATCTTGGAGCCGCGGCCTATGCGCGACTTCTTCACTTCCGCGAAATTGCCGATCTCGGCCGACGGGCCGATGTCGGAGAGCGGGCGCAGGCGGGCGAACGGCCCCACCACGGCGCCGGAGCGCACGCGGCTGTTCTCCAGCACGCAGGAATATTTCACGGTCGCGCCGTCGTCTATGCGGCAGCCCTCTATCACGCCGGCCGGGCCTATCTTGCAGTTGCGGCCTATCACGGTGTCGCCCTTTATGAAGACGCCGGGGAACACCACGGTGTCGCGGCCTATGACCGCGCTCTCGTCGATGTAGGTATTGGAAGGGTCCACCACGGTGACGCCCTCGGCCATCAGGTCGGCGGCCTTGCGGCGGCACAGCATGGCGTAGGCGGCGGCCAGGTCGGCGCGGGAATTTATGCCGGTCATCTCGGTGGCGTCGGAAAGCTTGAAGGCCTCCACGCGGCCGCCGTCGGAGATGATGTTCTCCAGCGCGTCGGTGAGGTAGTACTCGCCCTTGGAGCCCTTCTTCTTAAGGTCCTTCACGGCCTTCTCCAGCGCCTTGGCGCGGAAGAAATAGGTGCCGGAATTAACCTCTTTAATGGCCTTCTCCCATTCGTCGGCGTCGGCGGCCTCTATGATGGCCGCCACGGAGCCGGCGTGGTCGCGCTTTATACGGCCGTAGGAACCGGGGGCGGCGAGCTCGGCCGTCATCACCAGGCAGTCCGGGCCGCGCCTGAAATAAAGGGACTTCATCTTCTTGGCGGTGGAGACGCGGAACAGCGGGGCGTCGCCGCAGAGCACCATCACGTGGTCGTACTTGCGCACCTCGTGCATGGCCTCCTGCACCGCGCGGCCGCTGCCCTTCAGCAGCTGCTGGCGCACGAAAACGGTCTTGGCGATCATCTCCGGAGGGAGTCTCCTGGCGAGCTCAGCCTCGACGAGCTCGGCCTTGTGGCCGGTGATAACTATGATGCCGGCGGGGCCGAGGGCCGCGACCTTGCGTATGGCCCTTTCGGCCAGCGACATGTCGCCGAGATAATGGAGTACTTTGGGGAGTTCCGACTTCATCCTGGTGCCGAGGCCGGCCGCCAGTACCACCGCCGCGAAATTTTCAGTTTTAGGCATAAGCTCGCTTGACCAGAAAATGCGCACGGAAAGGACTACCTTTAAATTTTACAAAATAAGCGCGGGGTCTGTTGCAGGTAATTCCGCGGCGGCCGCTGGCGCCCCGGCGTAAAAAAAGCGCCGCGCGGGACTGCCGCGCGGCGCGTTCTCCGGACCTCCAGGGGGCTATTTGGCCGGTTTGAAGCCCGCCACCACCGCCTCGAAGGCTGGCAGGTTGGCCTTGGCTATGTCGGCCGGGGCATGGTAGGTGAGCACGTAGAAACCGCCCTTCAGCGACGGCACCACGATGTGCCGCTCGAACACGGTCACCTTCAGCGGCTTCACGGCGTGCGGCGGCACGAAGGTGAAGGTCTTCAGTTCGAACACCTGCGCGCGGCGGTTGGCCACCAGCATGACGGAGACCGGGCCGTACTCCTCGCCGGCCACCGGGAAGTCCGGGTCGGCCTTGGAGTTGATGCGCATGTACTTCTCCATCGTCTTGTAGCGCGCATGGTCGGCGCCGAAATAGGTCAGCGAGATGCGGGCGTACACGCCGTCCTTGCTCTTCGGGCCCTTCAGGTCCACGCCGAACTCGCGCGCCTGGCGGCCGGAGCTTATGCCCTCGTGCTTCTCCCAGCCCTTCGGCACCATGGCCGTGAAGAAATCGCCGTCGCAGACGAACTTTTCCATTTTCATCGCGGCCTTCCCTCCGGCCGCGGCCGGCCCCGCGGCAGCGCAGGCCAGCAGCAGCGCCAGAACAGCCTTCATGTTTGTCTTCAGCATATCGTCACCGTTTGTCCAGTTCCAGGAGCTCGCTCTGGTAGTACTTTATATCCTCAGCGGTCTTCTTCATGCTGAGCTTGTACCAGGGGAATATGGAGTTATACTCCTGCTGCAGCGCGGAGGTCTTCTCCCAGTCCTCGCGGGCCGCGTCCGCGGCCTTCTCCGCCGCCGGGTCCGCCGTGGCGGCGGTCTGGCGCACGGTCAGCTCCTTCTTGAGGTCCTCGTAGTTCGCGAAATTCTCGGCGGCCTTTCCGGTGCGCGAGGGCACG
Source organism: uncultured Elusimicrobia bacterium (assembly GCA_937870775.1). Lineage (GTDB taxonomy): Bacteria > Elusimicrobiota > Elusimicrobia > Elusimicrobiales > UBA9959 > UBA9959. Next base: position 7,156 of record CALMZU010000048.1, read on the forward strand.
TCGTAATACATGATCTCGCGGCCTATGCCGTTGAAGCCTTCCTTCTTGAGCTTGCGCGCGAACAGGACGTCGTCCTCCTGTATCTGGGTGTTGTAGTTGACGTTCCCGGCCTCGCGCTCGGCCTTCTGCTTCTGCAGCACGAACAGCGACTGCTTGGAGAAGGCGTCGGTCTCCTGGTCTATGTAGTAGAAATCCGTCACGCCGTTCTTCTTGGCCCAGGCGGTCTGCTCCTGGTGGCCGCCGTACTCGTGCACGAAGACCGGGGCCGTGTAGCGGGCCACCTTGCCTATGGCGGCCTTGTTCTCCTCGTCCATCAGCTGGTCGGCGCTCACCTTGTACTTGGACATCGCGTCCTCGACGAGCAGTTTGTTGACCTTCACGGTGCCGTCGCCGGTGTTATAGACGCCGTTCGTGTTCTTGTCGAGGGTGGCCACGGAGAACTTCAGCTCGCCCTCCGGCGTCTTGGAAAAATCCACGATCTCCTGCCCCACCTTGGTGCCGGACAGCTCGCCGCCGGGCCCGATATAGGCCTGCACCAGCCGCGGCCCCAGCTTGGCGGCCTGGTCGTCGGTAAGCGTGTAGACGACGGCCGGTCCCGCGGTTTTGCCCGGGGTCTTGCCGTACTTCGCGCCGCCCAGGTCCACCTCGCCGCCGCTTGTCGAGGCGTTGTCGAAGGCCTTGTTAAGGAAGGCGCCCGCCCCGCCGGCGGCGGTGGCGGCCTTAAGCTTGTTGGAGACGTCGTTGTACTTGCCGCTGACCTTCTTCATGCTGGCGGCGGTGCCGGTGGAGAGGGTCATCTCCGCCTTGGGGTCCATGGCCGTCTGGCGCTCGGACAGCAGCAGCTGCCGCCAGGACGCCTCGTTCGCCTTGCGCACCAGCGTGAGGTAATCGCGGTCGTCCCGCGAGAGGGTGCTCCAGTCGTAGGAGGCCTTCTTCACCGAACGCAGCTGGCCGCCCGCGTACAGCGACACCCAGGAATAGAGTTTCTCGGGCTGCGGCCCCAGGTCCATCTTGCAGAGCACGCAGGGCTGGGCCTCCAGGCGGGTGCGCAGGCCGGTGCGCATGTTCCAGTCGTCCACGTCGGTAAAGAAATCGCCCAGGTCCTTCAGCGCGTTCATGTAGGCCAGCAGGCGCACGCCGGGGATCTCGGCCTTCTGCTGCAGCCGGTCCATCATCTCGTGGTCGTTGGCGCTGAGCTTGTCCAGGCACTCGGAGGCCTTGGCCGGGGAGTACACCTTCTTGGTGACGTTCTCGGCGCAGGAATCTATGAAGGCCCATTCCTCCTTGGTGAGGTCGGGCGCGGCCGGCTGCGCGTAAGCGCCGGCAGCGGACAACAGGAGGACGGCTAAAGATAAAAAGGTTCTTCTCATATCAGGAGGCCCGGCCTCCGGCTATTTTATACAGGATTTGATTATGGATTTCAAGGGCCCGCCGGCCGCCAGCGCTTCCTTGGCCGGCCGCGCCAGTTTCTTTATGGCCGCCTCAAGCTTGGAAGCGGCGGACCGGTCCTTCCGCCTGGTCTTCCAGGCCAGTTCCACCGGGCCGAAGGCGGCCGTGTACCTGGCCCCCCGCCCGGAATTATGGGCCGCTATGCGCCCCTTCAGGTCGTTGGTTATGCCGGTATACAGCGCGCCGTTGGCGCAGCGCACCATATACACCGTCCAGTTTTCGTTCTTTTCACGCGGAGAGGAGGGCATGTTGAGATCTGGCTCCCGGGCTAGGATTCGAACCTAGACTGAGCGAGTCAAAGTCGCTTGTGCTACCATTACACAACCCGGGAATAAAATAGAAAGCGCAAAAACCCTTCCCGCCTGAGGCGGGAAGGGTCTTCCGTACCGCCTTGGCGCTTAGAACCCTTCGGTTTGAGTGGGAGCCGCGGCCAGCGGGCCGGCCTTCGCCAGCTCTTTCTCGTACTCGCTGAGAATGAGCTGCTCCAGCTTGCTCCGGAACTCGTTATGGATCGGGTGCGCTATGTCCTTATAGGTGCCGTCCTTTATCTTCCTGGACGGCATGCAGACTATAAGGCCGTTGTTGCCGTTCACCACCTTCATGTTGTGAACGACGAACGCATTGTCAAAGGTCACTGTCGCGAAAGCCTTGAGACGGGCCTCGTTGCGCAGATGTATCCTCACTTCGGTGATTTCCATGTTTCCCCCTATTACCGCCCCCCCGGGCCACGACGCTGCGACTCCTGCAAGGTAGCGTTACATTAGAATACCAGAAGATTCTAGCAAAATTTAGTAAGAATGCAAGTGTAACTTTTGACCTTGCGCGCCTCGGCCGCAACCGCCCTGGCGCGGGCCGCGCTCCAGCACAGGCCGAACACCGTGGCGCCGGAGCCGGACATCATCACCGCGTCAGCGCCCCAGGCGGCCAGCCGCTCGCGCGCCAGCCGCACTTCCTTATGGCGCGGCAGCACCGGGTCCTCCAGCCTGTTGAACAGCAGGCCGGCCTTGTCCTTATTGAAGCGGCCGGTCCTGAGCAGCCGGCGGAAAGCGGCGAAATCCTTCAGCCTGCGGGCTATGTCCGCCGGCGTACCAAGCTTCAGGTTGCCGTACACTTCCTTGGTATATACCGGCACGCCGGGGTATACCAGCACCAGCCAGGGCAGCCTGCCGCCCGGGGCGAAGGGCTTAAGTTTCTCCCCGCGCCCGCGGCCCTCGGCCAGCACCGAGTCCAGCATGAAGAAAGGCACGTCGGAGCCAAGGCCGGCGGCTATCTTCATAAGCTTGCCCGAGGCGGAAGCCGGCAGTCTGTAAAGTCTGGCCAGGCCTTTGAGCGCGGCCGCCGCGTCGGCGGAACCGCCGCCCAGGCCGGCGCCCACCGGCACGCGCTTCTCGAGCGTCATCTCCACGGCCGGTTCGACCTTAAAGGTCCCGAAGAAACGGGCCGCGGCCTTGTAAACGATGTTGTCCTCCTGCTTCAGCCCGGCCGGGGAGTTCTTCACGCGCAGCTTTATGCCCGGCGCGGCCTTGCGGAAGGTCAGCCGGTCCGCCAGGCCCATGCGGGCGAACAAGGTGGCCAGCTCGTGGAAGCCGTCCGGCCGCCGCGCTGTCACCTCGAGGAACAGGTTTATCTTCGCCCTGGCTTCGGCTTTTATCATATGCCCGGCTCGGTCAGGCGGTTCTCCGCCTTGAAGTTCATCTGGCCGGCGTCCAGCGTGACGCTGACGGAGACGCCCGGCAGGCTGAAGTTCAGCTTGCCGGGGAACAGGTACATGTTCTTGTAGAAATAGTAGGACGGGTAGAAAGAGAGCTTGCGCTCGCGGTCGGGGCGCAGCCGCTCGGGCAGGCCGTCGGAACCCAGGCAGACCTCGCGGCCGGCGCCGGTGAGGCAGTCGGAACCCCAGCCGTCCGCCATAGAACCCGCCGAGAAAGCAGCCCCTGAGAACCAGGCGCGCAGTTCCACGGCTATCAGCGAGGCCCAGTAGTTGAAGGCCTCCGGGTCTATCTCCTTTATCGACATCGAGTCCATCTCCAGGCCGTCGGCCGTCAGGTTGGCGCGCCACAGCGGCGCCATCAGCGGGCCCATCACGGTAAGGCTGAAATCCTCCGGCGGCGAGAAATGCAGCAGCGCGTCGAACTTCACGGTCTTGCCGCGCAGCTTGGCCTCCACCTTGGCGAAGGAAGAGACCTCCTGCCCGCGCGGCAGGAAATCGGCGAGGTAGGCCTGCGTCAGGGCCGCGGCCTTGTCGGCGGGGATCTTCTTCTGAAGGGCTTTAATGCGGGCCTCGGCCGGGCCGCGCTTGCCCGCTTTTTCCAGCATGGCCGCGCGCTTCCACGAGCGCCAGGCCGAGACGTCGTCCCCGGCGGCCTCGTATATGTCGCCGGCGTGGCCCCAGACCACCGGGTCGTCCCAGACAGCGGCCACGGCCTTCTTTACGGCGGCCATAGCCTCGGGCATCCGGCCGCGGCGGAACTTCACCCAGGCCAGCGAGTCCAGGTAGGCGCCGTTGGCCGGTTCGAGGGCCACGGCCTTCTCTATCATGGCCTCCGCCTCGTCGAGCTTCTGGCCGCGGTCGGCCAGCGCGTAGCCGAGGTAGTTCAGCACGTTGGCGTTGCCGGGGTTCTTCGCGAGCAGGTAGCGGAAGTTCTCCTCTACGGCGGGCATGTCGCCCACTCGCTCGCTGATGACGGCCAGCTGCATGCGGGCCTCGGCGTAATCGGGGTTCTTCTTCAGCAGCTCGCCCAGCAGGGCGCGGGCCTTCGAGGTCTTGCCGGTATCGTCGTAACCCAGCGCCAGGAAGTACTTTATCTCGGCGTTGTCGGGCCATTTCTTCAGCGACTTCTCCAGCATGTCGATGGCCTTCAGGTAGCCGCCGCTCTGCGTGTAATAGTAGGCCAGGCGCAGCGTCAGGCCGGCGTCGTCCTTGAGCCCGGCGGAGCGCTCTATGTAGGCGGCTGCGGCCGCGAAATCCCGGCGCTGCTCGCTGATGACAGAGAGCCAGAAGCAGGAGGTCGGGTCGGTCTTCTCGATGGCCTGCGCGCGCAGGAAATAGCTCTCGGCCGAGGCCAGGTCGTTCACCGCGGGGGAGGCGTACAGCTCGCCGATATGGTCGACCAGTTCCAGGTTCTTCGGCTCCATGCGCAGCAGGTCCAGGTACTCGGAAAGGGCCGCCGCGGTGTCGCTCTTCGCCTCGTAGAGGCTGGCCAGCATGTAGCGCGGCTGCGGGTAGGCCGGGTCGGCCTCCTTGGATTTCAGCAGGTCCGCCCTGGCGCCGGCCTGGTCGCCGGCGGCGTTGTGCAGCACGGCCATCTGGTAATAGATCTCGGGCGCGTCGTCGGGGCGAAGTTCCAGATAATTCACCAGGTAGCCGGCGGCCTTCTTCGGGTCCTTGCCGCTCCAGAGGCTGGCCAGCTGGTAGAGCGCCTCATAGGACTGATCGTCCAGGGCCGCCGCCTTCTCGTAGGCCGCGCGGGCGCCGTCCATGTCGCCGCCGGCCCAGCGGACGTTGCCGTACGTTACCCAGTTGTCGGCTGTCGAGGAGTCCGCCTTCACCACGTAGTCGGCCCAGTTGCGGGCGTCCTCCAGCTTGCCTATGTGCAGCGCGAGGTTGAGCGCCTGCTTGTAGACGAAGACCGGCTCCGGGTCCAAGAGCAGCGTGCGCCGGTACTCCTGCATCGCCAGGTCGTAGTTGCCGCGCCGCTCCTCCACCAGGCCGTTGACGAAATGCAGGTAGGCGGTCTTGTCGGCCGCGGCCTGCGCGGCCGCCGGCAGCAGGGCCAATATAGCGAATAAGGTTCTCTTCATCATATGTCCTTCCCGGGCAGTGTCTTGCGCATCAGCACCGCGTCGTCCTTGTCGTCGTAGAACTTCGGCCTGCGCCCCACCGCGACGAAACCGCGCGCGGAGTACAGGGCTATGGCGGCGGCGTTATGCTCGTTCACTTCAAGATCTATCTCGCGGCAGAGGCTCTTGGCCGCGTACTCCGCCAGCTTGCCTATCAGCGCCGTGGCGGCGCCGCGCCGCAGGAAAGCCCGCCCCACGGCCAGCGTGTTCAGCTGCACCTGCGGGCGCAGCATCCAGAAATTTATGAAGCCGGCCACGCGCCCGTCGCACTCGGCGGCCAGCGTCACCGAGTTGCGGTTGTTCTCCTCGGCCTCGAAGCCATTCACGCCCCAGGCCGGGTAGCCCGGATGCTCGGCCTCTATGGCCGCGAACACCGGGTAGTCCTCGCGTCGGGCGCGGCGCACCAGCATTATTTCTTCGCCTCCAGCTCGTACTTGGCGGGCTTCAGGTAAAGCGGCTTCAGCGTGTTCCGGCGCCCGGCCAGCGCGGCCTTTATGACGTACTCCGGCAGTATCTTCGAAACCTTCGCCGGCGCGCACACGGCGTCGCGCGGCAGCAGGCCGTATATGCCGGCCTCCTCCTCGGCGTCGGCCGCGGCGTAGAGCGGCTCTTTCCGCGCGGCCAGCAGCGCGCGCATCTCCTCGGACTTGAGCCACACCGGCTCGCCTTCGGGGCGGGGCGCGGCGCGGCCCGGCCGGAAGAACTGGCAGAAATACTCGTCCTTGAAGGCGTGCAGCAGCACCGCGAGGCGGCCGCGCGGGTTGGCCTTCAGCCAGGCCGCGAAGGCCGGCGTCCCCGAAGCCTGCAGGGCCAGTATCTCGAAAGAGGTGGCGGTATACACTTTTGCGCCGGACATGGCCTTGAGCGCGCCGGCCAGCGTGAGCGCTATGCGTATGCCGGTGAAACGGCCCGGGCCGCGGGCGGCGCAGACGGCGTCCACGCCGCGCAGAGTGGCGCCGGCTTTAGCCAGCAGTTTGGCGGCCTCGCCGTAGAGCACGCGCTCCTGGTTGTATTCCTTGCGGCGCAGGCCGAAGGTCCTGCCTCCCGCCGAGACGGCCAGGTTAAGCCTCGAGCCCGACGTGCATATGCCCAGTATCACTTTTTCCATTTTTTGTATATCTTCCCCGGCAGCGCGGCCGCCGCGCCGCGCGCCGACACCTTTATCACGCGTCTGTCGCCGCCGGCCAGGCAGAACTCCATCCGCAGCGGGTCCAGGCCCTCGAAGACCTCCCCGCCCTCGCCGGGCCACTCCACGGCCGTAACGCCGTCCTCGCGGCCTATGTACTCGTCGAGGCCTATGTTCTCCATGTCCTCCGCGCCGGCGCGGAACAGGTCGAAATGGTACAGCTTCAGCCGGCCGCCGTAGGAGCGCATCAGGTTGAAACTGGCGCTCACGGGCAGCTTCTTCGCGCCCAGGGCCTTGGCCAGCTCGCGCACGAAGAAGGTCTTGCCGGAGCCTATGGGGCCTTCCAGGAAAATGGCGGTGCCGCCTTCCAGGGCGGCGGCGAAAAGCCCGGCCAGCCGGGCGGTGTCGCCGGGGCCCTCGCTGGCGAATTTAAAAATGCTCGAAGCTTTCGACCTTGCCATCGTAGTTCTCTATCACCGCGCCGCGGCCTTTCTCCACGCGGCCCACCACGGCCGCCGCCGGCAGCAGTTTCTTTATGCTCCGCAGCGCCGACGGGCGCGCCGTGAATATCAGGCCGTAGTCCTCGCCGCCGTTCAGCACGTAATGCCGCCAGGGGCGCCCGGCGCGCGCGGCGTAGGCGCGCAGCTGCGGGCCGCACAGACCCTCGCCGGGGCTCAGTATCACGCGGCATTTGGAAAGGGAGGCCAGTATGGCCGCGCTGCGGGCGAGGCCGTCGGAATTGTCCAGCATCGCGGTGGCGAGCTTGTTGCGGCCTATAACGGCGCCGGCGGCCAGCATGGGCTCAGGTGCCCAGAAGGCCTTCACCAGCCCGGGGAATTTGCGCGCGGCCGCCTTGTCGCCGGCCATCAGTATCTCGAGGCCGGCGGCCGACAGGCCTATGTTCCCGACGTTGAGGAGCAGGTCGCCGGGCCGCGCGCCGTAGCGCGTCACCACGCCGCCGCGGCCGGTCTCGCCCCACACCGTCATGTAGAAATGGTTCTCCCGCGCGCCGGCCAGATTGCCGCCGGCGATGCTGATGCCGAAGCGCAGCGCCTCGGCCTTGAGCTCCTTCATGAAGCGCCGCGTGAAGTCCGCGGAAGTGTCTTTGCGAAGGCCCGATCCCACCACGCAGGAAACGGGCTTCACGTCGCCCATGGAGGCGAGGTCGCTCAGGTTCATGCGGGTCAGCTTGCGGGCTATGTCCTCCGGCGTGGCGAAGCGCGCCAGGTAATGCGTGCCCTCCACCATCTCGTCGGTGGTTATCACCAGGTCGCGGCCGGCGCCGTGCTTGAGCACCGCGCAGTCGTCGCCCGGGCCCAGGAGCAGGCGCTTGTCGCCGGGGAAGCGGAAAGTTTTTTCTATGTGTTCCAACAGGCGGGCTTCGCCGCCGGGTCTCTTCTTCATTTCTGGAGGCTCCTTATGGCCGCCGGAAGGAAATCCGTAAGTTCGCCGGCCAGCACGCAGCGCTCGGTGAGCTCGGCCGCGGCCAGGTCGCCGCAAAGGCCGTGCAAATGCACGGCCAGCGCCGCGCTCTCGAGCGCCGTGGACGGCTTGAAGCCGCGGGCCAGGCCCAGCTGGGCGTAGAAGCCGGCGCAGAGCCCGGCCAGCACGTCGCCGGAGCCGCCCTTGGCCAGGGCCGGGCCGCCGGTGCCGTTCTTTAAGATGGTATCGCCGAGGCAGACCAGGGTACCGGCGCCTTTCAGCACCGCCACCCCGCCGGTGAGGCGCGAAAGTTCAGCGGCGGCGGCCGGCCTGTCCGTTATCTTTTTCCCCAGCAGCCTCGCGGCCTCGCCGGGATGCGGCGTGAATATGGCCGGGGAACATTTCAATTTGAAAGGGCGCGGCCCGGCGGCCAGCGCGTTCAGCGCGTCGGCGTCCGCCACGGCCGGCAGGTCCAGCGCGGCCAGCAGCTTAAGCGCGAAGGCGCGGGCGCCGGGCCTGTCGCCCAGGCCCGGGCCGACCAGCAGCACGTCGATATTTTTCCTGCGGGCGAAAGCTGCCACTGCGGCCGCGGCCCCGGCGGTGAAAGAGCCGCCGGCGCAGGGCGCGCCGCAGGTCATGGCCTCGGGCACCGAGCGGGCTATTATCGCGCGCTCGCTCTCCGGGCAGGCCACGGTCACAAGGCCGGCCCCGGCCTTAAGAGCCGCGCGCGCGGCCAGCACGGCGGCGCCGGTCATGCCGCGCGATCCCGCGGCTATCAGCACGCGGCCGTAATCGCCCTTATGCGAGGCCGCCGCCCGCCGCGGCAAGAGCGGCTTGAGCAGGGCTTTGTTCATAGGCCTCGTCTTCATCATGAGAAAGCTATCACGGCGGCGCAGGCGCAGCTGCCGGTATGCGAAAGGGAGATCATCAGCTTCAGGCGCGGGCGGCCCTTTACCTTCACCGACGGCGCGCCGTCCGGCCCGCTCGAGACCTCTATGTCCTTCAAGGCTATGGTCTTGTCGCCGAGGGCTTTTATCACGGCTTCTTTCGCGGCGAAACGCGCGGCCAGCCGCTCCCAGCGGTTGCGGCCGGAGCCGCAGTATTCCAGTTCGCCCGGCGTGAAAACGCGGGACAGGAAGCGGGGATTGCGCCGGGCCAGCGCGCGTATCCTGGCGACTTCCGCCAGGTCCACGCCCAAGCCGGTCACGTTCCCCTTCATATCAGCGCACCGTCACGCTCTTGGCGAGGTTGCGCGGCTTGTCTATGTCGCACTTCTTGGCCAGCGCCACGTAGTAGGCGAAGATCTGCAGCGGTATCACGCTGAGCATGGGCGTGAACAGCTCGTCGGTCTTCGGCAGCGTGATGTAGCGGCCGGCCTTCACGCGCTTGCGCGAGTCCTCGTCCACTATGGCCACCACGTCGGCGCCGCGCGCCTTGGCCTCCTCCACGTTGCCGGCCATCAGCTCCAGCGTGCGGCCGGAGGGCGCCACCGCCAGCAGCGGCATGCCCTTGTAGATGATGGCTATCGGGCCGTGCTTCATCTCGCCGGCGGCGTAGCCCTCGGCGTGCACGTAGGAAATTTCCTTTATCTTCAGCGCGCCCTCGAGGGCGATGGGGTAGTTCACGTGGCGGGAGATGAAGAGGAAATGCTCGCTGGAGGCGAAATGCTGCGCCACCTTGGCTATGTCCTTCTCCTGGGCCAGCGTCTCCTCTATGAGGCGCGGGATCTTAAGCAGGTCCTCGGCGTAGCGGCGGGCGTCGGACGCCTTCAGTATGCCGCGGGCCGCGGCGAAATGGCCGGCCAGCAGGTAGATAGCGGCGAGCTGGCCCAGGAAAGCCTTCGTCGAGGCCACGCCTATCTCGGGGCCGCAGTGCGTGTACAGAACGTAGTCGGCCTCGCGCGTAAGCGTCGAGCCCACGGTGTTGGTTATGGCTATCACCTTCGCGCCGGCGGCCTTGGCCTCGCGCACGGCGAACAGGGTGTCGGCGGTCTCGCCGGACTGCGAGATGGCGGCCACCAGCGTGCCCTTGCGCATCAGTTTCGCGCGGTCGGTGAACTCGCTCGCCACGTCGGCGTAGGAAGGTATGCCGAAATTCTCGAAGAGCGCGCGCCCGACGAGGCCCGCGTGGTGGGCCGTGCCGCAGGCGATGAACTGCACCGAGGCGAAGCCCTTTATATCGTCGGAGGTCAGGCCCATCTCGGCCTTCAGCACGTCGCCGCCCAGCGGCAGCAGCCGGCCGCGCAGCGTGTTCTCCACGGCCTCGGCCTGCTCGTGGATCTCCTTGAGCATGAAGTGCTTGTAGCCGCCCTTCTCGGCCATCGTGGAGTCCCACTGTATGGTCACGGAGTCCTTGGCCGTCTTCTTGCCCTTGAAATCGTAATAGTCCACGCCGTCCTTCCTGACCGCGGCCATCTCGCCGTCGTTCAGGAAGACCACGCGCTTGGTGTGCTTGAGGAAGGCCGACACGTCGGAGGCTATGAAGTTCTCCCCCTTGCCCAGGCCTATCACCAGCGGGCTGTGCATGCGGGCGGTCAGCACCATGCCGGGGCAGGGGGCCCACACGGCGGACAGCGCGAAGGAACCTTTGAGGTCGTTGACGGCGCGGCGGAAGGCCTCGAAGAACACCGGCTCCGTCATCTCCGAGCGGACGGCCGCCGCCTGCACGTTGAGGGCCTTCAGTTTCTCCTCTATCACGTGCGCTATCACCTCGGTGTCGGTCTCGGACTTGAACTTGTGGCCGGCGGCCAGCAGCTTTTCCTTGAGGTCCAGGTAGTTCTCTATGATGCCGTTGTGCACCACCACGAGCTTGCCGGTGCAGTCGGTGTGCGGGTGGGCGTTGTCCTCCGACGGCGCGCCGTGCGTGGCCCAGCGGGTGTGGCCCACGCCGGCCCGCGCGCCTTTCGCCGGGTCCTCGGCCACCAGCTTGTCCAGCGCGTCCACGCGGCCGCTGACGCGCCTGAGGTACAGCGAGCCCTTGGCGTCCACCGCGGCTATGCCGCAGGAATCGTAGCCCCTGTACTCCAGCCGCTTAAGGCCGTCTATCAGTATGTCCGTGGTCTTGTTCTCGCCGATATAGCCGGTTATTCCGCACATGTGTGGTCCCTCTATGAACGGGACGCGGCCGCCGTGGCGGTCCGCGTCCCTGCCTTGATCCGCGCCCTTTACTGTATGAGCCGCTTCATCTCGCCGACGGCCGTCTTCAGGCCTACGAACATCGAGCGCGAGATGATGGAATAGCCTATGTTCAGGCAGTCCATGCCCTCTATGCGGGCCACCGGCACCACGTTGTAGTAGTCCAGGCCGTGGCCGGCGTGCAGCTCCATCTCCAGCTCCTTCACCAGGAAGCCGGCCAGCTGCAGCCGCTCCAGTTCCTTGGCCTGCAGCTTCTTGCCCCAGGCCTGGGAATAGGCGCTGGTGCACAGCTCTATGGCGTCGGCTCCCATGTTGTGGGCCGCGCGTATGGCGCCCGGCTCGGGGTCGGCGAAAACGCTGACCTCTATGCCGGCGCCGGACAGGTTGCGGATGATCTTCTCAAGCCCGGCCTGCTTGCCGGTGAGCTGCATGCCGCCCTGCGTCGTCACCTCGTTGGGGCCCTCGGGCACCAGGCAGACGGAATCGGGGCGCACCTTCAGGGCTATCTTCTCCATCTCGGGCACGGCGGCCATCTCGAGGTGGATCATGCCTTTGACCTCTTTGCGCACGCGCTCGAGGTCGGAATCCTGTATGTGCCGGCGGTCCTGGCGCAGGTGCATCACCACCATGTCGCCGCCCGACGTGTAGACCACGCGCGCGGCCTCCACGGTGTCCGGGTTCTTCTCCTTGCGAGCCTCGCGCAGCGTGGCCACGTGATCTATGTTAACCCCGAGTTTTATGTGTCCCATGTTTCCTCCGTAAAATCAGACGTCAGATCTATTTGGCGGCGAGCGCGCCGGAATGCTTCCTGTAATGCTCCAGCAGCTCGTCGGCTATGGCCTTTATCGCGGCCTTGTCGCGGCCTTCCACCAGCAGGCGCAGCAGCGGCTCGGTGCCCGAGTAGCGTATGAAAATGCGGCCGTTGCCTTTTAGCGAGCTCTCGAGCTTCGTGAGCTTGGCGCTGAAACCGGCCACGTCCTTGAAGGCCGGCTTATGCGCCACCTTCACCTTCTCGAGCACCTGCGGGTAGCGCGCCCAGTGGCGGCGGAACCAGCTGAAAGGCTTGCCCATGTCGCGCACGGCGGCTATGGTCTGCAGCGCGGTCAGCAGGCCGTCGCCCGTCGGGGCGAACTCGCGGAAAATGATATGGCCGCTGCTCTCGCCGCCCAGCTTCAGGTCGCCCTTCTCCATGGCGTCGGTGACGTTCTTGTCGCCCACCGGCACCTGCGTAACGCTTATCCCCTGGCCTTCCAGGTACTTCAGCAGGCCGTAGTTGGACATGAACGTAAGCGACACGCCGCTGTTGGTAAGGCGGCCGCGGGACTTCAGGTAAGGCGCGGCCATGGAGATGATGTCGTCGCCGTCCAGCTGCGCGCCCTTCTCGTCGGCGAACATGCAGCGGTCGGCGTCGCCGTCCAGGCTGACGCCGCAGAAGGCGCCCCATTTAGCGGCGGCGGCGGCCATTTTTTCCGTGTGCAGCGCGCCGCAGCCCACGTTGATGTTCCTGCCGTTGGGCTTGTCGCCTATCACCTTCACCTTGGCGCCCAGGCCGCGCAGCACGAGCGGGGCTATCTTGTAGGCCGCGCCGTTGGCGCAGTCGAGCAGTATCTTCACGCCCTTCAGGCTGAAGCCCTCGGGCAGCGTGCTCCTGAGGAAAGCCTCGTAATCGCGGGTGAAATCCTTTTTCTCCAGGACGGGGCGGCCGGGGCGCACGCGCAGCGGCTTCTTGCCCAGGAGCAGCGCCTCTATCTTGCGCTCTATGGCGTCGTTAAGCTTCATCCCGTCGTTGGAGAAGAACTTTATGCCGTTGAACTCCGGCGGGTTGTGGCTGGCCGAGATCACCACGCCGAAGTCGGCGTTCTCGCGCTGCACCAGGTAGGAGACGGCGGGCGTGGGGATGATGCCGAGGTCCAGCACCTTGAACTTGGAGCCCAGGCCCTCGGCCAGGTATTTCTTTATCAGCCGGCCCGAGGCGCGGGAATCCATGCCTATCAGGACCACCGGCTTGCCGGAGTGCCCCTTCTTCTTGTACTTGGGCAGCACCTGCGAGGCCGCGTAGCCTATTTTACGTATGAAATCGGGCGTGAAAGGGTAGTCCCAGGTGATGCCGCGTATGCCGTCGGTGCCGAAAAGTTTTCCCATTTTTAAGGCTTCCTCTCTTCAAACGCAATAATATAATTTTATATTATATCTCCGTCAGTTTGGAAGCCCGCCTGGAGGGATGGCCGAGCGGTTTAAGGCGCCGGTCTTGAAAACCGGTGTACGGTTAATCCGTACCGTGGGTTCGAATCCCACTCCCTCCGCAGATTTCTGCTTTCAAAAAAATCCGAATTTAAATTTTTAATTTCTGCGCGCGCAGAATTAAAATTAAATATAAAATCCCAAGGTTTTTTGAACTCGACGGAAAGCCGCCGCCTGCCTATACGGAAGTTCGAACCGATCTTTTTCAACTTTTCCCGGTTTTCCTCCGCTTTTCCTCTCTCCGCCAGTTCCCCGACGTGAACCGCCTCGCGGTATAACTCTATCTCCGGTTCGAACCGATTTGCTCCCTGCCGGGCAAAAGCTGCGAGTTTGTTTTCAATTTCCTTTTTGTCGTTGACCAATTGGGCCTTCTTGCTGGCGTACTCGGACTGCGTCAGGTGGCCTTGCAGTACCAGGTCCAGCAACTTGCCCAATTGGTCCGTAAGGATAACCAAGTTATCTCGCAGCTTTTGCCGGGCACTCTCCCCGGCCTGGGCCAATGCGGCTCGTTCCTTCTCCGCTATCAGGATGAGCCCATTGGCCAGGGCCGGGGGTAAGGAAACAGATTTTAGTTCTCCTTTTATCTGCTCCGTTATAACCTCCTCGCGGACGAAAGGCTCGTCGCATGGGCCTTTGCGCTTCGTGCAACGCAGGTAGTTGTGGGCCTTTTGTGTTTCCGTAGTGATGAAACAACCGCAGGTAGCGCAATGGAACACGCCCCGGTAGGTGTATGGCTTTAGGCGAGGTCCTTTAGGTTTGCTTTTGCGAAGCATTACCTCCTGGCATTTATCGAAGAGCGCTTTCGAAATGATGGGCTCATGCCTGCCTTCGTGTATCTCGCCGTTGTACCTTATAACGCCGTAGTAGGTGGGATTACGAAGCATGTACTGATAATTTGAAACCGAGAACGGTTCCGGATGACGCCCTTTAAAGCCGGCAGCGTTGATGATGCGGCGTATCTCCGCCAAAGGATAATCTCCGGTAGCGTAAAGTTCAAAAGCCTTCCGGACAAAGGGCGCCCGCTCTTTATCTAGAATTATCGTCCGAGTGTTCTTGTCGTG
>CALMZU010000049.1 GCA_937870775.1 uncultured Elusimicrobia bacterium
GCCGCGCTGATAGACTTCGTTAAAAAGAGGCTGATGATACACCACGTGGCCCTGCCTGCCAGGGGCTGCGAGTATACCAAAGCCGAGGGCATGGCCATATACATCCCGGACCTGCGCTACAATTCGGCCAAGGATTCCAAGTTCGCCTTCGCCCAGGACTCGCTGTGGGACGACTTCCTGCTGGACATGCTGGCCTCGAGGAAGAAGTGATATGGAAAGGCTTAAACTCAGACCCATTTTGCTGGCCGCCGCCACGGCGGGCCTGCTGCTCTGCCCGCCCGGCGCCATGGCCCAGCAGGCCAAAACCCCGGCCGAAAGGCTGGCCTCCTACGAGGCCGGTATAGCCACAGCCAGCCCGCTGGCCGCCGGCGCTTTCCTTAAGGACGACGAGGCCCGCGCCCTGGCCGCTGCCGACCAGGTTAAGTCCACCGCGCTGGTGGGCAAGGCCACCGCCCTGCAGGACCTGAAGGAACTGCTTTCCATGAAGTGGACCGAGGAGGGCGCCAACCAGCTTAACCAGTCGCTGACCATACGCCTGGACGTGGACTCGCCGCTGGTGAAGGTGGGCGTGGGTCCGGCTCCCGAGAAACTGCAGGACTGGATAGCCCGCTTCTACCCCGGCTGCAGCGCCGAGAAGAAGGCCGCCGTTAAGAAGGCCATACGCCACTGGGACGTGATATTCGGCACCAGCACCGACCGCGCCACCGTTACCTGGGACCAGGCCGGCACCATGGTGGTGGCCAAGGACGCCTGGAACAAGATGGTGCTGCGCGAGCGCAACGCCGTGCTTGAGAAGATAATGAAGTACAAGCCCGACTTCCTTATCTATAACGACGACAGGAACAACGTGGCGAAGAAGAGCAAGGAGATGCAGGACGCCATAAACGCCGTGCGCGCTTCCGGCCAGCTTACGCCCGCGCAGACGGCCGAGCTGGACAGGCTGGCCCGCAACCCCGTTACGCAGCAGCAGCGCGTGGAGGACCAGATCTACGCGCTGGGAGCTTTCTTCGACGGCGGCGGCATAACCCTGGACGACGGGCTTAAGGCCAGGATAAACGCGGCCCGCGGCTCGCTGTCCACCGAGACGCTGCGCCCCGAGCAGCGCACGCTGCTGGCCGACATGCTGAAGACGTCGGTGGCCAGGGAACTTTCCGGCACCAAGGCCGGCGACAAGGCGCTGGCGGCTTTCCCGGGCGGCCTCAATATAAAGGTGGCGCCCTGCGACGGCGCCTATTCCAAGTACGACGCGGCCACCGGCGCGGTGGTGCTGGATTCCGAGACCATACAGCAGTACATGCGCATGAAGGGCTACACCGCCGAATCCGTGCTGCGCAGCCCCGAGCAGCTCTCCGAGATCTCCAAGTACATGTCCCCGGCCGTGGTGTACGAGGCGGCGCATAAGTCGCAGGCCGACTGGGCCAAGGCGCAGAACAACGGCAACGGCGTGTACAAGCCGCATGTGCAGGAGGACGAGATAGAGGCCATGTCGCTGGAAGGCCTGTACACCACCGAGAAGATGGGCAAGGACCCGGCCTACCTTTCCATAATGACCGGCGCGCGCGACAACTCCGCTTACGCCGAGAAGAAGATGGAAATAGGCACCGAGTACAAGGCCAGCGGTTCCAGGAAATTCGGCGACACGGTGCGCCAGCGCTATTGCTCCGGCCTGCCCTCGCTGGATTCAGCCGCCGGCCAGGTGCTGGACGCCATCTCCGCCGAGCTGGAGCGCCGCGCCTCGCTGCCGGCCGAAGAGAAGGCCCTTACCGAATCCACCGGCCTTAATTTGAAGGCGGCCATGGCGATGTCCCCCGAGGAACTGGCCGGCTCCGCCTCCGAGGTGAGCACGGCCGCGCTGACCAAGATACAGTCGGACCTCTCGGCCCTGGGCCTGTACCAGAAACGCTACGATTCCGTGGACAACTCCAACAGGGATTCGCTGAGGATACTTAATTCGGGAGCCGCGGCCAAGAGCACGGTGCCGCCCATAATATGAAAAAACTGACGCTGGCTTTAATTACTATCTGCGTGGCGGCTTCCGCCGCCATGGCCGCGCCCGCCGCCAAGACTAAGGCCAAGGCGGAGGCGCCGTTCAAGGATTACGCGATGGAAAACGGCTTCTTCACCTGCAGCATACCGTCGGACTGGAGCGTGGAGCACGACGCCGACAAGGACGCCGAGTACAAGATCTACGAGATACAGCTGATAGCCCCGAAGGGCGACAAGGCGCCGGTGTTCATATACGTTTCCTATTACGCCAAGGACAACGAGGACTTCAATAATTACGAGGACTTCGTGCGGCGCAATTCGCGCAACGTGGCCGGCGAGACCCGCAACAAGCGGGAGCTGTACGAGACGCCCAAGAAGATAGAACTGTCCGGCCGCAAGGCGGTGGAGCTGGTGCGCGAGCGCATGGTGTACCTGCACCCGGAGACCAAGTCCGACGACAGCGTGCAGCTGAAGGAGAAGATGTACGTGCTGCCGGCGAAGGAAGGTTTCTACGTGATGCACTTCAGCGCGCCCAAGGCCGCCTTCATAACCAACCTGAAGGTGTTCGAGAAGGTGGCCAAGAGCTTCAAGGGAAAATTTTAGGGCCCTACCCTAAAAAAGCAAGGCCGCGCCTTTACCGGGGCGCGGCCCTTTTTTTGCGCCGGTTCTCAGCGCAGCTTCTTCGAGCGCAGGTAGTCGGCCAGCGCCTCGGGGTAGTCGGTTATTATGGCGTCCACGCCGCCGTCTATCAGCGCGTCCCATTCCCTGGCGTTGTTCACCGTCCACGGCACCACTTTTATGCCGGCCGCGTGGGCCGCTTTAACGGCCTCGGGGGTTATCCATTTGTAGTTGGGGCTCCAGATCTCTATGCCGGCGGCCTTCAGGGCCGGCACTATGTCCACCAGTTCCTCCGAGGTGAGCTGCGACAGGCGTATGGAAGGGTCCAGCTTGCGCACGGCCTTCAGGGTGCGCACGTCGAAGGACTGCACCATCACGCGGGCCTGCATGCCGTGCTTCTTTACCGTGTTCACCACCAGCGCGGCGAAGGCTTCGGGCGCGGGGGACAGCCAGGGCTCGGCGGGGAAGATCTTGGTCTCTATGTTGAACTCCGCGGCCTTGGCGGCCGGCCAGGTGGAGGTCTCCACCAGCGCGAAAACCTCGTCGAGGGTGGGTATGCGGGTGCCGGGCACCTGGACCTGTTTGGGGAACTTGGGGTTGGGGAGCGAGCCGCAGTCGTACTTCTTCACTTCCTCCAGCGTGAGCGAGCGTATGGGCAGGGGCTTGTCGAGCTTCTTGCCGTCGGGGCCCAGGCAGAGGGCCGGGGTGATGTTGGGCTCGTGCGAGACCACTATCACGTCGTCCTTGGTGACGTTCATGTCCAGCTCCAGCGCGTCGGCGCCGGCCTTCAGCGCGGCGTCGAAGGCGGGCAGCGTGTCCTCGGGCATGGTGCCGCGGCTGCCGCGGTGGCCGTGTATCAGCACGCCGGCGTTGAGCTGCGCGGCGCAGGCCGCAATGGCGAGGGCGGAGAGTACGGGTTTCATCATAGTTCCTCCTGTTGTTCCTTAACGAAAACGTAGGCGCGGGGGAAAAGCCTGCCGGCCCGGCGCGAGGCCAGGCTGAAGCCCGCGGCCCGCAGCCTGCGGCGCAGCCGCTCGTCGTAATTGCGGTCGCCCAGGCTCAGCAGCACGACGGCGCCGCCGGCCGAGGCGCGCTCCAGGGCCGCGGTTATGGCGGCCTCGTCGTCGGCCCCGCGCGGAAGCGGCAGCATATTGAGCGGCGCGGCGCAGCCGTAGAAGGAGAGCGGCGCCGAAAGGTAGTCCTTCTTGGACGGGTCCCCCAGCCAGCCGGGCAGGCGCGATTCTATGAACGGGCTGGTGAGCAGCAGCCCGGCGTGGCGGCGCTCGGCGGCCTGGCGCGCGAAGTCCATGGCGCCGGCCCAATCCTCTTTTATGTGGTATATATGCGCATGCGAGGCCAGGGCGAAGATCGTTATGGCGGCCGCGGCCGGGCGCAGGGCCGCGGCGTTCAGGCGTCCCAGCAGCAGGCCGGCGGCCAGGGCTATGCCCAGCTGGTAGCAGATGAAGTAGCGGTCCACCCAGATACTTGTGCCGGAGACGGAAAGTGCGAAGGCGGCCAAGAGCGGGGTAAGGGCCAGCGCCGAGGCCAGGGCCAGGCCCGGGGCGTCCTTTTCCGACGGGCCGGCCGCGGCGGCGCCGCCGCGGAGGCGGGCTATAAGAGTACCGGCCGCCGCGCCTATCAAAATGTCAGGCGGCAATACGCAGTAGAGCAGGCTGAATATGTCCGGCTTGTCGGCGAACATAAGGCCTTCCCTCCGGCCGAAAACCGACAGGGCGGTGAAGAATTGCGGCAGTGTCAGCAATACGGCCGCGGCTATGCCGGCCCAGGCCGCCTTGGCCGCCGGACGCGAGGTGCGGCGGCGCCAGGCCAGGTAAAAGGCGTGGGCGGCTATCATCAGCCCGGCGGTCAGATGCATGTAGGCGCCGGCCGCGGCGCAGACGGCGTATACCGCGGCCTGGCGCGGGCGGCCTTCGTCGGCCGTCTTCAGCAGGTAAAGCAGGGCCACGGCATTGAAGGCCAGCGCCGCCGCGTAGGGCCGGGCCTCGTTGGAATAGTTGAGGGCCGCGGCCGAAACGGCAAAGACCAGCGCGGCCAGCAGCCCGGCGCGGGAGTCCTTAAGGCGCAGGCCGGCCAAATACACGGCGCGCAGGCATACGGCGCCGGCCGCCAGCGAGGGCAGGCGCAGCAGCAGTTCGCTGCGGGCGGCGCCGGTTATGGCCTTGAGCAGCAGGAAATAGGCGGCCGACCATTCCTGGAAGGAGAGGGCGCGGCGCAGGGCCTCGCCCCAGCCGTCCTTTATGATCCACCAGGTTATGGCCTCGTCGCGCCAGAGCGGGGTGAACAGGCGCGGCAGCCAGAAAAGCACGGCGGCGGTGAGCAGGATCTTTATGAACCTGTCCTCGCCGCCGTAAAGGCGCCTGAGCGTATCTTTAATCTTCGACATTGCCGCCGGTACCGCGCGAAAACTATAATACCAAAAGAATGACCGGCTATTTCGACGCCCATAACCACCTGCAGTTCTACGCCTCGGAGGCGGAACTGGCTGCCGCGCTGGCCGGGGCCGCGCGCGCCGGCGTGGCCGGCATGATATGCTGCGCTACCCGCCCGGGCGACTGGGCGGCCGTGGCCGCCATATGCGCGAGCCGGCCCGAAGTGCGGCCCGCTTTCGGAGTGCATCCCTGGTACGCCGGGGAGGCCGCCGGGGACTGGCTGGCCGGGCTTGAGGCGCTGCTGCGCGGACCCGCCTGCGTGGGCGAGATAGGCCTGGACGGCGTAAGGAAAGCGCCGGGCCAGGAAGAGGTTTTTGCCGCCCAGCTGGAGCTGGCCCGGCGGCTGGGCCGGCCGGCCATTATTCATTGCGTCAGGATGTGGGGACGGCTTGTCGAAATGCTGAAGGCCGGGGCTCCGGCGTCTTTCATGCTGCATGCCTATAGCGGTCCGGCCGAACTGGTGCCGGAACTGGCCGCCATGGGAGCTTATTTCTCCTTCGGCGGCGAGGTTTCGGACCCGCGGAGGGCTAAACTGCGCGCCGCGCTGGCCGCCGTGCCCGGGGACAGGCTGCTGATGGAGACCGAGTCCCCTGAACCAGGCGGCCCGTCGTGGCGGCGCGGCCCGGCGGGCATAGTTGAGACGGCCGCCGCCGTGGCCGCCGCGCGCGGCATAAAGGCCGAGGCCGCCGCCGCCCTTTGCGCGGCCAACGCCGGCGCCTTCCTTAAAACTATTTCTTAAGCAGATCTTGATGGCCCTTGACATGTCAAGAGGGTCTGGTATACTATACCCGCGAACTCCGGCGGCAGAGGGTACATATATGAAGACCATCCTGCGAACCCTTGCTATCATAACGGCGCTTTCCTGCGGCGCCTACGCCCAGTTCAGCTTCGACGGCGGCAAAATGCCCAGCGCCCGCGACATAGAGGTGCCGCAGGTCTCCGGCCCGGCCTCCGCCGCGGCCGCCACGCCGGCCGTGCAGCCCAAGGAATGGACCGTGATGGTGATGCTGGCCGGCCAGAACGACCTGGCCTCCAACGCCGTCATAGACCTGAACGAAATGGAGACCGTGGGCTCCAGCGACAAGGTGAACATCGTGGCCGAGATAGGCCTGGGCAATGCCGGCTCGGCGCGCCTGCTGGTGTACAAGGACGCCGACACCAAAAAGGTCAGCTCGCCGCTCATCTCCATAGACAAGACCGCCGACACCGGCGACTACCGCCGCGTCATAGACTTCGCCAAGTGGGCGAAGCAGACCTACCCGGCGAAGCATTACCTGTTCGTGATGTGGAACCACGGCAGCGGCGTGAACGACCCGCTGGACCCGCCCGGCCGCAAGACCAAGGGCATAAACTTCAATTACAATAACGGCAACTACGTGCGCAACCCGCAGCTGGCCAAAATAATGGCCGAGGCCGGCCCGGTGGACATACTGGCCTTCGACGCCTGCCTTATGCAGATGGCGGAGATCGCTTTCGAGGTGAAGGACTACGCGCGCTACATAGTGGCCTCGGAGGAAGTGGTGCCGGTGGCCGGCTTCCCCTACGACGCCTTCCTCAAGTCGCTCAACGACAACCCGGCCATGGACGCCGCGCAGCTCAGCCGCGCCATAGTGGCCTCGTTCAAGGATTACTATTCCAAGACCGGCGACGGCGTGCAGCTGTCGGCGATAAGGGCCGACAAGGTGGCCGGCCTGGGCTCGCTTATGGCGGACTTCGCCGCTGCCGCGCGCGAGGCCAACGACACCGCGGCCCTGGGCGCCGGCATCAAGGGCGTGATCCGCTACCAGATAAAGAGGCCGCTGCAGATCTCCTATTCCGGCGACGTGGGCCATTTCGCCGGTCTTACCGCGGCCGGCGCCGGCGACAAGCTCAAGGAGAAGGGCGCGGCGCTGAAGCGCTACATCACCGACGAGCTGGTGCTGGCCAACGCCGAGCTGGGCAAGAACCAGCTGGGCCAGGAGTATACGCTGAGCACCGGCATAGCCGTTTACCTGCCGCCTTTCACGAAGATAAGCCGCGAGAACGTGGAGGAGATGTTCGAGACCAAATACGACGGGACCAGCCTGGCCTTCAACAGGGCCGTGGCCTGGAACGACTTCCTGCCGCTGCTGTACAATTCAAGGTGAGAGAGGCAGAGCGTAAAAAAAAGCCCCGGTGTCCCCGGGGCTTTTTTATTTCAGGGCCGCGGCCCAGTCCAGCACGGCCCGCGTGAACTCCGGCGTGAACATGTTCACCCCGTGGCCGCCCTTGCCGGCCAGCAGCGAGGAGGTCAGGCCGGCGGCGCGGCCGGCCTCGTTAAGTTTCACGGCGCTGAACCAGGCGTAGCCGTCCTCGGGCGAGGCGGCGGTGAGCACCGGGAAGGCCCGGCGCGCGGCAAAATAAGGCGCGGACTTAACGCCGGCGTATTCCAGCCCCGGCGAGAGCATGACGACGGCGGCGGGCTTGTAGGCGCCCTCGGCCGCGGCCTTCATTACCAGGTTGGCGCCTATGCTGGCGCCGCAGAATACCTGACGCGACGGTTTTATGCCGCGGCCCTTCAGCCAGGCCGAGGCCGTTTCCACGTCCAGCGAGGCCTTGTTCCATTCCTCGCCGGAGAAATACATATAGGCCGCTTTCTTCCCGCCGCAGCTGCGGCTTTCCCCGTGGCCGCGCAGGTCCAGCGAGAGGTAGCCGTAGCCGGACGCTTTCAGTTCCTTCTGGAAGCCGTCCCACTCGTATTTGCCGGAGCCCAGGCCGTGCACGTTCACGAAGGTGAGCGCGCCCGACGACGGGGCCAGGTAGAAGGCCTCCAGCGCGCAGCCGTCGGGCGTGGCCAGTTTAACGGTGCGCTGCGCGGCGGCGGCGGGCAGCGCGGCGGCCAGCAGCAGGGCGGCGGCGAGTTTCATCTGTCGGCCTTGTGGTGCATGTTCCAGGTGGCCGCGAACAGCGCCACAGAGATCAGGCAGGCGGCCAGCAGCAGCGCGAAGCCGCCGTCCCAGCCCCAGCGGTCCACTATGCGGCCAAGGCCCAGCTCCGCTATGACGGCGCCGAAGACATAGCCGAAGAAACCGGTGAAGCCGGCGGCGGTGCCGGCCGCTTTCTTGGGCACCAGGTCCACGGCGCTCACGCCTATCAGCATCACCGGGCCGTAGATCAGGAAGCCTATGGTGAACAGCGCGGCCGCGTCCACCAGGAAATGGCCGGCGGGGTTCTTCCAGTATACCCAGACGGCTATAGTGGTGAGGACCATGAAGATGAAGGAGACCGGGCCGCGCCTGCCGCCGAAAAGGCGGTCCGAGGCCCAGCCGGCCAGCAGCGTGCCGGGTATGCCGGCCGCCTCGTAGACGAAGAACAGCCAGCGCGACATGTCCGCGGGGCAGGCCTTCACCGAGGTCAGGTAAGTAGGGGCCCAGTTGAGCACGCCGTAGCGCACGACGTAGATGAAGATGTTGGCTATGGCGATGATCCACAGCGGCCTGTTCTTAAGCACGTAGGTGACGAAGATCTCTTTCGCGCCGAGTTCGCGCTCGGGGTCGTCCACGCCGGTGGCGGGGTGGTCGTTCTTGTGATCCTCTATGGGCGGCAGACCGCAGCTCTGCGGGGTGTCGCGCAGGGTCAGCACCAGCAGGCCGGCCATGGCCAGCGCCAGCAGCGCCGGCACCCAGAACACCAGCTTCAGCGTAAGGCCGGCCGGCAGCGCCGCGCCGGCGGCCAGCACGACGGCCAGCGCCAGCGCGCCGTTAACCAGCGGGCCCACCAGGCCGCCGCCCAAGTTGTGCGCCAGGTTCCAAACCGCGAAGACGCGGCCGCGTTCTCCGTCGGAGAACCAGTGGGTTATGGTGCGCGCGCAGGGCGGCCAGCCCATGCCCTGCGCCCAGCCGTTGACGAACCACAGCGCGAACATCAGCGCCAGCGAGCCGGCGAAGCTGGGAAATATGAGGTTCACCAGGCCGGACAGCGCCAGGCCCGCGGCCATGAAGTAGCGCGGGTTGGAGCGGTCCGACACATTGCCCATGATGAACTTGCTGAGGCCGTAGGACACGGCCAGTGCCGTGGCTATCAGGCCCACGTCGCCCTTGCTCATGCCGTAGTCGCCTATCAGGTACGGCTTGGCCAGCGAGAAGGTGTTGCGGACGAAATAGAAGAAGGTGTAGCCGCCGAATATGCCCAGCATCATGCGCCAGCGCAGGCGGGTGTAGGCGGCGGGCACTTTCTCCGGCGGCAGCGGGGCGGCGAAGGGGGCGGGCTTGAAGATGTCGAGCATGGTTTCTCCTCGGTTAATTATATACAAAAGGCGGGCGGCTTTGACTGGCGGCGTTTTCTATTCTAGAATGGGGGCGGGGACAAGGAGACCTTATGGGCAGAGAGAAACGCACCGCGCAGCGCAAAAGGCATAACTCGGCCATAGAGATATTCGACGAGGGCTGGAACCTCATCGGCCTCGGCCGGCTGGTGGACTATTCCTCGGTGGGCATCTCCTTCGCCGCCTCGGAGGAGCTGGTGCCGCACGAGAAGGTGCACGCCAGGCTGCGGCTCTTCGACAAAGGCATAAAGGAAATAGAGGGGCGCGTGGTGTGGCGCCGGCAGGACCGCAACATGACGGTGTACGGCGTGAAGTTCGAGAAGGTGAAGGACGTGAACCGCTGATGGACCGCGACATAGCCGCCAGGGAGATACTGCTGCTGGGCGCCTTCGAGGAGGCGCGCGGGGCGGCGCTGGCGGCCGGCATAGAGGCCGTGCCGCTGAAAGGCGCGGCCCTGCTGGAGCTGGGCGTGTATTCACCCGGCGAGCGCGGCATGAGCGACGCCGACCTGCTGCTGCGGCCGCGCGACCTGGAGGCCTTCGAGAAGATCCTCGCCGGGCTGGGCTGGGCGCCCATGCCCAACAGCGCCGATTCCTGGTTCAAGCCCTCGCCCAACGCCGCGCCGCCGGCCATACTGGACCTGCATACCGGCCTCTGGCATATAAAGGATACCGACGAACTTTTCAGGTGGGGGCTGGAGGAAGGCCCCTCCGGGCTCATGCTCAACGCGGCCGACCTTTTTCTGCACGCGGCGGCGCACCCGCTGCTGCACCACGGCGAGCTTACCCCGCGCGCCCTGGAGGACTGCGCGAGGATAGCCCTGCGCGCGCCCGGCGACGGGGCCAGGTTCTGGAGCTCGGTGGCGCGCAAGGCCGGCATATACGGCCTGCGGCCGGTGGTCTGGCCGGTTATAAAGCGGCTGGCCGCCGGGCCGGTGAACGTGCCGGGGCCGGAGCTGGACGCGCTGCGCCCGCGGGGCCTCGAAAAAGCGAAAGCGGCCCTCTTCGAGAAGGCCGCCGAAAAGCATACGACAATATTGGAGTACCTGCTGCCGGCGCTGCACAGGCCCGGCATGGCCCTGCGCTACGTGGTGCCCGAAAAGCGCTTCATGCTGCGCCGCTACGGGGCCGCGAACCTGGCGCTTTACCTGCTGCGCCCGCTGCGGCTGGCCTGGTCAGTCCTGCGGGGCCGCTAGGCCGCGCACCAGCGTTACCATCTTCAGCATGCTCTCTATCCGCTCGAGCCCGGGCGGACGTATAACGAAATCGAAAGCCCCTTCCTTTACCGCCTTCTCGGCGAGGTCCACGTTGTCGAGGCCGGTGATCATTATCACGCAGGCGTCGGGGTTCTTCTCGCGGGTCTTGAAAGAGAACTCCAGCCCGGAGGCGCCGTTCAGGTAGATGTCGGTTATGACGATGTCGAAAGCTTTTTCTTCCAGCAGCTTGCGGGCCTGCTCGGCGTCGCCGGTGCGGGTCACCTCGAACTGGGGGAAACCGGCCAGTATGGCGTCCACCCTTTCCACGACATAGCCCTGGTCCTCGATGAAAAGCAATTGCCGTTTCTGCGTCACCATTGCACCCACCAGCCTTCCAGTTCCAGCTTGGCCGCCAGCCGGGGGTTGTGCTCCTCGAGCTCGCCGGGGCCCAGCGGGCGTTCCACCGAGGTGAGCGGGTGCTCAAGCAGGTCGGCCGCGGCGGGCGGCAGGGCGTTGAAATCCTGGTCGGCTATTATTTCCACCAGCGGGCGGGTGAGCGAGCCGGGGTTCACCTTTATGACCCGCGCTGTCTCTCCGGTGGAGAGTTCCACCAGCGAGCCAGGGGGGTAGATCGTCACGGCGGAGATCAGCGCCTTCACGGTGCGCGAGCTGAAGCCGAGGCCTTCCTTTTCGATGAGTTCCTTCACCACGTCGGGCGGGTTGAAGGGGCCGCGCCAGGGGCGGGGGTGGGTCATCGCCTCGTAGACGTCGGCCAGGCCTATGATCAGGGCCAGCGGGTCTATCTCCTCTCCGGCGAGGCGGGCCGGGTAGCCGGAGCCGTCTATGCGCTCGTGGCTCTGCATGATGATCTTCTTGGCCCTGTCCTTTATCTTGTAGTCCAGGTCCACTATGCGGTCCAGCTTCTGGGCGCCGGCCTCGGGGTGGGCGGTTATCTCCGAGAACTGCTCCTCGGTAAGGCGGCTCTCCGAATTATAGAGGGCGGAATAGCCGGTCATGCCTATGTCGTGGGCCATGGCGCAGAAGCCGAGCAGCCGCAGTTCGGACTCCGGCAGGTTCAGCTCGCGGCCCATGGCCAGGGCGACAACGGTCACGTTGGCGCTGTGGCCGTGCAGGTAGTCCTCGGCGGTGGAATGGCAGGCGCAGGTAAGAAGTACGGGGTTTTCCTTGAGGGTTTCGGAGGCCAGCGTGGCGGCGGCGGTGCAGGCTTCGTATTTCTCGGTATAGGGCTGGTCGGCGCCGCGCAGCAGGGAACCGGTCTGGTCCAGCAGGCGGGCGTAAACCTCGCGGGCGCGGGCGAGCAGGTCGCGGTAGGGCGCGGACGGCGCGGCGGCGGGCCTGGGCTCGCCTTTCACGCGGGGCCTGAAGGCGCCGGCGCCTTTCTGTATGGCCTCGGCCCTGTCCTCGTCGGTACGGGGCTGCGGAAGTTCGGTGCGGCGCTCTTTGGCCGGGGGCGTTGCGGGCGCGGGCGGTTGTGCGGCCTGGGTTTCAGGGCGCGGCGCCGCCGGGGCGGCGCTGACGGGCGCCGGCTTTTTGGGCTGGGGCGCGGGTATTTCGTTCTGCGCTTTTTTCAGGTCCGAGAACCGCATATGGATATTATAGCCGAGTCCGGTTAAATAAAGATTACGGAAAGATTAAAGCCGGCGCAAGGTTTAGCGCGGGCCTGGCCGTATACGCGCATTGAAAAACCGCAATGAAAAAAACCTGCGCGGGTGGCCGGGCGCCGGTGAGCAAAACCGTCACGGAGGCCGAGGCTTGCGTAAGCGACGAGGCCGAGTGACGAGGCGCGCGAACGGTGTTCGCGACGCCGTGTTTTGCGAGGCGGCGCCCGGCCAGGCCCCGCGCTAGCCGTCTAGAGCTTTTTTTCGAAGAGGCGGTATTTTTTGTAGACCTCGCCGCCGATGGTCTCTATGATGCGGTTGATCTGCTCGTTGTCCTCGAGCGTCCAGGACATCTCGCCGAAATCCCACCGCATCTTGCTGCCCGCCTCGAAGGCCTGCTTTATCAGCAGCATCTCTATGCCGCGGTTGCGGAATTCCTTCTTGACGCCGAGGGTGAGCAGGCGGCCGCTCCGCATGCCGAACCGCATCTTCCACAGGAACTGGACTATGTTGAGCGGGTTCAGGCTGCCGCGGACGGCTTTCAGGGGGATATTGAAGTTGGGCAGCAGCATCACGAAGCCCGCGGCCTGGCCCTCTACGCGGGCGAAATACAGGTATTCGGGCTTCAGGAGCGGCCTCATCGCGGCCGCGAGGTCGTTGAACTCCTCGTCGGTCATGGGCACGAAGCCCCAGTTCTTATCCCAGGCCGAATTGTAGATCTCCTTGATCTCGGCTATGGCCTTGTCGAGGTTCTTTATGTCGACGAGCTCCAGCTTGATCGCGCCGTGGCGGTTCATGCGGGCCACGATCTTCTCGAAGCGCTCGCCGAAACCGTGCGAGGGCTTCACGCGGAAAGCGAAAAGGTCCTTCGCCTTGGCGAAACCGGCCCCGGCCGTGAGGTCCAGGTAGTACGGCGGGTTGTACGGCATCATGACCATGGGGTCCGAGTCGAACCCCTCGAGCAGCATGCCGCAGCTCTCGTTGGTGGACGGGTTCACCGGGCCCCGCACCGAGTCCATGCCCTGCGCCTTCAGGTATTTGGCCGCGGCCGCGAACAGCGCGTCGGCGGTCTCCTGCCGGTCCTCGCAGTCGAAGAAACCGAAGAAGCCGCAGTTCTCGCCGTGGAAAGAGTTGTGGGCGCGGTTCACGATGGCGGCTATGCGGCCGGCCGGCTGGCCCCCGCGGTAGGCCATGAAAAGCCTGCGTTCGGCGTGGCGCCAGAAAGGATGGGACAGTTCAAGCATGTGCCGGGTGTCCCTCTTGAGCTCGCCTACCCAGTGCGGGTGGCCCTTGAAGAGGTCGTAGGGGAAATCTATGAAGGCGCCGAGGCCTTCCTGGTCGATCTCGCGTATGGCTATAGACATAAAGATGCTTCCGTCCTTGCTGCTGCGGTTCGGGGATGCCGCCCTGAGCGGTCTTATTTTACCAGGGGGGTCTTCGTCTTGAGGACCTTGTTGATGCAGTCCTCGAAGATGTTAAGAGCCCGGTCCAGCTGTTCCTTCGTGTGGGTGGCGGTGACCACCACGCGCAGGAGGGCGCGCTTCGGCGGCACGGCGGGGCTGACCACCGGGTTGGTGAACAGGCCGTTGTCGTAGAGCATGCGCCAGAGGGAGAAAGCCTTTTCGTCGTCGCCGATGACCACCGGGATGATGGGGGTCTTGGTCTCGCCGGTGTTCAGGCCCCATTCCTTGAAGTGCTTCATCAGGTAGGCCGAGTTGTCCCACAGCCGCTGTATGCGCTGGGGCTCGCTCTCTATGATGTCTATTGCCTTGGCTATGGACGCCACGGAGGCGGGCGGCAGGGCCGCCGAGAAGATCATGGAGCGGGAAAGGTGCTGTATGTAGTGGATGATGTCCGCGTTGCCGACGACGAAGCCGCCGACGGTCGCGAAGCTCTTGGAGCAGGTGCCCACTACCAGGTCCACGTCGTTGTGGTCCAGGCCGAAGTACTCGCAGGTGCCGCGGCCGCCCTTGCCCAGCACGCCGGTGGCGTGCGCGTCGTCCACCATCAGGCGGGCGCCGTGCTTCTTGCAGACCTTCGCTATCTCGGGAACGGGGGCGATGTCGCCCTCCATCGAGAAAACGCCGTCCACTATGACCAGCTTGCCGTGATCGGGGCCTATATCGGTCAGCACGCGGTCCAGGTCGGCCACGTTGTTGTGCTTGAAGCGGCGTATCTCGCCGTGGGAAAGGCGGCAGCCGTCCAGGATGCTGGCATGGTCCAGCTTGTCCACCACCGCCACGTCGCCCTTGCCGACCAGCGCGGAGACCACGCCCAGGTTCATCTGGTAGCCGGTGGCGTAGATCAGCGCGGCCTCGCGGCCCTTGAAGGCGGCGAGCTTGCGCTCAAGTTCCTCGTGCAGGGTGGTGTTGCCGTTGAGGAAACGGGAACCGGCCACGCCGGTGCCGTACTTGTTGACGGCGTCTATGGCGGCCTGCTTCATGCGGGGGTCGTTGGCGAGCCCCAGGTAATTGTTGGAGCCGAACATGATGAATTTCTTGCCCTGTATCATCACTTCGGGGGCCTGTTCGGATTCAAGTGCCTTGAAGTAGGGGTAAATGCCCGATTCCATCAGCTGGCGGGCTACGGTGAAGTTCCTGCACTTTTCAAAAATGTCGGTCATAGATATCTCTATATTTTATTATATTTAGGGGCGGGTTTTGAACGGCCTAGCAGGCGGACATCTTCCTTATGGTGGCGGTCGTGGACCGGCCTTTCAGAAGGGGTATAAGCCTGACGCGGCCGGCATATTCGGAACCGACCACTACGGCGCCCCGGTAGTCGGCGCCTTTCACCAGCACGTCCGGGCGCAGGGCCTTTATGAGATCGAGGGGCGTATCCTCGCCGAAGATCACCACCGCGTCCACGGCGGCCAGGGCCGCCAGCACCACGGCGCGGTCGGCCTCCTTGTTGACGGGGCGGGAAGGGCCCTTGAGCCGGCGCACCGAGGCGTCGGAGTTCAGGCCGAGGAAGAGGAAGTCCCCGAATGAACGGGCTTTCTCTATGGAGCGGATATGGCCGGCGTGCAGTATGTCGAAGCAGCCGTTGGTGAAAACGGCCCGCTTGCCGGCCTTTTTAAGGGCGGCGCGCAGCTTCATTGCCCCGCGCAGCGAAACGATCTTGCCCGCGGTACGCATCAGGCCTTTACGGGCTCGGCGGGCGCCAGCAGGCGCTCCATGAAGCCGGTGTCGGTCTTGCCGGCCTTGAAGTCCGCGTCCTGTATGATCAGCTGGTGGGCGTCTATGGTGGTCTTCACCCCGCGCACCTTGAACTCGGCGAGCGCGCGGCGGGAACGCTCCACGGCCTCGGCGCGGGTGGGCGCCCAGATCACGAGCTTGGCCAGCATGCTGTCGTAGTAGACCGGCAGGTTGTAGCCCGCGTAGACGTGGGTGTCCACGCGTATGCCGTTGCCGCCGGGGACCATCCATTCCTCCACGCGGCCCACGGAGGGCGCGAAGTTGCGGCTGAAATCCTCGGCGTTGATGCGGTGCTCTATGGAATGGCCGCGGTAGGGCACGCTGTGGCTGCCGGTGTGGGTCAGCTTCTCGCCGGAGGCGGCCAGCAGCTGCTCCTTTACCAGGTCGAAGCCGGTGATGTATTCGGTCACCGGGTGCTCCACCTGCAGGCGGGTGTTCACTTCCATGAAATAGAACTCGCCGTTCTGGGTCAGCAGGAATTCCACGGTGCCCACGCCCACGTAGTCGGCGGCCTCGGCCAGCTGCACCGCGGCCTTCTCCAGGCTCTCGCGCAGTTTCTTGCTCACGGCCGGGCTGGGGGTTTCCTCGACGAGCTTCTGGTGGCGGCGCTGTATGGAGCAGTCGCGCTCGGGGAAGGCTATGACGTTGCCGTGCGAGTCGCGGGCGAACTGCACCTCTATGTGGCGGGGCAGCTCTATGTAGCGCTCGAAATAGACGTCGCCGTTGCCGAAGGCGGCCTTGGCCTCGCTGGAGGCCATGGTCATTTCTTTCTCCAGCTGGGAGGCCTCGCGCACGATGCGTATGCCCTTGCCGCCGCCGCCGGCGGCCGCCTTTATCATCAGCGGGAAACCAACCTTCTCGGCCTCTTTCTTGAAATCCTTCTTAACGCAGTCCTTGGTGCCGGGGGTAACGGGCACGCCGGCCTTAACGGCCATCTTGCGGGCCTCGGCCTTGTGGCCCAGCATCTGTATGGATTCGGGGGAGGGACCGATGAAGGTGATGCCGTTGTCGCGGCAGGCGGCGGAGAACTCGGCGTTCTCGGAAAGGAAGCCGTAGCCGGGGTGCACGGCGTCGGCGCCGGTGACCTTGGCGGCAGAGATGATTGCCGGTATGCTGAGGTAGCTCTCGCGGGCCATGGCGGGGCCTATGCAGACGGACTCGTCCGCCAGGCGCACATGCAGCGAGGAGCGGTCCGCCTCTGAATAGACGGCGACGGAACCTATACCCATCTCCCTGAGCGTCCTTATGACGCGTACCGCTATCTCGCCGCGGTTGGCAATAAGCACTTTTTTGAACATCTTTCCTCCAGAAAATCAGCGCCCGGCGGGCGGCTTACTCGCTGACCTTGGACGGCGCGGCCGGGGGCGGGGGCGGCACGGGTGCTTTCTCCACCTTGCCTTTGCTGGTCCAGAGGTTAACAAGGAAAATGAAAATATCCTGGGTCTCGTTCTTGCGGGTCTGCGGGTTGTAGGCTTCCTGACGCAGGAATACCCGGTACTCGGGGCCGGCGGTGTGCACTGCCAGCCATTTGTCCCTTGGCAGGCGCGCGCCGCGGCCCAGGCGGGCCTTCATGGCTTCGAGCTGCTGGCGGCGGGCCTCGCCTATGGGCGGCATGCCCTGCTGGAAGCGGGCCTTCTGGGCGAAATCTATGGCCGCGGGACCGGCGGCGCCGCTCATGAAGGACAGCCGCTTGGCGGCGTCGCTCTTTGCCGGCTCCTGCGCGCAGATCGAGCTGGCCGTCATCACGTCGCGCAGCGCCGAATCGTACTCTTTAAGGTTCACGTAACTGTCGGCGCGGTTGAGGAAAACGGGGCACTGCTCCGCGGCGGTCACGCCGGGCCAGCCGAGCAGTTTCTCGTATTCCTGCACGGCCACGCGGTCCCGGCCGAGCAGCCTCAGGCTGTCGGCGTAGTAGAAGGCGAACCAGAACAGTTCCGGGTTGCTGTAGCCCACCGGGTAGACGGCCTGCGCGTCGACGGTGCGTTTGCAGGACTCGGCCGACTTCTCGTAGAGCTTCATGAAGAACTCGGACGAGCACAGATAGCCCGACGTGCGCGGGTCCAGCGGGTCGGTGAGGTAGAGCTTCTGCGAGAGGAACAGCGCCTGCGGGAAATCGTTGCGGTCCAGCGCGTCCTGTATGGGCTGGAACATGATCCAGATGTAAGGCCTGGTCCAGCGGCCGTGCTCGCGCACGAAAGAAATGTAGTCCGTTTTCCACGGGGCGGTGCCTTCCTTCAGCTGGTAGCGCACCACCGCCGCGTCCTTGTCCATCGCGAAGACCTGCACTTCCTTGAACTGCCAGGCCGGCGCGGTGGAATAATATTCCTTGTTGTTGCGTACGTAGTCGTCCTGCGTGCAGGCCGCCCGGGAATTGGTGGACAGCAGCTCGTAGGCCTTCTCGAAGCGGCCCTGCGAGATGGCCGACAGGTAGGCCTTGGCCGCCAGCGTCAGCCTGAACTTCGGCAGCGACGGCGCCATTATCATGTAAAGGATGCTCAGCAGCACGACGGCCAGCAGGCCGGTGACCACCGGGCCGACCAGGCGTTTGGCCAGGCTCGGCGGTGGCGGCGTAACGCGCGCGCTGCCTCGCAGCCTGGCCGAGTCCGCCATCATCGGGCTGGAGACCTTCGGGAGTCCGGGCGCGGACTTCTCCGGGGGTTTCGACGGGGCGGCGGCCGGCGGTTTACCGCGGAAGGACGCGCCCTTGCTGTTTACGGTGTCCTGTATGGACTCCATCTCCAGTTTGGGGTGCGCCGGTTTGTCCGGGGCCGGGGCGGCCGGCTGTTCCGCCTTTTTAACGTTCAGTTCGCTGCCGCACTGGTCGCAGTAGTTCTTTTCGAGGGAATTGCTGAAACCGCACTCGCCGCAGGCTTTCTCGAGCCGCGTGCCGCATTTAAGGCAGGTGTCGCCCGCCACGTTGGGCAGGTACCCGCACTTGGGGCATTTTATGACGGGCGGTTTCGGCATTCGTCAGCGGGGTTCCACGAAGAACAGAGGCTGGCCGTATTCCACCGGCTTGCCGTCCTCTATGGAAATGATCTTCAGCAGGCCGTTGGACGGGGCGGTGACCGCCTTGAAATCCTTGCCCACTTCCACCACGCCGAGCTCCTGGCCGTTCTTCACGGAGGAGCCTTCCTTCAGGTGGTTGGTCTTGCCCGGGCGGGCGAAGCGGAAAATACCTATGGTCGGGGAGAGCACGGGCTCCATGGAGGAGGCGATCGCGGCGCTCTGCTCGGGGTTATTGTTGAGCTTCAGGCTGATCTTGTCCTCGCCGTTCCTCCAGGTTATCTCCTCGAGGTCGGTGGTCTCCATCCACTTGGTGAGCTTGGTCAGGGTCTTAACGTCCATTGTTGTACCTCCTGCAAATTTACAGTCCGGCGTCCTTCGGGTCGAAGGCGAGCGGCAGCAGCTCGCCGGCGGTGGTGTAGGTCAGCTTGCCGCCGCGGCAGTCGGCGTATACCATCACGGCGTCCTTTTTGGCGAACTCCACTATGACCTGCCTGCAGGCGCCGCAGGGGCTGGCGCTGTCGGCGGCCACGCAGAGGGCCTTTATCTCCCGCTCGCCGGCGCTGACCGCCTTGAATATGGCGGTGCGCTCGGCGCAGTTGGAGAGGCCGAAGGAAGCGTTCTCTATGTTGCAGCCGGTGTACACCTTGCCGGAGCCGGCTATGAGGGCCGCGCCCACCGGGTAATGAGAATACGGGCAGTAGGCCTTCTTCCTGGCCTCCTTGGCCGCGGCCACCAGGGCCGGGATCTTTCCCGCTATCTTGTCAGCGCCGGTCTTCTTGGCCATATCAACCCTCCAGTATCAGCTTCAGTTTGGCGTAAGTCTTCGCCGGGAAGTTTTCCTTGTGGGTGAGCAGCGAGCCTTTTATGAACCCGTTGCAGTTGTTGCGGCAGCCCGTTTTGGCCACCAGCGGTATCACCTTCACCAGGAGGCGGCGTATGTTGTGTATATTCTTGGACATGGTCTCGGAGACCTTGTCCTGGTCCACTTCCTCGCCTTCCTTCCAGCAGTCATAGTCTGTGACGAGGGAGACGGGCGCGTAATGGAAGCCGGCCTCGCGGGCGAGCTTGGCCTCGGTGGCCATGGTCATGCCGATGATGGAATAGCCCATCTTCCTGTGGTAGAAGGATTCGGCCTTGGTGGAGAACTGGGGGCCTTCCATGCAGCAGTAGGTGCCGCCCTTGTGGGCCTTTATGCCGAGCTTCTTGGCTTCCTTGTACATCATGTCGGAGAGCTCCATGCAGAAGGGCTCGGCCATGGGCACGTGGCCCACTATGCCGTCGCCGAAGAAGGTGCTCTTGCGGCCCTTGGTCTCGTCGACGAACTGGTCGGGGAACACGAAATGGGTGGGCGGCAGCTCCTGGCGCAGGGAACCTACGGCGCTGGCCGAGAGTATGGTCTTTACGCCTATGGACTTGAGGGCCCACATGTTGGCGCGCTGGTTGATCTCGCCGGGCAGCATGGCGTGCTTGCGGCCGTGGCGGGGCAGGAAGGCCACTTTTATGCCGGCCAGGGTGCCGAGTATGATATTGTCGGAGGGGTCGCCGAAGGGGGTCTTTATCTTTATCTCGCGCTCTATCTTGAGCTCGTCCATCGCGTAGAGGCCGGTGCCGCCTATCACGCCTATTTCCGCCAGTACTTTCTTAGCCATCTTCTGCTCCTTGTTGCTTATTAGAGTGAAATCATCCTATGACCGGAGCGCCCTTGAAGGGCTATCCCGCCATTATTACTATTTTATAATAATTAAAGCCCTATTACACGCCGTTTTCCGGACCGGCAAAGAAAAAGCCGCGCACTCGCGCGGCTTTCCCTTTTTCGATGGGCTGCTCAGTTCTCGAAGCCGGGGTACATCGGGAACTTGGCGCAGAGGGCTTTCACCTGCTCGGCTATGGCCTTCAGCGCCTTGTCGTCGTCCTTGTGCTGTATCGCGTCGTCCATGAAGTCCGCTATCGCGGCCATGTCGCGCTCCTTGAGGCCGCGGGTGGTGACGGCGGGCGTGCCTATGCGTATGCCGCTGGTGACCATGGCGGGCTGGGGGTCGTACGGTATGGTGTTCTTGTTCACCGTTATGCCGGCCTTGTCCAGCGCTATCTCGGCGTCCTTGCCGGTGACGTTCTTCGGGCGCAGGTCGACGCTCATCAGGTGGCAGTCGGTGCCGCCGGAGACTATGCGGTAGCCGCGGGCCTGCATCTCGCGGGCGAGCTTGCGGGCGTTCTTGAGCACCTGGGCCTGGTACACCTTGAAGTCGGGCGACAGGGCTTCCTTGAAGCAGATGGCCTTGGCCGCCACGGCGTGCATCAGCGGGCCGCCCTGGTTGCCGGGGAAGTTGGTGCGGTCGACGGAGCGGGCGTAAGGCGCCTTGCAGAGTATCAGGCCGCCGCGCGGGCCGCGCAGGGTCTTGTGGGTGGTGGTGGTGACGATGTCGGCGTACTCCACCGGCGACGGGTACAGCCCGGCGGCGACGAGGCCGGCGTAGTGGGCTATGTCGGTGACGAGGAAGCATTTCCAGTTGTCGGCGGCGCGCTTGATGCGGGCCCAGTCCCATTTGCGGGAATAGTTGGAGGCGCCGGCCATGATCAGCTTCGGGCGCTCCTTCTCGATGAGCTTCTCCATCTCCTCGTAGTCGAGGAGCTCGGTGTCCTTGTTCACGTTCATCGTGACGATCTTGAAGTACTTGCCGGAGAAGTTGAGCGGGTGGCCGTGGGAGAGGTGGCCGCCGTGGCTGAGGTTGAGGCCCATCACCTTGTCGCCGGGGTTGATCAGCGAGAGGTAGGCGGCGATGTTGGCCTGGGTGCCGGAATGGGGCTGCACGTTGGCGTGGTCGGCGTGGAAGAGCTTCTTGGCGCGGTCTATGGCCAGCTTCTCGGCGACGTCGACGTGCTCGCAGCCGCCGTAGTAGCGCTTGCCGGGGTAGCCTTCGGCGTACTTGTTGGTCAGCACGGAGCCGAGGGCTTCCATGACGGCCTTGGAGGTGTAGTTCTCGGAGGCTATGAGTTCGAGGTTGTTCTGCTGGCGCAGCACCTCGCCCTTTATGGCCTTGTAAAGCTGGGGGTCGCTTTTCTTTATCTCTTCGTACATTTGTGGTCTCCTT
>CALMZU010000050.1 GCA_937870775.1 uncultured Elusimicrobia bacterium
AGCTCGTGTCGTGAGATGTTGGGTTAAGTCCCGCAACGAGCGCAACCCTTGTCCTGTGTTGCTACTCCGCAAGGAGAGGACTCTCAGGAGACTGCCGTGGATAACACGGAGGAAGGTGGGGACGACGTCAAGTCATCATGGCCTTTATGTCCAGGGCTACACACGTGATACAATGGTGCAGACAGAAGGTAGCAATATCGCAAGATGGAGCCAATCCCCAAACTGCACCCTAGTTCAGATCGTGGGCTGCAATTCGCCCACGTGAAGCTGGAATCGCTAGTAATCGCAGATCAGCAGGCTGCGGTGAATACGTTCCCGGGCCTTGTACACACCGCCCGTCACACCACGAAAGTCAGTTGCAACAGAAGTGCCTAGGATACTCTAGGCCCCAAGTTGTGCCTGGTGATTGGGGTGAAGTCGTAACAAGGTAGCCGTACGAGAACGTGCGGCTGGATCACCTCCTTTATTACTTCTCTCACGAGAAAGTAAAGGTCGGTACCATCAACCCTGGTTCAGGGTGGCCATTCATACATAAGTTTTGGGCTCATAGCTCAGCTGGTTAGAGCGCACGCTTGATAAGCGTGAGGTCGATGGTTCAATTCCATCTGGGCCCATACGCTCTAACGAACCAGCCGGCTGTGAAAGCCAGGCGGCCATTGCGGGGCAGTAGCTCAGTTGGGAGAGCGCCTGCTTTGCAAGCAGGAGGTCGCCGGTTCGATCCCGGTCTGCTCCAAGATTTAGCAGACTAAACAAATTTCGGTTCTTTGAAAATTCAAGCGCAACATTTCTGAGGCAAAGCCTTAATTCTCCGTACGGAGTCGGCGGCGCCGGACAGAAATGAGCAAAGGCGTCTTAATGAAGAATTAAGACATAAGATCACACCTTAGTATACAAAGTGATAAAGTTAGTTAAGAACTAGTAAGAAACAAGGTAGAAGTTTTACCATTGTAACTTAGGATTAAAGAATAAGGCCAAGCTACAAGGGTATATGGTGGATGCCTTGGCACTAGAAGTCTATGAAGGACGCGATAAGCTGCGAAAAGCCACGGGGAGGAGCAAATATCTTTTGATCCGTG
Organism: uncultured Elusimicrobia bacterium; assembly: GCA_937870775.1. GTDB lineage: Bacteria > Elusimicrobiota > Elusimicrobia > Elusimicrobiales > UBA9959 > UBA9959. The sequence continues at coordinate 1,077 of CALMZU010000050.1, forward strand.
GATATCCGAATCGGGAAACCGTTCAGGGGTAATGCCCTGAAATCTTTACGTAAAGTCGAGACCGTCAGGTCTTGAGATAGCGTACTGAAGACAACCCTGGGAAGTGAAACATCATAGTACCAGGAGGAGAAGAAATCAACGAGATTCCGTCAGTAGTGGCGAGCGAACGCGGAACAGCCTAAACCGGTTGGATTTATTCAACCGGGGTTACAGGGCCCGTCCGGTTTAGAACCGGGGAGTTAAAATCGTCAGATAGCCGAATCTTCTGGAAAGAAGAACCATAGCGGGTGACAGTCCCGTAGGCGAAATCAAAGCGACTCCCGATGGGTACCTAAGTACCACTGGTCACGTGCAATCCGGTGGGAATTCGGGGAGACCACTCTCCAAGGCTAAATACTCTCTAGTGACCGATAGTGAACAAGTACCGCGAGGGAAAGGCGAAAAGAACCCGTGACCGGGAGTGAAATAGAACCTGAAACCGTATATCTACAAACTGTCGAAGCGCTATGCCCGACCGCAAGGAAGGGAACGCGCGACGGCGTGCCTGTTGAAGAATGATCCAGCGAGTTACGTAGTGCGAGCAAGGTTAAGTCGGCTGTAAACGACGGAGCCGTAGCGAAAGCAAGTCTGAATAGGGCGTTTAGTTCGCATTAGTAGACTCGAAGCCAAGTGATCTTACCCTGGTCAGGATGAAGTCACCTTAACCGGTGATGGAGGTCCGAAGTGTTAAACGTTGAAAAGTTTCTACATGAACTGGGGTAAGGGGTGAAAGGCCAATCGAACTTGGTGATAGCTAGTTCTCCCCGAAATAGCTATAGGGCTAGCGTCGTGTTTTAACCCGCGGGGGTAGAGCACTGAATGATGTAGGCTGGGCGACCCCCGGTCCGAACTCAATCAAACTCCGAATACCTCGGCGTACCGTACGGCAGTCAGTTCGTGAGGGAAAAGCTTCACGTGCAAGAGAGAAACAGCTCAGACCGCCGATCTAGGTCCCAAAGTATGTGCTAAGTGGCAAAGGATGTGGGTTTACACAAACAGCTAGGAGGTTGGCTTAGAAGCAGCCACCCTTTGAAGAGTGCGTAACAGCTCACTAGTCTAGCGAACCTGCGCCGAAAATGACACGGGGCTAAGCACATCACCGCAATCGCGGATTTATAGAAGCGCGAGCTTCTGTGAGTGGTAGGGGAGCGTTCGTAATGCAGCGAAGGCGTACCGTAAGGAGCGCTGGAGCGTTATGAAGTGAGGATGCTGGAATAAGTAGCGATAAACGAAGTGAGAATCTTCGTCGCCGAAAGCCTAAGGGTTCCTTGAGCAACGTTCGTCGGCTCAGGGTTAGTCGGTCCTAAGTCGAGGCCGAAAGGCGTAGACGATGGACATCCGGTTAATATTCCGGAACTACAGTGGACGCGTCATTACCTAAGGAGGGACGCAGTAGGGTAAGCTTACCGGGTAAAGGTTGTCCCGGAGAAAGGTGGAAGGCACGGTCAGGCAGGAAAATCCGTCTGACTATAAAGCTGGAAACCGAGACCAGCCTGGGTAACCAGGTGAAGTGGCCCAACCACGCTGCCGAGAAAAACTTCGTAGGGAGTTTCCATTGTAACCGTACCGTAATCCGACACAGGTGGGCGAGTTGAGTATACTAAGGCGCGCGAGATAACCTACGTTAAGGAACTAGGCAAACTGGCTCCGTAACTTCGGAATAAGGAGCGCCCTTGTAGCAGTGTGGGATTAAAAGACCACAATGCGAACGGGCCGCAGTGAAATGGGGATCGTGACTGTTTAACAAAAACTTAGGGCTCTGCTGAAATCGCAAGATGACGTATAGGGCCTGATGCCTGCCCGGTGCTGGAAGGTCAAGGGGAGGGGTTAGCCGCAAGGCGAAGCTTCGAACTTAAGCCCCAGTAAACGGCGGCGGTAACTATAACCGTCCTAAGGTAGCGAAATTCCTTGTCGGGTAAGTTCCGACCTGCACGAATGGCATAACAAAGATCCCGCTGTCTCAACGTAGGGCTCGGCGAAATTGTGGTGCAAGTGAAGACGCTTGCTGCGCGTATCTAGACGAAAAGACCTCGTGGAGCTTTACTGTAACTTGTCATTGATTTACGGTTTTAATTGCGTAGGATAGGTGGGAGCCGGTGATCCTTGGGTTTTGGCCTAAGGGGAGGCAACGGTGAAATACCACCCTATTGAAATTGTGAATCTAACTTCGCAGCCGTGACCCGGCCGAAGGACATTGGCAGGCGGGCAGTTTGACTGGGGCGGTCGCCTCCCAAAGAGTAACGGAGGCGTACCAAGGTTTCCTCAGGGCGAATAGAAATCGCCTGTCGAGCGCAATGGTAGAAGGAAGCTTGACTGTGAGGCCGACGGGCCGAACAGGGACGAAAGTCGGTCATAGTGATCCGGTGGTACCTCGTGGGAGGGCCATCGCTCAACGGATAAAAGCTACCCCGGGGATAACAGGCTGATCTGGTCCAAGAGTCCACATCGACGACCAGGTTTGGCACCTCGATGTCGGCTCATCGCATCCTCCCGCTGAAGCAGGTGGGAAGGGTTGGGCTGTTCGCCCATTAAAGCGGTACGTGAGCTGGGTTCAGTACGTCGTGAGACAGTACGGTCTCTATCTGATATGCGCGCAGGATACTTGAGGGAAGCTGACTACAGTACGAGAGGACCTAGTTGGACGAGCCGCCCGTATTCCAGTTGTCGTGCCAACGGCATAAGCTGGGTAGCGGTGCTCGGTAGGGATAAACGCTGAAAGCATCTAAGCGTGAAACCCGTCCCAAGATAAGGTATCCCTGGACGTTAAGTCCCAGAAGACCCCCGGAAGACTACCGGGTTGATAGGCCAGATGTGTAAGCATGGTAACATGTTCAGCTAACTGGTACTAATCGGTCGTGAGGCTTGGCCTTATTTTCTAATCTTAAGTTCTAACGAACTAAGGTGTGATATGATACGCAGCCTTTGCTAAAAGCGGTTCCCGCGATTTGTTAGACCGGTGTTAATTCCGGAGAGGTTACACCCGTTCCCATTCCGAACACGGCAGTTAAGGTCTCCAGGGCCGATGGTACTAACGCCCAACTCGGCGTTGGCAGAGTAGGTCGGCGCCGGTCTAATTGATCGCAGGAAACGCTTTAAAATGCGCTTGAATTTTCAAAGAATCGCGGGCCGCGCGAGGAGCTCCCGCTCTTAGTGCGGCACTTTCATCTACAGGAAACGAAAATGAAAATCACGAAGACCGACAAGAAGCAGCTGGCCGAGAAGCTTGGCAAAGAATTCGCCGCCAAGGACTCCTTCTTCGCCACCTTCAACGGCATGAAGTTCAAGGATGCCAACGGTCTCCGCGACAACCTGCGCCCGGCCAAGGCCAAGTTCCAGGTCATGCGCAACACCGTCGTGTCCCACGCCCTGCAGAACGCCGCGCTGAAGCCGGCCGACGCCACCGTGGCCAAGGGCCCGACCGCCGTCGTCACCCTCGAGGACCCCAACGAGATCACCAAGGTCGCCAAGGAGCTGATGGCTTTCGCGAAGGCGAACCCCGGCGTGCAGTGGAAGGGCGGCTTCTACGAGAAGAACTGGCTCACCCCCGAGGACATCTCCAAGCTTTCCAAGATCGGCAGCAAGACCGAACTCCTCGGCCAGCTCGCCGGCACCCTGTACAGCTCCGTCGCCCAGATACGCTGGGTGCTGGACGCCCTGAAAGAGCAGAAAGAGAAGGCCGCCGGCGCTCCCGCCGCGGCTCCCGCTCCCCAGGCCTAAGCTTTTTTTTCGTAGATAGTCGAGTCGCGGTGCGGTTTTCCCTCACTTAACCTCGGTCTACGTTTTTTGTCGTCCCAAAAATTGCTATAATTTGAAGTATCCTGGTAGTCCCGCCAGTATAAAACGGGATAAATCGCGCGCCCAAAAGCGTGCGAGCTACTAAAAACACCGCCTCCCGGCGGAACAAGGAGCAGACTAATGGCTACTATGACCAAAGACCAGCTGATCGAAGCGATCGGCGGTATGACGATAATGGAACTCTCCGACCTCGTTAAGGGGATCGAGGAGAAGTTCGGCGTGAAGGCCGCCCCCGTTGGCGTGGCCGCCGCCCCCGGCGCCGCTGCCGGTGGTGCCGCCGCCGCCGAAGAGAAGACCGACTTCACCGTCGTTCTGAAGTCCGTCGACGCGGCGAAGAAGATCGCCGTGATCAAAGTTGTGCGCGAGCTGACCGGCCTGGGCCTGAAAGAGTCCAAGGACCTCGTCGAGGGCGCGCCGAAGCCCGTGAAGGAAGGCGTCGACAAGAAGACCGCGGACGAGATGAGCAAGAAGCTCACCGAGGCCGGCGGTACCGTCGAGCTGAAGTAAACACGCCGTACAACCGCCGTCCGCGAAACCCGCGGGCGGCGGTGTCGTTATAGGCCGGGGACGCTCGGCCGCCATGCAGTACCGGTGTTTTGTGCTAAAAAAAGCTTATACGCGGTGAAATAAGCGGTGCAGCCTCATCCCTTCTGCCTTTAGGCAGGAGGGATGGTCTGCTATGCGGTTTAGACTACGAGGTGAACTGATGAAACATCTTAACTTTTCCAAGATAGGCCAGATCCTCAAAGTTCCGGACCTCCTCGACATGCAGAAGCAGTCGTTCGACTGGTTCCTCCAGCTCGACTCTAAACCCGAAGACCGCAAGATACAGGGCCTGCAGGCCTCCTTCGTGGACGTCTTCCCGATCGAATCCGCCGACGGGACGATGGTAATGGATTTCCTGAAGTACGAGCTCGGCACGCCGAAGTACGTCGGCCCCGAGGAAGCCCTGGCCCGCGGCGGCTCCTACTCCGCCCCGCTCAAGGCCTTCATGAGCCTGTCCCTCAAGCAGGACAGCGGCAAGCTCAAGCACATGATCGACCAGGACGTCACCCTGTGCGAGCTGCCCCTGATGACCGACACCGGCTCGTTCATCTTCAACGGCGCCGAGCGCATCGTGGTCAGCCAGCTGCACCGCTCGCCCGGCATCATCTTCGAGGAGGACGAGGAGAAGAAGCAGTCCGTCCTCGGCAAGTCCCTCTACTTCGCCCGCATCATACCGTACCGCGGCGCCTGGGTGGAGTTCGAGTTCGACACCGACAACGTCCTGTGGGTCCGCCTGGACCGCAAGAAGAAGATCCTCGCCACCACTTTCATAAAGGCCGCCGGCCTCGAGACCAACGCCGAGATACTGCAGGCCTTCTACCAGAGCGTCGAAGTCCCGGTCAACCCCGAGAACGCCGCCAACATCATAGGCAAGTACGCCATAGAGGACATCGTCGACAAGTCCTCCGGCGAGGTCATCTGGAACCTCGAGGAGAAGGCCGCGCAGCCCATCGACGAGAAGGCCCTGAAGGCCATGATCGACCGCAAGGTCAAGTCCGTGCTGCTGATAAAGGGCAACCCCAAAGAGGACAACCCGGGCATCATCCTGGACCTCGAGGCCAAGAACCAGCCCAAGACCGCGTCCGACGCCCGCTACGAGATCTACAAGAAGATGCGCGGCCAGGACTTCATCGTCAAGGAACAGGCCGAGGAATACCTCGACAACATAATGTTCAAGAGCCTGCGCCGGTACGACTTCTCCATAGTCGGCCGCTACAAGGCCATGCGCAAGCTCCGCCCGATATACGAGGAGCTCTCCAAGGTCAGCAAGCGCTTCAAGGTGCCCTCCGACAAGATGCGCAACATCTGCCTCGAGGACATCCTGGTAACCATAAAGTACCTGATGGCCCTGAACTCCGGCGCGCCCGGTTTCGAGTACGAGGGCGCCAAGTTCGAGTACAAGATAGACGACATCGACCACCTCGGCAACCGCCGCGTGCGCTCCATCGGCGAGCTGCTGGAGAACCAGATACGCGTCGCCCTCGTGCAGATCGCCCGCAACGTGCGCGACCGCATGAGCAAGGAAGACAAGACCGTCACCCCGAGGACCCTCGTCAACGCCGCGCCCGTCGTGGCCATCATGAGGAAGTTCTTCGGTACCTCGCAGCTGTCGCAGTTCATGGACCAGATCAACCCGCTGGCCGAGCTGACCCACAAGCGCCGCCTGTCGGCCCTTGGCCCGGGCGGTCTGAACCGCAAGCGCGCCGGCTTCGAAGTCCGCGACGTGCACTACACGCACTACGGCCGCGTCTGCCCCATCGAAACGCCCGAAGGCCCGAACATCGGTCTTATCGTCTCGCTGGCCGCCTACGCGAAGGTCAACCAGTACGGCCTCATAGAGACCCCGTACCGCAAGATCTCCAACAAGAAGGTCACCGACGAGGCCGAATACGTGACCGCCTACATCGAGGACGACATCTTCGTGGGCCAGGCCAACACGCCGCTCGACGGCAGCCGCCTCGCCACCGACCAGGTGTACGGCCGCCTGAAGGACGACTACGTCTTCGTCGACTCCGACAAGGTCACCTACATGGACGTCAGCCCGCTGCAGGTCATGTCGATCTCGGCCGCGCTGATACCGTTCCTGGAGCACGACGACGCGAACCGCGCGCTGATGGGCTGCAACATGCAGCGCCAGGCCGTGCCGCTGCTCGTCACCGAGCCGCCGCTCGTCGGCACCGGCCTCGAGCCCACCATCGCCCGCGACTCCCGCGCCTGCATAGCGGCGCGCACGTCGGGCAAGGTCATCTACGCCTCGGCGGACATGATCGCCATAAAGCCCGAGCATTCCAAGGAACCGGACATCTACCACCTGATAAAGTACCGCCGCTCCAACCAGGACACCTGCGTAAACCAGGTGCCCGTGGTGGAGAGCGGCATGGAAGTGAAGAAGGGGGACATCATAGCCGACGGTCCCGCCACTTCCAAGGGCCAGCTGGCCCTCGGCAAGAACCTGCTGGTGGCCTTCATGAGCTGGGAAGGCTTCAACTACGAAGACGCCATGCTGGTCTCCGAGAAGGTCGTCGAGAACGACGACCTGACCTCGATCTTCATCGAGGAGTTCGAGGTGGAGGCCCGCGACACCAAGCTGGGCCCCGAGGAAATAACCCGCGACATCCCGAACGTCGGCACCGACGCGCTGGAGCACATCGACCAGGACGGCGTAGTTATACCGTCCACCATGGTGCGCCCCGGCGACATCCTGGTCTGCAAGGTGTCCCCGAAGGGCGAGCAGCAGCTCTCCCCCGAGGAGCGCCTGCTGAAGGTCATATTCGGCAAGAAGGCCGAGGACGTGACCGACACCTCGATGCGCGTGCCGCCCGGCGTGTACGGCAAGATCATAGGCGCCCGCGTGTTCGTGCGCCGCGAGAAGCTGTCCAAGCAGGAAGAGGACAGGCGCAAGAAGGAAATTGACGCCGAGATGGACTACAACCTCGACGCCCTGAAGGAGTTCCGCAAGGAGACCGCCTCCAAGGGTTCCGAGACCGAAGAGTTCTGCAAGCAGATGGAGAAGCGCATTAAGGAGAAGTTCGCCCGCGAGAAGGAGATGCTCAAGACCTCCGGCGAGCTGCCCGTCACCGTCAACAAGGTGGTGAAGGTGCACATAGCCCTTAAGCGCCGCCTGCAGGTGGGCGACAAGCTGTCCGGCCGCCACGGCAACAAGGGCATCGTCGCCCGCATCCTGCCGCGCGAGGACATGCCCTACATGCCCGACGGCACGCCGATGGACATCGTGCTGTGCCCGCTGGGCGTGCCTTCCCGCATGAACATCGGCCAGATCCTCGAGGTCATGCTCGGCTGGGCCGGCAAGCAGCTGGACACCCAGATGTCCTGCCCGGTGTTCGACAGCGCCGCCGAGGACAACAAGGATTACTGGAAGTACTGGGAGAAGAAGGGCAAGAAGCGCCCGGACATCAGCATCGACGACGTGCTCAAGGACGTCGAGAAGTCCGGCGCCGAGAAGCCCGGCGTCATACAGATGGTGCAGCTGGCCAAGGACCACCTGCGCGCCAAGGGCGTGCCGGAGGAATACCTGCCGGACGACTACTGCCGCATCACCCTGTACGACGGCCGCACCGGCGAAGCCTTCCACGAGAAGGTCACCGTCGGCTACATGTACATCCTGAAGCTCATCCACCTCGTCGAAGACAAGGTGCACGCCCGCAGCACCGGCCCTTACAGCCTCATCACCAGGCAGCCCCTGGGCGGTAAGGCCCTGTTCGGCGGCCAGCGCTTCGGCGAAATGGAAGTGTGGGCGCTCGAAGGTTACGGCGCGGCCTACACCCTGCAGGAGATGCTGACCGTGAAGTCCGACGACTTCACCGGCCGCACCAAGATGTACGAAGCCATCATAAAGGGAGACTTCCCTCCTCAGCCCGGCGTTCCCGAGTCCTTCAAGGTGCTCGTGAAGGAACTGCAGGCGCTGAGCCTGGAAGTGGACCTGCTCAACACCGCCCCCGAGGCCAAGGCCGCCAAGGCCGAGACCGAAGAGGCCGCGGAGGCCAAGCCCGCCAAGAAGAAGGCGGCGAAGGCCGAGAAGTAACTGGTACCGCGAACTAGCAGCTAAACCCGGCCGGGGCCCCGCCCCAAAACGGAGCCCCGGCCGAGCGGCAGACAGCAAGCAAGGACCAAACTATGGACATGATGTCGGAAGCGAAGAATTTCTTCAACGTCGGCGGCAAGACCAAGAAACACGCCAAGGAACTCAATTATTCCGCGTTCAACGGCATAAAGATAGGGCTCGCGAGCCCGTCGAGGATACGCAACTGGTCGTTCGGCGAGGTAAAGAAGCCCGAGACCATCAACTACCGCACGCTCAAGCCCGAGCGCGACGGCCTGCTGTGCGAAAGGATCTTCGGCCCCTCCAAGGACTACGAGTGCGCCTGCGGCAAGTACCGCTGGGTGAAGTTCAAGGGCGTGGTCTGCGACCGCTGCGGCGTCGAAGTGACCGAGGCTAAAGTGCGCCGCGAGCGCATGGGCCACATAGAGCTGGCCTGCCCCGTCGCCCACATCTGGTTCCTGCGCAAGTCCCCGAGCCGCATCGGCATCATCCTGGACATGCGCCCCACCGACCTGGAGAAGGTGGTGTACTACGCCGCCTACGTCGTGCTGGAAGACACCAAGGACCCGGTGACCGGCCGCGTGGAGTACAACCGCGGCGAGGTGTTCACCGAGAGCCAGCTCGCCGAGGTCAGGAAGAAGTATTCCAAGATAAAGGTGGGCATCGGCGCCAACGCCATACAGAGCCTGCTCGAGAGCATAGACCTCAAGGTCGAGATAGACCGCATCCAGAAGGACCTCGTCACCATAAAGAACGACGCGGACCGCTCCAAGGCCATAAAGCGCCTTAAGATCCTGGAAGGCTTCATGGCCTCCAACAACCGCCCCGAGTGGATGATAATGACCGTCCTCCCGGTGCTGCCGCCCGACCTGCGCCCGCTGGTGCCGCTGGAAGGCGGCCGCTTCGCCACGTCGGACCTGAACGACCTGTACCGCCGCATCATCAACCGCAACAACCGCCTCAAGCACATCGAGGCCCTGCGCGCCCCGCAGGTCATGATCTACAACGAGAAGCGCCTGCTGCAGGAAGCCGTCGACGCCCTGATAGAGAACGGCGCGCGCGGCAAGGTGGTGCTCGGCGCCGCCAACCGCCCGCTGAAGTCCATCTCGGACATCCTCAAGGGTAAGCAGGGCCGCTTCCGCCAGAACCTGCTGGGTAAGCGCGTGGACTATTCCGGCCGCTCGGTCATCGTCGTCGGCCCGAACCTCAAGCTCAACCAGTGCGGTCTCCCCAAGGAGATGGCGCTCGAGCTGTTCAAACCCTTCGTGCTCGCCGAGCTGATAAAGAAAGAGAACATCACGCTCAAGGTCGCGAAGAAGAAGATGGAGCACGCGGACAACGAGATCTGGGACATCCTGGAGCGCGTCACCAAGAAGCACCCCGTGATGCTCAACCGCGCCCCCACGCTGCACCGCCTCGGTAT
>CALMZU010000051.1 GCA_937870775.1 uncultured Elusimicrobia bacterium
AATGTACCGTCGGGGGTAGCGTAGGTCAGCGAGTTGGAGAAGCCCTGCCACCAGGGCGGCGTAACGTCGCAGGTAAGCTTCAGGTCCTGGCGGGCCTGCCAGGCCAGGCCCACGCCGGTGGTGGCCGGGTGGTGCACCGTGGTCTCGAAATCGCTCTTGGCGGTATAGGCGCCGTTGTTCACGACCACGGTCTCCTCGCCTTCAAGCTCTATGCGCGCGCCGGTGCGCAGCACGGCGCCGGCCGTCCAGCGGTCGTTTATGGCGTAGGTAAGGCCGGCCATGCCCTCTATGCCGTAGCCCTCTGCGTCGGACTCGTTATGCTGGTACTGCGGGCCGGACCAGGTCACGTCGGACTTGCTCTTGAGCGCGCCGTACATGGCGTTCACGCCAAGGCCAGCGCTAAGCCTGTCGGTCAGTTTCCTCGCGTAGGAGACGTTGGCCACGCCCGTGACCACGTAGCTCTTGTACTTAAGGTAAAGGGGGTTGGAGGCGGACGTATCCTCGAAATCCGAACCCTGCATCAGCGGCGAGTAGACGCCGGCGCCTATGGCGCTGTCCGCGTCCAGCGGCACCGCCGCGCCCATGGAGCCTATGACGAAGCCGGAGGAAAGCTTGTCCTTGTCGAAAGGATTGGAGCCGAGCACGTTGAAAGAGTTGCCGTCCTTGGAATACATCCTGCCCGCACGCAGTTCTATACCGCCCTCACGCTTGCCGGCCGCGGCAAGGCCGGCCGGGTTCCAGTATATGGCCGTCCAGTCGCCCGAGTCGGCTATAACGGCGCCGCCGCGGGCCACGGCCCGCGCGCCCACGCCGTCGAACTCGTAGCCGGAGGCGACGACAAGCGACGGAGATCCGGAAACATACAAAAGCCCGGCCGCGGCCAGGCTAAAAAGGTTCTTGCGGCTGATCAATGATGTGAAATGCACGCGCCCTCCCTTTAAGCGGCCGGCGTCCCGCCTTGCCGCTCCCCTATTATATTAACCGGGATTGACGAATGTCAACCCTGGGCCAGCGGCAGGGTAACGCTCACCTCGAGGCCCCCCGCCTCGCGGTTGCGCATCTTCAGGTCCCCCCCGTTGCGCACCAGCAGGTCCCGGGTGATGATAAGGCCCACGCCGGTGCCGTCCTTCTTGGTGGTTATGGATTTGTGGAACATCGTGGAGAGCAGCTCGGGCAGTATGCCGGGGCCGTTGTCGGCGAACACCATGCGCACGTTAGCCGCCTCCACCTTCAGGTCCAGCTCTATCACCTTGCGGTCGGGATTGTCGCGCACGGCCTCCACGGCGTTCTTAAGGATGTTGAAGCAGGCCTGCTGCAGGTCGGCGCGCGAGCCCATCACCGCGGCCGGGAGCTTCTCGTTGTACAGCAGTTTGAACTCCACGCCCACGGCCTGCGGGGAATAGGAGATGATGGCCTTGAGACTGCGCATGAAATCCGCCAGGCGCACCATCTCGGGCTGGCTCTGCTGCGCCTTGCCGAAGCGGGTTATGCCTTTGAGCGAGGCGTCCATGTTGTCCACTATGCTGTTGAGCTCCTTCAAGGCCTCGGCGTCCTCGGGCGAGTGTTCCTTCACCATCTCTATCTGTATGTAGCCGGAGATCGACGAGATCGGGCCGCGCAGGTCGTGCGCTATGCGGTGCGCCAGCACGCCTATCTGCGACGTGGAGTTCAGTTCCGAGAACTTGCGCAGCAGGCCCTCGTTCTCGTGCTCCTCCTGCTCTATCTTAGCGCGCAGGTTGCGCATCATCAGCTTGGTGCTGTGGCGGGTAAGCACCATGTAGG
>CALMZU010000052.1 GCA_937870775.1 uncultured Elusimicrobia bacterium
CCGGCGGCCAGCGCCTTGGTGATGTCGCCCGAGAACTTTATGCCGCCGTCGGCTATCACGGGTGTCTTCGTGCGCGCGGCCGCGCGCACGGCGGCGCTCACCGCCGTAAGCTGCGGTACGCCCACGCCGCTTATCACGCGCGTGGTGCAGATGGAACCGGGCCCTATGCCCACCTTCACCGCGTCGGCGCCGGCCTTTATCAGGTCCAGCGTGCCCTCGTAGGTGGCCACGTTGCCCGCTATCACCTCGCAGCCGTAGCGGCGCTTCACTTCCTTAAGCGTATTGATCACGTTGGCCGAATGGCCGTGCGCCGAATCCAGCGAGATCACGTCGGCGCCCGCCTTCACCAGCAGGCCCGCGCGCTCCACGGCGTCGGGGCCCGCGCCAATGGCCGCGCCCACGCGCAGCCGGCCGTTCTTGTCCTTGCAGGCGTTGGGGTACTGCCTGGTATTAAGAATGTCGCGCACCGTAATAAGCCCTTTCAGCGCGCCGTTCGCGTCCACCAGCGGCAGCTTCTCTATGCGGTGCTGCTGCAGCAGGCGCTCGGCCTGCTCCGGCTTGGTGCCGGGCCTGGCCGTTACCAGCTTGGTGGTCATGGCCGTGGATACTTTTTTGCCGAGGTCCTTCAGGAAGCGCAGGTCGCGGTTTGTAAGCAGGCCCACCAGCCTGCCGCCGGCCACCACGGCCACGCTGGACACGCCGTGCTTGGCCATAAGGGCCACCGCGTCGGAAAGTTTCTCGTCGGGCGACACGGTGAGCGGCTCGGAGATCACGCCGCTTTCGTGGCGCTTCACGCGGCGCACTTCCTCGGCCTGCAGGTGGGCCGGCATGGCGCGGTGTATTATGCCCAGGCCGCCCTCGCGGGCCATGGCTATGGCCAGGCCGGCCTCGGTAACGGTGTCCATGGCGGCGGAGACCAGCGGCACGTTAAGCTTTATGCCGCGCGTCAGCCGCGTGCCTATGTCCGTGTCCCTCGGCATCACCGAGGACTTGGCGGGCTGCAGCAGCACGTCGTCGAAAGTAAGGCCCAGCGGGATATTCTCCTGAAGCATTGAACCTCCTGGTTCCGGTCACCGAGACCGGCCGGCCGCTTGCGCGGTCAGCCGGCGTTGCGAAGGATAAGAAAACCTGCGGTTATTATCACGCCGGCCGCCGCGCCGCGCGCCAGCAGCCTGGGCTCGGAGAAGATCTTCCCCCCGGCCAGCGAAGCGAAGAACACCGACGTGCGCTTTACCGCCAGCACCAGCGCCACCGGCGCCAGCTTAACCGCCGAAAGCTGCGTATAGCGGTAGCCCAGCGTCAGCACGGCCGCGGCCGCTATATAAAGGTATACCTCGCGCGGCGTCTCCCTCAGCGCGCGCGCCGGGCCGCGGCCTTTGCCGAGCGAGAGCCCCAAATACATCAGCAGGAAAACCAGGTGCTGCCAGAACATCACGGCCAGCGGCGGCGTGCCGCGCGAGCCCAGAAGCACCTTGTCCAGCACCGACGAAACGGCGAACAGCAGCAGCGCGGCCCATATGGTCCATTGGCCGCGCCAGCCGCCGGCCGCTACCGAGCCTTTCTTCTCCAGCAGGAACACGCCGGCCGTCATCAAGAGCAGGCCGCCGGCCTCGGCCGCGGTTATGGCGTCGCCTATGGTAAAGAAGGCCAGCAGCGCGGTGAAGCCGGGCGTCAGGCCCAGGAGAGGCAGCGAGCCGCTGATGTCGCAGCGCTCCAGGGTCATCATCACCAGCAGGAAAGCCCCGGCGTTTATAACGCTCTTGAACACCAGAATGCCAAGCGTGCCGGCCCCGTAGCCGAACATGTCCACCTTGAACGCCGTGCCGGCCGAGAAGACGAACAGCGCGGCCGAGATCAGCAGCGAGAAGTCCAGCGCGCCTATGCGCCTGAGCGAGGCCTTCTCGAATATGGTGGCCGCCGCCGAAAGCAGGGCCGAGGCGATAGCGATGCTGATCCACATAAAATTATCGAGTTATCGTGCAGCGTCCCCTATTCCCATTCGATGGTGGCGGGGGGTTTGGAGGTGACGTCGTAGACTACGCGGTTGACGCCGCGCACCTCGCTGACTATGCGCGATGAAATTTTCTGCAGCAGGTCGTGCGGCAGGCGGCTCCAGTCGGCGGTCATGCCGTCCACGGAGCTGACGCAGCGTATGGCTATGGTGTATTCGTAGGAGCGCTCGTCGCCCATCACGCCCACGGAGCGCACGGGGAGCAGCACGCAGAAGGCCTGCCAGATCTTGTCGTACCAGCCGGCCTTCTGTATCTCTTCGCGCATAAGGCGGTCGGCCTCGCGCAGGATCTTCAGCCTGTCCGGCGTAACCTCGCCCAGCACGCGTATGGCCAGGCCGGGCCCCGGGAAAGGGTGCTGCATGATGAGGCCTTCGGGGATCTTCAGCGTGCGGCCGAGCTCGCGCACCTCGTCCTTGAAGAAATAGCGCAGCGGCTCTATGAGGCCCATCTTCATTTTTGCCGGCAGGCCGCCCACGTTGTGGTGGCTCTTTATCACGGCCGACGGGCCCTTCACCGAAACGGACTCTATCACGTCGGGGTAGAGCGTGCCCTGCAGCAGGAACTTCGCCCCCTTCACCTTCTTCGCTTCCTTGTCGAACACCTCTATAAAGGTATGGCCTATGATCTTGCGCTTCTTCTCCGGCGAGGTCACGGCCTTCAGGCGCCCCAGGAACAGCGCCGAGGCGTCCACGATCTTGAGGCTGAAGCGGAACTTTTTCTTGAAGACCTCTTCCATGCGTTCGCGGTCGCCGTGGCGCAATACGCCGGTGTCCACGAATATGCACTTGAGCTTGTCGCCTATGGCCTTGTGGGCCAGCACCGCGGCCACCGACGAATCCACGCCGCCCGAGAGGCCGCAGATAACGGCGGAACCGCCTGCCTGTTTCTTAACGGCGGCCAGGCTTTCGTTCAGGAAAGAGGCGGGGCTCCAGCGGTCCTTGCAGCCGCATATGCCGCGCGCGAAATTTTCGAGCATCTTCACGCCGTGCTCGGTGTGGTGCACCTCGGGGTGGAACTGCAGCGCGTAAAGGCCGCGCTCAGGGTTCTCCATCGCGGTGATGTCGGAGCCGTCGGCGCGCGCCGTCACGTGGAAGCCGGCCGGCACTTTTTTTACCTCGTCGCCGTGGCTCATCCACACCGTGGCGCCGCCGTTCATGCCTTTAAAAAGTCTGGAGCCTTTGAGGAGCTTCAGTTCGCTGAAGCCGTACTCGCGCTTGGCCGCCTTGCACACCTTGCCGCCGAACTCGTGCGCCAGCAGTTGCATACCGTAGCAGACGCCCAGTACCGGCACGCCCAGGTTGAACACGGCCTGGTCGGGCTTGGGCGCGGCCTTGTCGTAAACGCTGGACGGGCCGCCGGAAAGTATGATGCCCCGCGGCGAGCGGGAGAGTATCTCCTCGACGGGAGAACTGTACGGGAGGATTTCGCAGTAGACGCGGAGGGCGCGCAGCCTGCGCGCGATGAGCTGAGTGTATTGGCTGCCGAAGTCCAGGATCAGGATCTGCTCCATCGGGTCTCCTTGTGGCCTACTCAGGTTGTTTGTGTTTATAATTCTAACAAATTCGGCGGCTGGCTATCTTGCCCAGCAGGGCGCGGCAGAAGGCGTCCAGGTTGGCCCCGGCCAGCACGGTGCGGCGGGCGGCGGCGCCCAGGGCGCGCAGCCTGGCCGGCGGCATGGCCTTCACGCGGTTAAGGCCGCGCGCCACCGAGCCGGCGCTGAGGCTGGCGTAGAAGAAGCCGTTCACGCCGTCCTTTATGAACCGCTCCATATAAGGCGTGCGGCGGGTGAGCACCGGCCGGCCCATGGCCATGGAAAGGAAGGCTATGGAATTGCCGGCGGCCTCGTTCTTGTAGCCGTCCGACACCGGTATCACCACGACGGCGGCTTTACCCACGGCCTCCCGCAGGTTATGCAGGTTCTTGGCCAGCGGCAGCAGTTCCGCCCCGGCCGGCAGGCGGCCGGGCCTGGAATCGGTGAATACCTTCAGCGGCAATCCGGCCTGGGCCGCGCCCAGCGCCAGCGCCTTGAAATCCCGCCCGGCCGAGCCGGCCGAAAACACATAGCCGCCGGCGGCCGAGCCTGCTGGCTTATAGTACTCGCAGTCCGAGGCGTAGCCGCGCCGCAGCAGCCGCGCCCCGTCCAGGCCGGCCGCGGCCCAGAGCGAAAGATCGTCGGACTCCAGCATATAGCCGGCCTTCACGGCGGACAGCGCGCGCCAGCGGCGGGCCAGGTCGGCCGTAATGTTCTGGCCGGGCATGGGTATAAGGTGGTTGGCTATGAAATACTTTTCGGCCCCGGCGGCCTGGCGCAGCAGCCACAGGTAAGCGGCGGCGCAGCGGGCGCGCTTGGGGAAATCCAGCAGCAGTATTATATCGGCGGCCGCGGCGGCGCGCTTCAGCGCCGGCAGGCCGGAGTATTTCAGCCGGCGGCCGCCGCCGGGCAGCTCCGGCGCGCCAAGGAAGGAATAGGGAAAATCGAAATCGTGGACTACGTCCAGCCGCAGGCCGCGCCGCCGCGCCGCGGCGCGCGCCAGCGCCCTTTCGAAATGCAGGTTCTCGGGGCACTCGGCGAAGTTCACCAGCAGCAGCTTCATGGTTAAAAGTTAGCAAAAAAGGAAGGGCCGCGTCTGCGGCCCTTCCCTACGCTGCGACCCTGCCAAGATCACTTTATACCGTACAGGAAGGTCACGAAGTCGTGCCAGCCGGTGCTCTTCGCGAAGGCGAAGTTCCCGTAGCTGCCCTCGAAGATGCCCTCAAGCCTTTCCTGTGCTATGCGGGTCTCGGCGGGCGGCAGGTACACGCCTATGCCGCGGCTCTCCGACATCTCGTGCCCGGCGCGGTTCTTGTTGGAGCCGCCGGTGACTATCACCAGGTCGCGGGCTATGAAGCGCTGCAGGTCGGCGGCGGCGGTCTTGAGCGCCGCGGTCTTCTCGTCGGTGCCCTTCAGGTTCTCGGACAGCAGCCTGGCGTACTGCGACAGGTCGCCGTAGAAGCTGATGGTCATGTTGGGGTCCGAGTCGGCGCCGACGGCGTCGTAGCGTATCACGCCGGCGCGGGCGGCCTTGAAGGCCTCGGGCTCGTTAACGGCTTTGGCGGCGTCGGCGAAGGCCTTGGCCTTGGTCTCGAACTCGGCGAAGCGCACCGAGCGTATGGCCGACAGCTGGGCGTTCTGCTTGCTGCCGTCGTAGAAGGCCTTGAAGGCGGCCACGATGGTGCGGCCCAGCGTGGTGTTGGTCATGTCGGGGTTCTTCACCAGCGCGGCCACCCAGGCATTATAAGGATAGCCCAGGCCGGGCACGGTCTCCTCGGAGCCGATGATCACCTCGGTATTGTCCTTCACCTCGGCGGCCACCTCGCCCATCTGCATCAGGCAGGCGTCGAAGGCCAGCACGTCCACCTTGCCGGCCTCGCGCAGGGCCTGGCCGATCTGCATGGTGCGTATGTAGTTGCCGGTCTCGTCGTCGAAGGAGATGCCCTTGCTGCCGCCCTTGGACTGGCGGGGGTCCATCCAGCCGGAGCCGTGGTTCCAGATGATCAGCATGTAGCGGCTGGCGGGATAGTTCTTCTTGGACCAGCTGATGAAGTCCACCAGGCGCTTGTAGTCGCCCATGTCCACCTTCTCCAGCTTGTCCACCACGGGGGAGGTTATCTTCTCCTCGTCGTTGTCCTTCTGGACGAGGATGCGGCGGGCGCCGGTCCAGTCGCCGTCCAGGTCGGTATCGCCCTGGGCCTGACCCTTCATGCGGCCCAGCTCGGCCACGATGTTGACGTCCTTGCTGGAGCCCACTGACTCCATCTGGTTGACGTTGTACAGGCCGGCCAGTTCAAGGTTGTTCTTGGCGTTCATGAACACCATGACCGTCCATTTCTTGGGGGCCGAAGGTCGCGCCTTCTGGGCGGCCGGGGCCGAGCCTTTGGCCTTGGACACGGCGGCTACGCCGGTGTCGGACTTATAGCTCTGGCCTTCGAAATCCACGCTGAGCGCCGACGCGTTATAGGCCAG
>CALMZU010000053.1 GCA_937870775.1 uncultured Elusimicrobia bacterium
GTTCTTTCTTCATAGGCTTATTTTACCGCTTTCAGCTCGGCGTCGCCGTACTCGTCGAGGTAGGCGTTCCACAGCCCCTCGCAGACGGAATAGAGCCGGCAGCCGCGGCAGCGCTCCGTGCGGCGGCGCGCCACCGCGGCGCGCGAGCCGCTGGCGTCCTTGTTGGTGAAATCGGGCGCCCAGTGCTCGGTGCGGAACAGCGCACGCTCGTTGAGCTCGCTGACCTGGTCGAGGCGGTCCGCGAAATGACAGAGCGGCACGTAGCGCACCTTCCACTCGCCGAAGCCGGCGGCGCGGCCTATAGCCAGGGCGCGGCGCATCTGCGGCGCGGCCTTCGAGATACGCGGCACCAGCAGCTTGAAGGCGTTGCGGGCCCCGCCGTAGTTGGGGTCCACGAAGATGTACTCGACGTTCCTGATGCCGTGCCTGACGTAGAAGCGGGCCAGCGCCGGCAGCGCGGCCATGTTCTGGCGCACCACCGTGGTGTTGCCGTTCACGGCGGTGAAGCCGAGGGCCTTCAGGTTGGCCAGGCCCTTCTTCAGCTGCGCGAAACTGCCCGGCGCGCGGGTCAGCGCATCGTGGGTCTTCGCGTCGGGCCCGTGGACGGAGAAGATCAGCGAATCTATCCCGGAGGCGACTATGCGCCGGGCCGCGGCCGGGTCCGCGAAGACGCGGCCGTTGGTAGCGCAGGCCACGCGCGGTATGCCCAGTTTCTTGGCGGCGGCCACGACGCGCGCGAAATCGGGACGTATGGTGGCCTCGCCGCCGATGATCTCCAGCACGCCGGCCCCGCGCCTGGCGGCGGCCGCCGCCTCGCGCAGCAGCTCGGCGGTGGTCTTCTGCGGCAGGCCGCGCTTGTCGGCGTCTATGCAGAAGAGGCAGTTGTTGTTGCAGGCGTAGCCGGTGAACAGCACCACCTTGAGCGTGCGGGCGCGGCTCATTTGAGGAACCCCGCTATGCTGCGGCCCAGCGTCAGCAGCAGCGCCGCCCCGGCGAAGATCCACAGCGCGAACGGGCGGCCGCGGACTATCTCTATCTTCGGGTCGCGCACCGGCAGCCGCGTCAGCCAGCCCTTCAGCGCGCCGGCCTGCTCGGCGGTGAGGCCGTCCTTGAAGCAGTCCTCGAAGAGTCCGTCGAAAACGGGGTTCTCCCTCAGCGTGCGCGCCGAGGCGCTGGACAGCACCATGCCGGGTTCGAGCTCGGCGGCGGTGACGCTGACGGTGTCCTTCTTCTCCATCAGGAACTCCAGCATGAATCGCCCGACGAAGAGCAACAGGCTGAACTTCAGCACGTTCAGGCCCGCCGCGGCCAGCAGCGCCAGCAACCGCTCGCGGAAGAGCAGGAAACCGAGCAGGAAATACAGCGCGTAGCAGACGCCGCTGATGACGGCCCAGCGGCGGCTGGCGAAGGCGGCGCCCACCTTGTCCCAGAGGATGAACATGAAGAAGAAAAGGATGTCGGCGCGCGAGAAGAAGCGGCTGACGAGGCCCCGCGCCTCCATCGACAGCACCTGCTGCAGCAGGAACAGGAAGCCCATGTTCACGACCAGCAGCGCGGCGGCGGCGCGGTTACGCCCGCTGGCAAGTTCGGCGAAGCGGCGCTTCACGTCGTCGCGCAGGCCGGCGAAGAAATCGGCCGGGGCCACCGACATGAACCCCGAGGCCAGGTAGCCGCCCACCGCCCAGAAGGCCGCGGCGACGAAGATGTTTATCAGCAGGTTCAGGAACAGGTAGTTCGGGAAGCCGCGCAGGTAAGGGTCCGCCAGCGGCAGCGCGGCCGAGACCAGCATGAAGAACTTGGCGTCGCCGGCGGGCCAGACCTCGGCGTACCAGAGTATCACGCCGGCGGCCGCGGACCAGAACACGTGCACGGCGAACAGCAGGTAGAAGTTGGCGTTCAGGAAACTCTGCACGCGCCCAGCGTGGCCCAGCCAGGTGTAGAGCGCCGCGGCGGCCAGGCCTGCGGCTATCAGCTTGGCGCCGGTCAGCACGCTGGAGTTGGGGATCTTGCGCGTGGCCATGTCGCGGGCCACCACCTTCACCGCCCAGGCGGTGAAGAGCGCGAGGAAGACCAGCGAGACGGTGTTCATGCCCGGAGCCGCCTCAGCTCGCCGGCGCCGAAACGGCGGAAGTATTCTGTCATCAGCCCGGGGCAGCGCCGCCTTGCGGCGCAGCCGCGGCAGGCCGGCGGGTAGGCGCGGTCCTCGCGCGGCTGGGTTATCCGGCAGCGGGGACGCAGCGCGGCGGGCAGCACGCAGAGAGGAAAATGGTAAAGCCTTAGGTCGGGGAAGCGTTCGATGACCGGGAGCGCGGCGGCGAGAGCGACGGCGGAATCGGTAAGGCGCAGTTCCACGCGGGCCGCGTTGGCGGCCGACATTCCCTCTATCTCGTAGTGTATGACGACGACGCGGTAGCGCGGGACGTCGGGGAACTTCCTGAGCAGGAAGGCCAGGGTGCGCGGCAGCGCGGCGGCGTTCATGCGGTGCAGCACCAGTCTTATCTCAAGCGCCACGCCGGGAGCCAGCGCCATAAGGTTGGCCAGGCCTTTCACCGTCGCGGCGAAACTGCCGCGCACGCCGGAGACGGCGTCGTGGGCGCGGGCCGCGGGGCCGTGCAGCGGGACCGCCACGGAAAAGGGCCCGCGCGCCGCGGCGGCGAAGCGCCGCGTAAAATCCTCGTCGGCGAAGCGGCGGCCGTTGGTAAGCAGCGTCATCTGCGCGCGGGGCAGGCGCTTGCGGAAATAGGAGAGCAGCATGAAGAACTCGGGGTGCAGCGTGGGCTCGCCGCCGGTGAGGCTGAGGAAATCCGCCGAGCCGGAGTTCTTGAGGTAACCGCGGCCGCGGCCGGCCAGCCAGCGCTCCATCTTCTCCACCTGGCCCTTCAGCCGGTACTCGGCCTGGTCCTGCCGCGCGAACGACGGGTCGTTGGTGCACATCACGCACCGGTTGTCGCACTTGTTCCAGAAAGGGATGTCGGGCATAGTACGGCGGGGCGTCAGCGGCGCGCGGCCTTCTTCCCCTTCACCGGCTTGAACTCGTCCCAGCCGTACATCTCCGGGTACTCGTGCCACGGCCCCTCGCAGGCGGCGAACCAGCGGCAGGCGCGGCATTCCTCCCGCTTCGCCTTGCCCTCGTTGCGGCGGTAGTCGCCGTAACTCTCTATGTAGAAATCGGCGTCGGACACCGGGCCCTCGGGGATCACCTGCTCGGCGACGCAGCGCTCGTAGCCCTTCATCAGGCAGAAGGGCACGGCCTCGCTGAAGCAGGGCACGCCGGCCTTAAGCCCGACGTCCAGCGCGCGGCACATATAAGGCACCGCGTCGCTCATCCTAGGCGTGAGCCATTCCTTGTTCTCCCAGGCGGTGCCGACCATGTGCACGAAGGCGAACTGGAACTGGTCCACCTTCAGGTGCACCAGCAGCCGCGCCAGGTCGGGCAGGTCCTTGTAATTGGACGAGGTGACAACGGAATTCGTAAGCACGTAGAGGCCCAGCTTGCGGCAGTTCATGATGCCGCGCACTACCTCTTTGAAACTGCCTTCGGCGCGGGTGAGCCGTTCGTGCGTCTCCGGGACGGAGCCGTGCAGCGAAGGCCCCATCTCGGTGACCCCGGCTTCCTTGAGTTCGAGGCAGTAATCGTAATAGGCGAGGCGCCGGCCGTTGGTCTGCACCTGCACGCTCTCGTAGCCCATGGAGCGCGCCGCCCGTATGGCCGCCGGGAGGTCCGGGTGCAGCGTGGGTTCGCCGCCGGTAAAGACCACGCCGGTAACGCCGGCGCGGCGGGCCCGGGCCAGGTCGGCCTTTATGCGCGCGAGGCTCTTGCGGCCGGCGCGCGCGCGCTTGCCGCCCTGCGCGCAGAACTCGCACATGTTGTTGCAGTTAAAACCTATCTTGAGGTCTATGCGTTTCACTGGCGCTCCGGGTCACTTCTTCTTCTGGCCGGCCATTATCTCTTTCACGCGCTTGTTGACTTCTTCCTGCGTGCGTCGGCTTATCTCGGCCTGCCGCTCCTTGTCGGCCTTGTCGGCCGCGGCGCGGCGTATGGCCTCCTTGGTCTCCTCGGGCGAATAACCGGGGTAACCGCCGGCGCGTTTGGTGGCGGCGGCGAGGCCGGAGCAGTAATCCTTCTCGGCCGCCAGCAGCAGGGCGGAGCAGGCTTCCTCCTTGCGCGACAGGTAAGCCTCGCAGAGGCCGCGCTCGCCGGAGGGGCAGCCGGAGGGCTTCCCGGCCTTGAGGGCCTCGAAGATATGCAGGCGGTCCCGGCAGGCCTGTGAGAAACCGCAGTCCAGCAGGCCCGACGGGAAGGCGCGGCGGCAGTCGTCCATGCGCCCGCGCGGAATGGCTTTGGCGAAAGCGGGGCAGATCCCGCCCAGGCCTTTGGAAGCGGCTGCGCAGAAATCGGCGGCCGGCACCTGCGGGCCGCCGGACATCTCGTCGCCGACGAGGAAAAGCCCGCAGGCCTCGTTACCCTCGGCGCGGCCGGCGGCGAAGCCGGGGAAGGCCACGTTGAGGTAGGCGGCGCGGCAGGCGGCGTTGGCGCTGTCCTCGTAGGACACGCGGTTCCTGCCGTCGGAACCGTCGGCGGGCAGGTAGTCGCAAGGCGCCGGCGTGCCCTTGGCCAGGCCCACGCAGGCGAAATAATCGGCGAGGCCGGAATAGACGGCGGCGGATTCCTTCTCGGTGAAGGCGAGGTAGCGGCCAAGGCGTCCCCACACGCGGCCGTGGGCGGAGAAGATCTCGTTGAGCGAGCCGCCGGCGCAGGGGCCTCGGTCGTAAGCTGGGTCCTTTATCGTCGGGAGGGCGGTATAGGTGGTGCCTGAACCGGCCTGCGGGGAATTAGCGAGCCTCTCGGCCTGTTCTATGTACTGGGTGGCTCCGGCGGTAAGCGTCTGGCCCGTGGAGACGTCGGGCGCGGCGGGCGCGGACCGGCGCAGCGCCGGCAGCAGGCGCAGCGCGGCCAGAGCCCCGAGGAGCGACGCCGCGGCGAGCACCTGCCACTTCTTCATCAGCGTCCCCGCGGGGCTTTCTTCTCCCCCGCCGCGGACAGCAGGGCCTTGGTGGTGATGATGGAGGCTATACGGGAATTCACGCGCCAGAGGTCGAGGCGGCACTGCTGGTTAAGGGCCTCGTTGGCGAACTCGCCGGCGGAGGCGCCGGGGCCGGAGACGCTCACGTTCAGGCCGCCCGGGGCCTTGGAGACCTTCACGCCCATGCGGCCCTCCATAACGGCCGCGGCCAGGCGCACGGCCTCGGCCGAGTATATGGCGGACGAGAAGAAAGAAACGTTGTCGGAAGGCTTCATTTTCCTATCCATCCCTTTAGTATCCGGGCCTTGGCCGGCTCGGCGAGCATAGAGAACAGGGCGTCGAACATGCCCATCGAGAGCGCGCAGCGGTCGCTGGAGGCCATGTCGCCCCACAGCGAGCCCTGCGTCTCGTAGTTGTGCACCGGGCAGACGCCGCAGTAAGGCCTGTAGGCGCAGCGCGAGCAGCGCGGCTGGGCCTCCAGGTTGGAGGCCGACGCGCAGGCCCTGACCACCGGCGACAGCATGACGTCGCGGTAGCTGTCCTTCGCCACGTTGCCCATACGGAAGAGGTCGTCGCCCTCCCAGCCCACCATACGGCCCTCGTCGCAGGTATAGAGGTCGCCGTTGTAATTGTAGGCCACCTGGCCGATGCCGGCGCCGCAGGGGCAGCGCATATCGAGGTAGCCGGGGTCGGAGCCGCCGACGATCTTCTGCAGCATGATCATCGCGTTGCGCTCGCGCAGCGTTTTGCCGGAGGCGTTGACCTTCAGTATGCGGCCGAGGCAGTCGCGGTAGAACGCCGAGAACTCGGCGGCGGTGTAGCCGATCTGCGGCCAGAGCTTCCTGGCGTAGCCTATCGGCGTCAGCGGGCGGA
>CALMZU010000054.1 GCA_937870775.1 uncultured Elusimicrobia bacterium
TTTTCGACGTGGACCTGGGCGGCATGGCGGCGGGCGTCAGCCTGGCGTATTCTTTCTGACAAGTTCGGTAATGATTCAACGTTTCTCCGCCCGCTTTTGCGGGCGGTCCTTTTTTAGGCCGGGCGGGGACGGCCCGGAGATTGATATAATTGTATCTTCGGGAATAAAGGCAAAACTATGTCAAAATACCTCATCACCAGCGCGCTGCCCTATGCCAACGGGCCCATACATTTCGGCCATATAGCCGGCGCCTACCTGCCGGCGGACGTGTTCAACCGCTTCCTGCACCAGAAGCGCGAGGACGTGCTGTACGTCTGCGGCACCGACGAGCACGGCGTGGCCATCACCATCAACGCCGAGAAGGCGGGCGTGCCCTACAAGGAATATGTCGACGGGCACCACAAGACCATAAAGGCCTTCTTCGACAAGCTGAATATCCGCTTCGATCATTTCTCCCGCACCACCATAGCCGAGCATTACCCGCTGTCGCAGGAGTTCTTCACCGAGCTTTACGGCAAGGGCTTTATAAAGCCGGCGGCCGAGCAGCAGTTCTATTGCCCCAAGTGCGACCGCTTCCTGGCTGACCGCTACGTGACGGGGTCCTGCCCCAAGTGCGGCGCGCCCGACGTGCGCGGCGACGAGTGCACCAAGTGCGGCGAGTGGCTGGAGCCCTCCAAGGTGGTGGAGCCGCGCTGCAAGGTGTGCGGCACCAAGCCCGAGATACGCGAAGTGACGCAGTACTTCCTGGACCTGCCGGCCTTCGAGCCCAAGCTGAAGGCGTGGCTGGAGAGCAAGACCGATTGGAAGCCCAACGTCAGGAACAAGGCGCTCTCGATGATAAACGAGGGCCTGGTGAAGCGCGCCATAACCCGCGAGCTCAGCTGGGGCGTGCCGGTGCCGCTGCCCGAGGCCAAGGGCAAGGTGCTCTACGTCTGGTTCGACGCGCCGATAGGCTATATTTCCGCGACGATGGAATGGGCCAAGCTCAAGGGCGAGCCCGAGGCCTGGAAGGACTGGTGGCAGAACAAGGACACCCGCCTTGTGCACTTCATCGGCAAGGACAATATCATCTTCCACACCATCATCTGGCCGGCCATGCTGATGGGCCAGAGCAAGCCCTGGATCATACCGGACAATGTGCCCGGCAACGAGTTCTACAATTTGGAGAACCGCAAGTTCTCCAAGTCCGAAGGCTGGTACATAGACACCGACGACTTCTTCTCGAAGTACTCCGTCGACGCGCTGCGCTACGCCATAGCGTCCAACGCGCCGGAGACTTCGGACTCGCAGTTCCTGTGGGAGGATTTCGCCGCCCGCAATAACGAGCTGGCCGACACGCTGGGCAACCTGGTGAACCGCTGCTTCTCGTTCATGAAGAAGAACTTCGACGGCAAGATCCCCGCGCAGGGCGAGCTGACCGCCGAGGACAAGGCGCTCCTGGACGCGGCGCAGGCCGCCTTCGATGAGGCCGGCCGCTGCTACTATTCCTACAAGCTGCGCCAGGCCGCCTCCACGGCCATGGCCTTCGCCGCCGCGGCCAATAAGTACGTCAACGACACCGCGCCGTGGAAACTCCGCAAGACCGACCTGGCCCGCTGCGGCACCGTGCTGAACGTGGCGGCCCGCGCCATTATAGACACGGCCATACTGCTGTACCCCATAATACCGGAGACGTCGGCCAAGATACTGGCCAAGGCCGGCGTGCAGTTTGGGGATTGCCCGGAGTTCAAGCCTTACACCGCATCGCTCGACGGCGCGGCGCTGGGCGCGGACGAGAGCCTGCTGTTCACCAAGATCCTGCCCGAGCAGGT
>CALMZU010000055.1 GCA_937870775.1 uncultured Elusimicrobia bacterium
AGAACAGTTTTTCAAGCTGCACGGGCAGGTCCTGCAGCGGGGCGTCCTTGTAAACCACCAGGTTAGCGCGGTGCGGGCCGACAAGGAAGTCTTCGGCGGCGGGGTCCGCGGTAAATAGTATGACCGGCGTCTTTATGCCGCAGTCCTTTTCGCGGATGGCGGCGCAAACCAGGTCGCCCCAGCCATCCTTAAGATCGAAGTCCACCACGGCGCCGTCTATTGAAAAGTCTTTTACCGCGGCAAGGCCTTCAGCGCACGACCCGGCCATTATCACGTCATACCCGTGATAGGACAGCAGGCCCTGCAGCACCCTGCGCCATATAGGTTCGTCGTCGACTACAAGTATTTTCCTGGACATCATCCCGCCCCCTTAATAATACCATAGCAGAAGGCGTTCCGTGTGTCAATACCATAGGGTTTGTTATAATTAAACCTTTCAGTCTCTAGAAAGTTGTCCGGTTGATTGCAAAAATATAAGTCATCGATGAAAACCGACATCTATTCGGCGCTGGGCAACGCCATACGCGCCCACAGGAAAGTCCGCGGCTGGTCGCAGGAAGAACTTGGCGAGCGCGCCGGGCTGCACCCGAGCTATATCGGGCAGATAGAGCGCGGCACCAAGAAAATAAGCCTGGTCACGCTGCATAAGATATCCGCGGCGCTTAAGGTGAAGATGTCGGACCTGCTGCAGGAAAAACTGCCTGTCTCAAAGGCTTCGGAGTGGGAGGCCCGCATTATGGGCATACTGCGCGACAAGCCGGAAGGTTTGCAGAAACGCACATATATAATCCTGCGAGAGGCGATGCGGCCGTACCTCAAGAAGGGCGGCAAATAATCGAGATATCGTGCAGCGTCCCCTGGCATGAAAAAAGCCGCCGTTGAAACGGCGGCTTTTCCTTTTATGGATGGACTCTTACTTGGGCTGCTGCATGCCCTCTACGCGCAGGGCCATGAGCATTGAGGCAACGCCGGCCACGGCCTTCTTGGAGTACTGGTTCTCGTCGTACCAGCCGTTCAGCGTCATGGCGCTGGCGGTGATGCTGAGGCCGCCGCCGAAAACGGTGCAGTAGGAGTTGTCCTTATTGCAGCTGACGTTAGTGCTGACGAAGGAGCTCTTGCCGTTATCGTAGACGTTGCCGTTGATGAAGTAGGAACCGTTGGAGCCGTTCATGTTCAGGCTGAAGGCCGAGCTGAACAGGCTGTAGTAATTGCCGTTCTTGTTGATGGAGGCCCAGTCGAAAGCCTGTTCGGTCTGCACCTTCACGTCGAAACGGCTGGTGCCGGTGGCGCGGACGGTGGTCTGTATGCGGCTGTTCCAGTCGTTGGCGCTGGCCTCTTTGGAATAAGGGCTGGCCGTCACGTTCATGTAGACGCTCTGGCTGTTGCGCTCCGCGGCCGGGCGGGCCGGCGCGCTTACGGCGGGCATCTCGGCGGGCATGGCCCTTATTGCGGCCACGTTCACGGCTGGCAGTTCCCAGGCGCAGGCAGGAGCCGCGACCAACAGTATTATCGATATGATCTTCATATTCTCCCCCAAATCAAATTATGCATATATTTTATAAAAATAAAGGGGACGCTGCACGATATCTTGATTATTTTAGGGAATCCGGCAAGAAACGCTAAGTTATTGCGTTATTGAGCAGCGTCCCTCACTCAACTATCAAAAAGTTATCGAGTTATCGTGCAGCGTCCCCTCAAGGGAAAAACAAGAGCCCCCGGTGAAGGGGGCTCATAGTTTGGCCCAAGGGCCACTTTAAGTTGTAACCGCAACCGCGTAACGCCGCGTACCGCACGCCGGTCGCTCGGCATCCCGGGAGCAGGCCGCCCGCGAGGGGGAGCCGCCGAACCGGGGCCCGGGAACCGCGCCCCGCAAGGGGACGGCACAAGCCGGGCTACACCCAGGGAACGCGCCACCGCCACTACGCTTCGCACGACGTCGCAAGTCGCCGCGCCACTACCGGCACGCACCGGGGGAACCGCTCAGGCCGGGGACGAACCCCACCGCAACCGCACCAGCCGCCGGAGCAATTATAAGGAACCAGATATAGAGAGCGAACACCGCCTTACCGCCGCGCAGGGCGCCCGCCAAGGAGCCGCCGCACAGAGCCCGTGGCCCGCAGGGGCCGGGGCTACACCCGGACACGCCGACCGCCGCCGACACCGCAAACCGCACCGAACCGCAGCGTCGCAAGCCGCCGCGCCACCGCAAGGCGCGAACCGGGGAAACAGCGCCGGCCGGGGACGAACCCCACCGCAACCACACCTGCCGCCGGAGCGCTCTAGAGATCGGGACTACATTGTCGAGTATAACAGAGGTTCCTTGACTTGTCAAGGGGTAGGCTCGAATATTTTTTTATTCCCCCTCCGGACGGAGGGTCAGCGCATGGCGAAATCGTCAAGGCGGCCGAAGGTGAAGCCGCGCTTCCTGAGCTCCGGCACGACGAGCTTCATGGCGTCCAGGTCCGGCCATTCCGGGTGGTTGAAATGCATGATCACGACGGCGCCGTGGCGCGCGCCGGCCAGTATGTTGGCCTTCATCTTCTTCGCCGGGGCG
>CALMZU010000056.1 GCA_937870775.1 uncultured Elusimicrobia bacterium
GCGTCAGAACTCCACGTCGAAGATGTACGCCGAGTACGGCGCCATCTGCAGCAGCCTCAGGCCGCCGGACAGGTCGGCCGCCTTGAACGAGAAGAAGCGGTCGGACAGTTCCTCGAACAGCGCGGTGGTATCCCCCTCGTTCTTGATGGAGACGTTCACCACGCCCGAAGAGACGTCGGAGGAATAGTTGACGGCCACGATCTTGAGGGTGCGGCGCTGCGCCCAGGACCAGGCCAGGATATTGGCGTTGCTCCTGTTCTCCTTGTCTGACTGCTTCACGTCCAGGAGCGCCCATTCCCCGCCGTGGAAGGCCGGGTGGTCGGTGATCTTCAGGAGCTTGGCGTAGAACTTCTTCACCTCCAGGTCCGGCGCGCGGTCGTAGAGTTCCTTGAGCTGCAGCGGGGGCTTTATCCTGACGCCCTCCATCTGGTTGTCGTTGTAGAAGCGCAGTCCCTTGATCGTGGAGATCACCACGCCGGCGGCCAGCGCCTTCTGCCGCCCGAAAGCGGCCAGCGAGGGCTGCTCGTCGTGGTTGTCTATGAAGCGCGCGGAGCGCTTCTGGTAGAGTTTCTCGGCGCGCAGGTGGCCGCGCACCTCCTGCGGTCCCTGGAAGCGCAGGCGGTCGTAGGTGCCCTTATCGTAGGTGTAGTCGAAGCCCATCTCCTGCACGCGCCACTCCAGGCCCCAGTACACCTCGGCCAGGAAAACGAACTCGGGGTGCTTCTCCTTCACCGAGCGTATGGCCTTCTCCCAGAACTCGTCTGACGGGCGCTTGTAGCCGCCGCGGCCCAGCAGCCAGCCCCAGGTGTTCTCGTGTATCTCGTTCAGGGTCAGCATCACCATGTCGCAGCGCACGCCGTCGGCCATGTCGGCTATGCGCATCAGCACGGACAGCATCTGCTCGCGGGTGGTGGGGTTGAAATAGTTCAGCTGCGCGCTGTCGGTCCAGGCGGGGAAGTTGGGGTCCCTGCCGTAGGCGATATAGCGCTTGCGGTCACCGTCGGGCAGCTCGAAGAACCAGTCGGGATGCGCCTTGAAGTCCTCCTCGGAGCCGTTGACGAAGCAGTCGGGGCACTGGGCGATGAAAGGGTTGTCCTTGGCGGTATGGTTCGACACCAGGTCGACCATGAGCTTCATGCCCATCGAGTTCAGCTTCTCCTTGAGGGCCTTCAGCTCCCATTCGAAACCGAGGTCGGGGTTGAGCCGGTACCAGAAAACGGAATAAGGCGAGGAGCCAATGGCCTCGGGGCCGAAGCCGGGAGGTATCTTGCGCACCTCTTCCAGCAGCGGGCGGTCCTGCCGCGCTATGCGCTCCGACTCCGGGCTGGGCTGCCAGACGCCCACCAGCCAGACCACGTCGAAGCCCAGGTGGCGCAGTTCCAGCCACTCGTCGTCCGGCACGGCGGAAAGCGTCATCTCGGGCAGCGAGTACTTGGCCCGCAGCTGCTTGAGCCACAGGCGGGCGTTTATCTCAATCAAATGCGGATTTGAACGAAGCACGGTCCCTCTCAAAAAAACGGCGTTAACGGAAAACTCCCCTCGTCAATTATAGCAAACCGGCCCGCGGCCGGCGGCCACGCATATAGTATACAGCGCGCCGCGCCGCGCGGCAAGCCCCGTTATGCCTGCGGGCCCGGCTCCCCGTCCTTCAGCAGGCGCACAGCCAGAAGGTATGAGAACACCGCGAAGACCAGGACCAGCGCTACGCCGCTGGCAACCACGCGCCAGGCCCAGGCCTGCGGCCGGCGGGCCGGGGCGTCGGCCGGGTTCACGATCTCGTACACCCACCAGCGCGAGCCGTTCACGTTGGAGACCGAGACCAGGCGGCCGCGGCCCTTCAGGAAGGCCTCGGCGGAGAAAGAAGGCACCTCCCGCTCCATCGCCAGCTGCACCATCTTGATGACCTCGGGCGGGGCCTTGAGCCCCGGCTTCACTATGGACATGCTCATCGAGTCGGCGATGATCTGGCCGCCCGGGTCGACGAGGCCGAAATTCCCGTACGAGTTGCGGCCCATCAGCCGCACCACCTCGCCGAGGTAGGCGAGGCTGAGGCGGCCGGCCACGAAGTAGGCGGGCTTGCCGCCGCGCATCAGCGGCTCGGCTATGACCAGAGCGGGCGGGGTGTACTCGCCGTACTCCACGGCGCCGGCCGGGCCCAGCGTGCGGCGCGCGCCCTCGAACGCCTGCGTGGAGGAATAATCCAGCCGGGTCTTCACGGCGCTCTCGGCCGAGTAGCGGGCGAGTTCGCGGCCGGCGGGTGACAGCAGCGCCAGCTCGGAGCAGATGAAGGGGTTCTCCCGGACGCGGCGGGAAAGGGCGGCCTTGACGGCGGCGTCGCCGGAGGCCGACTGCACGGCGCGCGAAAGGCTGTAGTCGAGGTTCAGCACGTCGGAGACAATGCCGGCGCCGGCGGAGGTGCGCAGTTCCATGTAGCGCAGCGTGTCCTTCTTGCGCAGTTCCCCCTCGCCGTATACGAAGTGGCGGGACAATATCAGGAACGGGACCAGGAAAAGCCCTGCCACCACAGCTATGAACAGGTATTTGTTCTTTGACGTCATTTGTTCCTTCCTTCCTTGTTCCCCCCGGCCGCCGCGCGCGGGGCCACTTTTTCTATCCAGGCCACGGTCTCGCTGAGGCCGAGGCCGGCCAGCGCGCACAGCGCCCAGAGCAGGCAGAGGTAATACTTTATCTCCAGACCGCCGGCGGGCACGGCCGCGAGCGGCAGCGCCGGCAGCAGGGCGCCGGCGGCGAAAAACAGCAGCGGGTCCTTCTTAAGGGTGAAGGCGGCGTAGACGCCGAGGAATATCAGCACGAACATGAACTTGTAGTGCACCGCGCGCGGCACTTCGTAGGCTATCGCGCGGCCAAGCCCGGCGAAGGTCCCGCTGACGGCGCCGGCGGCGCCGTCGCGCAGCAGGAAAGAGAAAGGCCCGACAGGACCGGGCAGGACCTGCGCCCGCGGGTCGGCGCGCAGCAGGGCCGTATTGGCGAAGCGGCGCAGCCCAAGTTCCTGGGCGTACAGCGCGTTGCCGTAGGCGGCCTTCTGCCAGGCCAGGTAGGGCGCGGTCAGCGCCAGCGCGAGGCCCAGCGCCAGGCCGGCCCGCTTCAGGTCGAAGCCGCCGCGGCGCACCGCCCAGGTCAGCGCCGCCACCGCGAGCACGACGAGAGCGGAGTCCAGCCGGCTCAGGCAGGCCAGCGCGGCGAAGAGGCCGGCCAGCAGTCCCGAGGGACGGCCCGAGCCCTGGAAGAAATGCCAGAACAGCACCAGGAACAGCAGGGAATAGAGGTGCGCCGAGCCTTCCATGGCGTAATAGCCGAAGAACATGTTGCAGGCGACGAAAAGGGCGGAGAGCGGCGCGCAGGCCCAGTTGTAGCGGTTCCAGAACACGACAAGGGTGACGATGAATAGCAGAACGTAGACGGCTATACCCCCGGCGCGCACCGCGGCGTCGGGCTCGGCGCCGGCCGCCATGGCCAGCTTCAGCGCGGCCACCGGCACGGGCTCGGCGAACCCTGAATCGTAGAAGAAGGAGGAGCGCTCGGCCATCAGCGAGCGGGAAGCCGCCTCGCGCAGCGGACGGCGGTGGTAGGTCTGCCAGCAGGCGGCTATGTTCAGGACCAGCGAAAGGCAGGCCGCCGCCGCCAACAGGCGGCGGAAGAACGTCTGGCTGCTCAGCTTCGCTGCGGCTTTTGCGAGTTCCGGCATTGTTAGGCGTCCCCGATTAAAGTTAGTATATAAAATAAGTCGCCGGATTTAAGGATTATTTATGAAAGAACCCAGAGAGATAACGCTCGAATTCCAGAAGATAGTGGGCGAGGGCAAGGCCCTCGGCCGCAGCGAGGGAAAGGTCATATTCTGCTACGGCGTGCTGCCCGGCGAGACCGCCCGCGTGCGCACCACCTTCGAGAAGAAGAACTTCGCCGAGGCCGAGCTCATAGAGATCGTCAAGCCCTCGCCCAAGCGCGTGGAGCCGCGCGAGGACCATTACCTCAGCTGCTCGCCGTGGCAGGTCATGGACTACGCCTTCCAGTGCGAGACGAAGAAAGCCCTGATAGAGGACCTGCTGTTCCAGACGACGAAGGACACCATCCGCCTGGACAAGTTCTACGGCGCGAAGGACATCTTCGGCTACCGCACGAAGATAGAGTACAGCTTCACCGGCGAGCCGGGCGCGCTCTCTTTCGCCTTCCACAAGCGCGGCAACTACCGCGAGAAGTACCTGCTGCCGCAGGGCTGCGCGCTGATC
>CALMZU010000057.1 GCA_937870775.1 uncultured Elusimicrobia bacterium
ATTTCACGATAAACAAAGCACACGTCGAGGCCGTCTGCCGCGGGCTTATTGAGAAGAAACTCGCCGTAAAATGGTCCTGCATGGGCGACGCCATAAACCTAAGCGAGGAGCTGGTCGGCCTGATGGCGGACAGCGGCTGCGTCGGCATAAAGTTCGGCGTGGAGACCGGCAGCCCGCGCATGATGAAAACGCTGGGCAAGCCCGTGGACCTGGAGAAGGTGAAGGCCGTGACCCGCTGGTGCGCGGCCCGCGGCATAAAGACCCACGCCACGTTCTCTCTCGGCCTCTTGGGCGAGGACGAGGCCAGCGCCGGGGAGACGCTAGCCTACCTCGAGGACCTCGACACCGACAGCATACAGGTCAGCATCTGCACCCCTTTCCCCGGTACCCGCTTTTTCGCGGCCGCCGAGAAGGACGGCCTGCTGAAGACTCGCGACTGGGAGAAGTACGACGGCAAGGCCAGCGAGGTGATAGGCCACAAGAGCCTGGACCTCGACCGCGCCGAGGCCATGCGCGCCCGCGCGATGAAGCGCTGGGTGTTCAAGCGCCTCGCGTCGCCGCGCTGGGTGGCCCGCCAGGCCCGCTATTTCTTCCGCATACTGGGCGGCCTCGGCCCGCGCTTCATCGCCTCGCAGGCCTTCGCGCTGCTGCGCGAGGAGAAGGCCTTCGCCAGGGAGACGAAATGAAGGTCATAGTCTCCACCCACGATTCGCTGTGCCCCATAAAGGGCGGCGGAGCCCTGCGCACCATAAAGTGCGCGGAGGAGTTCCGGCGCCTGGGCCACGAGGTCATCATCATCGGCCCCACCGACGAGGTAGGGGAGATCAACGGGATAAAGGTGCACTGGCTGCACGCGCCCAAAAAACAGCGCTCCCAGCTCCTGTCCTCGCTGAAGTTCAACATCCGGCTGCTCAGGAAGTTCCTTCAGTTCGCCGGGGAGACCGATTTGATCTTCGTGCACAACGCCATAGCCGCGGCCACGCTGCCGTTCCTCAGGTGGTTCTATAAGTTCCGCTTCGTGCTGGACATCACCGACATACACGCCGAGTATCTCGTGGTGAACCGCAAGACCTTCCTTGAGCGCTTGGTGACGCCGCTGATACTGGCCATCGAGTACTGGATCATACGCAGCGCCGACCACGTGATAGTGGTAACCGAGGCCATGAAGGACCTCGTCGTCAGCAAGGGTATCCCCGCGTCGAAGGTCTCCGTGGTCTACGACGCCGCCGAGACCGAGAAGATAAGCCCCGAGAAACTGCCCGGTTACGAGAAGGGCGTGATACATCTCGGCACCGTGGACCGCCAGCATAACGTGGAGGTCTTCATAAAGGCCATACCCGAGGTCGCCAAGGCGCACCCGGACGCGAAGTTCCTTATAGTGGGCGGCGGGCGCGAACTGGAGAACATCATAGCCCTTTCGAAAGAGCTGGGTGTCTACGACCGCTGCCTGTTCACCGGCTACCTGCCCTGCGACGCCGCGCGCGAGTACCTGAAGAAGGCCGCCGTGGGCGTGATACCGCGCCACGACAACCTCCCCAACAGGATAGTTACCACGCTGAAGGTCTACGAATACTGGGCTTCGGCCACGGCGGTGGTGTCGGCGAAGATGGAGGGCATAGCAGAGATCTCCACGGAGGGCGGGGACATCGTGTTCTTCCGCTCCGGCGACCATTCCGACATGGCCGCAAAGATTTCAGGGCTGCTCTCCGATTGCGCCGTCGCCGAGCGTATCCGGCTGGCCGGCGTAGGCACGGCAGCGAAATATACCTGGCAGAAAATAGCTCCCCAAATAGTAAAGAACGCGCTCGAACTTTGAGCGCGTTCTTCATCACTTCCCCTGAAGTTTTTAAGTCTCAGTCTTCCTTCAGCTCCGTCACGACGCCGAAGTCGCTGAGCGGTTTGTCGAACTTCCTGGCGTCGCCGATCACGAAGATCAGAGCGTCGTCGGGGTTCAGGAACCGCTTGCCCGCGTCCAGTACGGAGCCCTGCGTTACGCCGGAGATCTTCTCGACGTAGTTGTCGAGGTAGCCCTTCGGGAAGCCGTAGAACTCCTCCTCGGCCTTCTGCATCGCCAGCTTGTGCGGGGTGGAGAACTTGAACACGAACGGGTTTATCGTCGCGCCCTTGCTGCGCTCCAGTTCCGCCGGGGTGACCGGCGCCTCGCCGGCGTACTTCAGTTGGTGCAGCATCTCCGTGAGGGCCTGGGAGTAGGTCTCGGGCTTGGTGCCGCAGGTGGTGGCTATGTAGCCGGACTGGGAATACTCGGCGGGGTACGTGCCCACGCTGTAAGCCAGGCCGCGCTTCGTCCGCACTTCCACGAACATGCGGGACTGCAGGCCGCCGCCCAGTATGTCGGTGAGTATGGTCAGCGGGTAGTTCTCGGCGGAGGTGCGCTGCACGCCCTTCTGCAGTATCGCTATGAAGGCCTGCGGCGTGGCCTTGTTTATGAAGTAGATCTGCCTGCCGCCGGCGTATGCCGCCGCGGGCGCCTTGAACTCAGGCACGTCCGCGCGCTGCCAGTCGCCGAAGCGGGCCTTTATCTCCTTCAGCAGTTCCTCGTCGGAGGAGTAGTCGCCGCTGACCACCAGCACTGTGTTGTTGGGCCTGAAGTACTGCGAGTAGAAGGCCTTCATGTCGTCGGTGGTGACGGCGTTTATGGTCTCCGCCTCGATGCGGCGGCCGTAAGGATGCTCCTTGCCGTAGAACATGCGCTTGGCCTCGCGGCCGAGCGAGCGGGAGGGATCGTCGTTGCGGCGGCGTATGACCTCGAGGGTCTCGTCGCGGGCGATCTTCACCTTCTCGGCCTCGAAGGCGGGGTTGCGCATCACGTCGGCGTAGATGTCCAGCGCGCGGCCGAAGTCCTTCTTCAGCACGCTCATCTCGGCCAGGGAGTCCTCGGTGTAGGCCGCGGCGTCCAGCTGGGCGCCGAGGTATTCCAGCGTCTTGTCTATCTCCTCGGCCTTGTACCTGGCTGTGCCGCCGTCGCGCAGCAGCTGTACCGTGAGCGACGCCAGGCCGGTCTTGCCCTGCGGGTCGCGGGCGCTGCCGGTATGCACCAGCGCCGACACGTGTATCATCGGCAGCGTGTTGTCCTTCACCGCGTACACCACGAGGCCGTTGTCCAGCTGGTACCTGGACACCGGCGGCACGCTGAACTTTATCTGGTCCAGGCGGGCGAGCTCGGGATGGGCCGCCAGCGAGTTACGGGGGGCTATGTTCATGATCAGTCCTGTCATTACAGCGGTCAGAATGAGGTTCTTCATTTTTTCTCCACCGCCTTGGCGGCCTCGGCGGGCGCGGCCTCGGGCTGCGCCAGCTCCACCTCGGTGTAGTTGCCGCGCGTCAGGTACTTGCGCGCCGCGGCGGATATGTCCTCTGGCTTCAGCGCCTTCAGCTGCTCGAGCAGTTTCCAGTTGTACTTCCAGTCGCCGCTTATGCGGTCGCCGCGCGAGAGGCTGGTGGCGAGGTCCAGGCTGCCTTCCAGGCTGCGGACCACGTCGGCTTCGTAGTTGTTAAGCACCTTCTCCATCTCCCAAGCCGTGGGCGGCGCGGTCTTGAGCGCGTCGATCTCCTGCCATACCGCGGCCTCGGCCTCGGCGGAGGTGTGCGGGGCCTTGGGGAAGGCCACGATGGTGAAGAGGCTCGGGTAGCGGCTCATCATGCCGGAGGCGTTGGCGCCGGCGCCCAGCACCAGCTGCTTGCCTTCCACCAGGTTGCGGTAGAAGCGGCCGGTCTTGCCGTTGGAAAGCACCTCGGCCAGCATTATCAGCGCCGGCATGTCGGGGTGGTTCTCGCCGGGGTTGTGGAAGCCCATGTAGAGCCTCGGCTTCGTGTCGAAGAAGACCGTCATGCGCTTCTCGGCCTTCTGCTCGGGCTCCACGGTGTACTCCGTCTGGGGCAGCGCGTGCGGCTTCCAGTCGCCGAAATACTTCTCGGCGAGGCGTATCACCTCGGCCGGCCTCACGTCGCCGACGATGGCGAGCGTGGCGTTGTTCGGCACGTAGAAGGTGGCGTAGAAGTTCTCCGCGTCCGTGCGGGTGAGCTTCTTCAGGTCGTCCATCCAGCCCAGCGTGGGGTTCCTGTACGGGTGGGCTTTGAAGGCGGAAGCGTAGAGGTTCTCCATCGCCACCTGGCCGGGGTTGGCCTCGGAGCGGCGGCGCTCCTCCATGATGACGCTGCGCTCCTTGTAGAACTCGCGCAGCACGGGGTTCTTGAAACGGTCGGACTCCATTATCATCCAGGCTTCCAGGCGGCTGGCCGGCAGCGAGACCTGGTAGACGGTCTCGTCGACGTAGGTGTAGGCGTTCATCTCGCTGGAACCCAGCCTGTCGTAGGTGCCGGCGAACTCGGCGTCCACTATGTACTTGCCGGCCTCCTTCTCGAGGGAGGAGAGCTTCTCGCGCAGCTCCTTCACCTTGGCCGGGTCGGCCGCGGCGCGGGATTCCTCGGCTATCAGCGCCTTCGCGGTCTCCTCTATGCGGGCGAGCACCGCCTTTTCCTTGCCGTAGTCGGAGGTGTTCATGGTCTTCGTGCCCTTGAAGGCCATATGCTCGAAGACATGCGCCAGGCCGGTCTTGCCGGAGGGGCAGTCCACGTTGCCCACGCGGAAGGCCATCGCGAACGAGGCCGTGGGCACGAACTTTTTCTCCAGTATGAGCAGCTTCAGCCCGTTCTTAAGGGTGTAGGTCACCACGGGCGGGTATTTGGGGTCTGATTCTATCTGTGTTCCGGGGGGAAGGTCTTGCATTTTTGCTCCGTCGGCCGCGCGCAGCGGCGCGCAGCAAAGCAGAAGTACCGGCAGTATCGCTAAGGATCTCATCGTTCCTCCACGTTCGTCGAGGGAAAAGATACGTCACGGATATTATACAAAAGCGCGGTCAGGCGGGGGTGTTGAGTACGGTGCGTTCCTGCACCAGGTAGAGCATTGCGGAACCTGCGAAGAAGCAGACGACCAGGAAGATTTCTGCGGCGGCCATGCCTGCTGCGCCCAGGAAACGGCCAAGCAGCCAGGAAACTATCATCATGGCTCCCCAGGATGTAAGGGTATTTAGGCTGCCGAAAGCCGTCTTGTCCCCCGTGGAGGGGAACATGCGCGGTATGCTGATGACCAGGGTCATGGAGTAGACGCGGTCCAGCAGCATGAAGAGCGCTATCACCGCCACTGCCGCTGTCAGCGGCAACTTGCCGAAGATGAACAGCGGCAGCAGCACGGCCGAGGCTCCGAGGCTGGTCAGGAAGGTGGCCTTGTGGCCGAAGCGTTTTATTATACCTGCGGTGGAGAAATTTATCAGCGCCTCGGCCAGGCCGATCACCAGCAGCGCCAGGCTGATGCTCTTGATGTTCAGCCCGTAGTGTCTGTCGAACCAGATGCCGCAGAAGGCATAGAAGCCGAAATAGGCCATCCTGTTTATGGTCATGCCGGCGTAATAGAACCCGGCGTGCGGGACGGAGAGCGCCAGCGCGTACGGGCGTATCATGCCCGCGCCGTCCTCCGACACGCCGTCGGCGGAAGCGGGGAAGAAAACGTACAGCGCCAGTCCTGCGGTAGTGGTGAGCGCTGCTATGGCCCAGACCGGGGCCTGCCAACTCATTTTCCAGGCCATAAGGCCGGCCAGAGGCACACCTATAGCGGTGGCCAGCGGCCGCGCCGACATCAGCACCGCTATCATGTGCGGGAAATTTTCCTTGGAGACGCCGTGGAAAGTGAGGCGCCACATAAGCGTAGCCACCAGGCCAGCCGCGAAGCCGGCGGCCGCGCGGAAGAACATCGCCGCCCAGAAGGAGGCGGCCAGGGCGAACAGGCATTGGGCCGCTGTCATGCAGACTAGGGTGAACAGCAGCAGGCGGCGGGCGCGGAACATGGAGAGTATGCCGGGGCCGGCCACCAGCGCCGCCACCGTTCCGCCGGTGCAGATGGAGATCAGCCAGAGTGCCTTCTCCGGCGGGACAAGGAAGGAGCCGCTTATGGGGCCTACCAGCGGGGCTATCGCGTTGTCTACCGAGTTGAACGCGAAGATGAAAATGAACGAGGCGATTATCGCGAATTTCTCTTTCACAGTCCGCATCCCTCCAGCAAGGCTGCCGCTTCCTTCGTATACCCTGGGTCTCTTGAGAACACTACCATGGAGCATTTGCCCTTCAGAGGCGGCGTCATCAGCGCTGCGCCCTCGGCCTGCCCGGGCCGCGACAGCAGCAGGCTTTCGCCGCGCAGCTTCAAGTTGGAGAGGCGCACGAGCAGTTCCGCGGTGCCGCGGCTTGAGCAGGGGAGGCCTTCGCGGTAGCGTATGCTTAACTCCCCGGGCCGCGCCTTAAGGTAGCGGCAGGCGAAATCCAGAACGTAGGCGAATCCGTTCTGCCTGAAGTTGCACTCAAGGGCCAGCGGTTCCTCCGGTTTCTGTCGGGTCACGGCCCAGTCCACGTTCAAGTATCCGCGCGCCATCTTGGACCGTACCGACCACGCTATAAGCAGGGTAAGGCGCTCTATCTCGGAGCGCAGCCCGGAGTCCGGATGGGGGAAATCGAACCCGGTCCACTTCCCGTCGTCGAACGTCTGCACGTCTACGCCGCAGAACTCCACGCCATCATCTGTGATCGCGGCCAGCGAGCCGGCCACGCTGTTGAGGTCAAGGAACGGCTCCACCAGCACGCGCCCGCTGTCGAACCATTCCCCTATCCGTGCCAGCAGCTGCGCCTTGCTGCCCGGCATGTTGCCGAGCCCGCCGCCGAAGAATGTCTTGCGGAGCATCAGGTTGTCGTCGTACTCGCGGGAGGCCA
The DNA here is from genome assembly GCA_937870775.1 of uncultured Elusimicrobia bacterium. Taxonomy (GTDB): domain Bacteria; phylum Elusimicrobiota; class Elusimicrobia; order Elusimicrobiales; family UBA9959; genus UBA9959. The sequence goes on from CALMZU010000057.1 coordinate 6,775, forward strand.
GGTCTATTGCCTTCTCAAGGGCGGGCATGGAGTCCACCAGGTAACCGCCCGGGGTCCTTACGCCGAGACCCTGCGCAAGTTCCTTGAAATATCCCTTGTCGTTGAGGCGGGTTATGATGCCGTTATGCACCAGCGGCGATGGCGTCTTGTCGGTCGGGATATCGGTCTCGCGCGCCAGGCGCATCATGCGCGGCGACTGCAGGTAAGGCTCCAGGGTCCAGCCGCCGTCCTTGCCCATCGCCCGGAGGCGTTGGAGCAGCGGCCTGTCCTCCAGTATGGAATCAGCCAGCGAATAAGGAGAGGAGCGCGCGCCGATGGACATCAGCCAGCCCGCAGGTTCGCCCAAGCCGGATACGGAGGCTATATAGGCGGAGAAGTCGCGCTCTACGGGGCGCGGGGTAACTATGGCGTCTCCCTTGGCGAGGCACAGCAGGAAGCGCGGGACCAGCTCCAGCGTCTTGGGCACGCAGACCGAGGAATATGTCCGGTCGTTCTCGGGCAGAGCTTCCTCTACGTTAGGCAGCCAGACGCGCCTAGGCATAGAACTTCCCGTCGCAGAGCTTGGCGCCCTTGAATCTGGTGGTGTCCAGGCCGGGCGTGTTCTTCAGCGAGCAGAGGACGAAATCGAAGCCCATCTCGCTGAGCATGGCGGCGGTCTTTTCCGCAGAGCGGCGCTTTACCTCCGGTTTCAGCGACCAGTAGACGGTCTCGCTCTGGTTCGGGAGGTACTGTTTGGAGGCGGACAGGTCGTAGTTAGCCTTCACGGCCTCGAAGGCAGCGGGCTTAAGCACGGCGGCTATGCCGCGCGCCATTTCTTCGCAGAGCAGCAGGTAAGAGAACATCGCGCGGTTCAGGCCGAGTGCCTTCATCTCCTCCAGCAGCGGGCGCAGCGAGCTTTCCTCGTCGTCGAAACCGGCAACGAAGGGGTCTATGTGTATTGTGGTCAGGGCGCCGGACCGCTTTATCTCGGCGGCGGCTTCCAGCCTGGCCTTCAGCGGCTGAAGCTCTTTTTCGAAGATTACTCCGTTGGAGGGGCGCACGGCCGCGTTGTACGAGAACTTGGCCGGGTTGGCCGCTATGAGGGCGATGATGTCCCGGTCCGGCAGGCCTTTGGTGGTTATGATTATTCGTCCCACCTTCGAGTCCGCCAGCGTCCTGAGAACCTTGAACGAAAGCCCGTTCTTCACGAACTTGGGTGTGAAGATGTCCGTGTAGCGGCAGAGTTTAAGGATCTTTATCTCGCCGGAGTTCGCCGTTTCGGCTATGCGGCGCAGCAGTTCCTCCTCGGGGTAAAGCGGTTCCGGGTCGTTGAAAACGGCCTTCAACTCGGCGAGCTTGGAGGTAACCGGGCTGCGGAAGCGGGCGTAGCAGTATGGACAGTCGTGGCCGCAACCGGCCCATGGTTCCATATAGTGGTATTTCCCGTACCAGCAGGTGCCCAGGCAGCCTTTAGCGAAAAGTTCAAGTTTCTCCATGTTGTCTCCCCGTCAGAGCTTTTCCGCAAGCAGAGAGCCGTAGAAGGAACTGCGGCGCTCGCGCACCAGCACCCTGAAGCCGCCGGCCTCAAAAGCCGCGGTCCAGGCCTTTATACCTGCAGGGAACTCCTTCCTGAAGCAGAAGGTCACATCTGCTTTCTTCTTGTCCCAGCCGGCACCGTAGTATCTCTCGCAGTCCTTTATGAGGGCGTCCCAGTTATCTTCGAGGGACTCCCGTTCGAAATCGAATATGCCGTCTTCCAGCAGGAACAGCGCGCCGCGGCGGAAGCACCGGCCTGCGCGCGCGAAGAAGGCGGCCTTCTGCCCGTCGTCGAGGTGGTGCAGGGCCTTGCGGGAGAAGCCGCGGGTAAAGGCGTCGTCGGGAGCGTTAAATTCCAGGAAAGGCGTCTTGCGCAGTTCAACGCGGGGATCGTTCTTGAAGCGGGCCGCCGCGGCGGCAAGCTGGGCGTCAGATATATCCACTCCGACGGCGCCGGCGGCCTTTTCCATGGCCGCCGCCAGGAAGGCCCCGTCTCCGCAGCCCAGGTCCAGTACGATGTCGCCGGGGCCTATGCGCAGGCGGGCGGCGCAGGCCCGGAACTCGTCGGCCGGCGTGGCGAAAAGCGCGTTGTATTGTGCGGCGGAATCCTTGTCCTTCCAGTTCCAGTCCATTCAGATTAGATTATAATTAACCAGCGCTTTCGCGCTAGGGTCTTTTGGCCCAAAAAGGAAAGGCCCCGTCGCCGGGGCCTTCCGTTCAGCCGGGGACCGGCTTATTTTTCGCAGAGGTTCAGCGCGGTCACCGCGAAGACCTTCGCGTCGCCCATCATGTGGTCGATCACGCAGGACTCGTTGGGCATGTGCGCGGTCTCGTTGAGCTGCGCGTACACCACCGAGGCCAGGTTAAGCCTGCGGAAGAAGGCCGCGACGGTGCCGCCGCCTATGCCGTAGGCCTTGGACTTTATGCCGCGGATCTCCTTTATCGCCTTCTTGAGCTCCAGCACTATCGGGGCGTTGGGGTCGGTAGGCGGCGCGGCCTGCGCTTCCTGCTGCGGCTCGAACGAGATCTTAACGCCGTACTTCGCCTCTATCTCGTCGGCCATGCGGCGCATCTCGGCCTTCACCTCGGTGAGCTGGTAGCAGGGCAGCACGCGGCAGTCCATGTAGAACACGTCCTCGCCGGGCAGCGTGTTGACGTTGGGCACGTTGTTCTCTTTCTTCGTCGGCTCGAACGTGCTGATCGGCGGCTCGTAGAGCTTGTCCTTCTTGGGGAACTTCTTGTAGAGCTTCTGGTACTTGGTCACCAGCTCGCTGGCGGCCTTGAACGCGTTGATGCCCAGCGAAGGGCGGCTGGCGTGGCACTGCTTGCCCTGCGTGGTCACCTTCAGCCAGAGTATGGACTTCTCGGCCACCTCTATCATCGAGCCGTCCTCGGTGCCGGAGTCGGGCACGAAGAA
>CALMZU010000058.1 GCA_937870775.1 uncultured Elusimicrobia bacterium
ATGCGGTAATCTATGCCGGCCAGCGTGCCGATCCAGGTCGGGGTGGAGGCGCCGGTGGCCTGCCACTTGTTGTTGACGGAATCGAGCGTGGTGGCCTCGTAGAACAGTTCGGACGAGGAGGACCAAGCGTTGGCGGCGCGGTTCCAATACCCCGAAGGGGCCGTCACCTTGTAATAAGATACGAGCACCTTGCTGACGCTGCCGGGGGCCGCGTCGGAGGCGGAACCGTAGATCACCGGAAGGTCGGTGGTCAGGTCGTCGCCGTTGGCCGGGTAGGTGACGCTCGACGAAGGCAGCGTGAAGTCGGCCGCCACGTTGGTGGCGGTGGAATAGGTCAGGCCCCAGTTGCCGGCCTTGTCCTGCACCTTGGCGTTCACCTCGTAATAGACGCCGGTGGCCCACGGGCTGGCGGCCAGCTGCCACCAGGTACCGTTGGGGCTGAGCGTGCCGTACAGGCTTACGTCGTTCCACACCTCGGGGGCACCGGTGGTGGTCCAGTTGGACACCGAGCTGTCCCAGTAATTGTTGTCGGAAGCGCGTTTGACGCGCACGTACACCTTGTTCACCCGGCCCGGATAGGAATCCAGCGAAACGCCCTCGGGCTTGCCGGAGGCGGACACGTAGCCGTTGGTGACGGGATACGTGACGGTGACCGTCGGGTTGGCCACGTCATAGACGAAAGAGGTCTTGACGCCGTAGCCTTCCTGGTTGGTGGCGGCGTCGCGGGCGTTGGTGAGCACCGTGAAGCGGCGGCCGTCATTATTGGTGAACATGGCCGGGGGCACGGTCCAGGTCCAGTTGCCGAGAGGGGCCGAGGCGCTCAGGAGCTGCGGCGCGGGGTTCCAGTCGCTGATACCGTCGAAATACCAGTCGTCGGAGTCGCGCCGCACGTACAGGTACACGCTGCTCACGCCGGAGGAACTGGGGTCGTAGCTGGTGCCCTGCAGCTGGGACGGCATGTAGTTCAGGTGCGCGCCATCGGACGGCACGGTCACCGTCGAGATCGGGGCCTGGCTGTCGAACAGGAACGTCGCCGTGGTGAACACGGTGTCGAAGTTGCCCGAGACGTCCTTCGCGCGGGCGCGGATGCTGTAGGTGGCGCCGGTGGTCCAACTGGAATCCTGTATCGTGTAGCTCCAGGCGGAGGAACTCTGGTAGACGGTCTCCGCGGGAGTTACCCACGGCGCGCTGTTCTCGTTCTCGCCGGGTGCCGACCACGGCGGGGAGAGCGAAGGGTCGTAGTACTTGCTCAGCGAAGCGTTGAATATCGTCAGGCGCGTGAAGGCTATGCCCACGTTGTCGCCCGAGGTGCCCTGGATCACCGGCAGCGAATTGTACTGCGGCAGCGAGGGCAGCGTTATATGGCTGGACGGCTGCGCGTTATCGTAGGTGACGATGACGCCCACCGCGGCCGGGATATTGGCGGCGGTAGGGAGGCCGCTGTTCGGGCCGAACTCGCGGTTCAGCGCCAGGTCGTAGGCCCAGGGCACGATGCGGTAGGACGAGTTCTGGTTCGTCGGGTCCGTCAGGTAGGTCTGCAGCGCGCCGGAGAGCGACCGGCTCCATTTGCCGATATTCACGCCGGTGGTGGACAGCGCGGTGTCGTACCACACGGGGTCGGCGCTGGTGCAGTCGGTGCCGTTCCACCAGCCGATCTCGCTGCCGGTCAGGCGCTTTATGGCCACCTTCACCGTGTAGGTGCCGAGATCGGCGCGGTAGGTGTCCAAGCCGTCGGAAGCGGTACCCGAAACGTAGGTGAAGCCGGTGGTGTAGCCGGCCAGCGGGTAGGTGACCGTGGAGGTCGGCTTAGCCACGTCGAACTTCATCGTGACCGAGGCCACCGCGGAATTGTTGCCGGCGAAGTCGGTGGCGCGCGCCGAAACGAGGTACTGGCTGTTGCCGGAGAAGGCCAGCGCCGCGTTATTATAAGTCCAGGCGTCCACGGTGCCCTGCGCCGGCAGCCAGGCGGGGCAGGCTCCGAACCCGGAGCCGGTGAAGCAGGCGGAGGCGTTGAGGTCGGTTATCTGCACCGCCACGGTGCTGACCTTGGCGTAAGCCGAGGTCTGGTTGTTCTGGTCCGAGGCGCCGGCCACGGGGGTGGACAGTTTTATCTGCGAGTAGGTCACGCCGTCGAGCGGGAACGTCACCGAGACGTTAGGGACGGTCTGGTCGTAGGTGAACTGGTACGTCGAGTAGACCGTTGAGTAGTTGCCGGCGTAGTCCAGCGCGCGGGCCGACACCGTGTAGATCACGTCGTCCTTGAGCATCGCGGCGGGCACCGTGAAATACCACGAGGTCGGGCCGAGCGTATTAGATTCATTCCAGGTCTCGACCGAGGAGACCCAGCCGGAGCCGTCCCAGTATTTGGTGCCGTCCACGCCCGTGGTGGAGACGCGGACCTGGGTGAATTTGTGCCCGGACAGCGCGGCGTTCGCCGTGCCGTCTATGCGCGAGAGCGAGTTGAGCGCCAGCGCGGTGGGGCTGGTTATCGCGACGGACGGCGGGGTATTGTCGACGATGAAGTGCCTGGTCGTATAGGGCCAGGCCTCGGAGTTGCCGTTCCCCCCCACGGAGTCATAGGCGTCGCGGGCCGAATCGACGGCCTTGGATTCCAGCGCGTACTCGCGGTCGCCGGCGGGCCAGGTCACTACGCCGGTGTACTCCCAGATCCAGGTGGGCGCGCCGCTGGCGTCCAGCGCCGTGTTGAGCCAGGCCGTCTCGGAACTGACCGCGCTGGAGAAGGCGCCGCCGGTCCAGTAATAGGTGGTCCCGGAGTCGATGTAGGACAGCCGCGCCTTGACCGAGTTCACGCCCGCGTAGTTCGCCGACGGGTTGTCGGTCGCGGTGCCGCGTATGTCGTCCTGGCCTACGGCCGCTGGCTTGTAACGGCCGCTGACGCCGTCCGAATCGTCGGCGGGATGCACGATGTACGAGGTCGGGGACGTCTTGTCTATCTTGACGACCATCGACGAGATGTCGGTATCGAATCTGTCCTGGTTGTTGCCGGCCACGTCGCGGGCGCGGGACAGTATGTAATAAAGACCGCCGGAATCCAGCGCCCCGTCGAGGCCCGCGGGGGCGTACATCCAGCTGGTAGCGTCCGGCGACAGCGAGCCCACGGTATTGTTGACGTCCAGCCAGTAGGGCGTGGCGCCGGAAACGGTGAAGCCCGCCCCGCCGAACCAGCGCTGCGTGCCGCTGAGGCGGCGCACGGCCACCTCGACCGCGGTGCTCTTCCAGGCGTCGTAGGCCGTGCCGGAGATGTACGGCATGTACTTTATGCCGCCCTTGTTCGCCGAAAGCGGTATCTGCATGCGCACCGTCGGGGACGAGATGTCGTAGGTGAAGGTCATCTCGACGGCGTTGCCGGTGTTTCCCGCCTTGTCCGTGGAGAACAGCTGCACGACATAAGTGTGGTCGCCCTCCCACGCCGCGTTGTTCTGGAAATAGTCGGTGGTGTAGGAAGCTATGCCGGCC
>CALMZU010000059.1 GCA_937870775.1 uncultured Elusimicrobia bacterium
GGCCAAGGCCGCCAGCGTGCCGTCGAAGTCCAGCGTAACAAGCAGCGGGCGACGCTCCAGTCTGGGCCCTATTTCCGCGATGTGCTTCCAGAATCCCTCCATGTCAGACGCCTCTGAACTCGTCGATCCTGAGCCGCATAAGTTCCTCGGTCAGATTAGCGGCCCATTTGTAGATGTTGTTCTCGTGGATCTGCTGGCGCATGCGGCCCATGCGTTCCTCCACTTCTTCCTTCGGCATCACCAGCGAGTAATAAATGGCGTCGGCCATCTGCTCTATGTCGTAGGGGTTTACTATAAGCGCGTCCTTCAGTTCCCTCGACGCGCCGGCGAAGCGGCTTAGTATCAGCACGCCGCGGTGGTCGTCGCTGGCCGCCACGAACTCCTTCGCGACCAGGTTCATCCCGTCGTGCAGCGAGGTCACCAGGCACGCGTCGGCTATTTTGTAGTACTTCGTTATTTCCTTGTGTTCATGGTGCTTTTCCAGGAACACGATGGCTTTCCAGTCCTTGGCCTTGAACCGCCAGTTGATGCGGTCCACCTCGGCGTTGAGCTCGGCGAGGAAGCGGTGGTACTGAGGGATGTGCGTGCGGCTCGGCGCGCCCAGCTGTATGAACGTGAACTTCCGCACGTACTCGGGGTATTTCTCCAGGAAGCGCTCAACCGCCTTTACGCGTTCCAGCATGCCCTTCGTGTAGTCTATGCGGTCCACTCCGAGGGCCACTTTCTCAGCCTTTATGCCAAGTTCCTTCAGCACCGCCGCCGGGTCCGGTTTCTCGGCGAGCTTTGCCGTGTCCCGGTCCGGCTGCGTGAAGTCGACGCTGATCGGGAACGGCTTTACAAGGGTGGTATGGCCTTCCTTCTGCACCGAGAAGTGCTCCCAGTCTATGCGCGACTCAAGGACGCGGTCCACGGTCTCGAGGAAGTTGTTGCAGTAGAACTGCGTCTGGAAGCCTATGAGGTCGGCCCCGAGCAGTCCCAGCACCAGTTCCTTCTGCCAGGGGCAGATGCCGAAGGTCTCGGGGTTGGGCCAGGGGATATGCCAGAAGACCGTCACGCGGGCGTCGGGGCGGGCGGCTTTTATCATGGCCGGCAGGAGGGTGAAATGGTAATCCTGTATCAGTATGGCCGGTTCCTTCTCTCCCTCTATCTCCTCCAGTACCGTGTCGCAGAACCTGCGGTTCACGTCCTGGTAGTACTGCCAGTCCTCCTTGCGGAAGATCGGGCGTATATGGGCGATGTGGCAGAGCGGCCAGATGCCCTCGTTGGAGAACCCGTAGTAGTAGCCGTCCTCCTCCTCCTTCGAGAGCGGCACGCGGCGCAGCGTGTATGCCGGCTCTTCCGGCGGCACCTTTATGCGGCTCTTCTCGTCGGTGACTTCGAAGTCAGCTTCTCCGCTTCCGTGTGCTATCCAGGTGCCTCCGGCCGCCCTGAGTATCGGGTCCAGGGCGGTTACCAGGCCTCCGGCCGGCACTATCGCTTTTATATCCTTG
>CALMZU010000060.1 GCA_937870775.1 uncultured Elusimicrobia bacterium
GGCGCGGTAGCCTGCCGCGCCCAGCGCGGTCTCCCGCACCTCGGGGCTGTTGGCCGCGGCGTAGTCGGCGCACTGACGCAGCGTGAATTCCGCCGCGCAGGCCGGGCCGGCCGCCAGCAGCAGGGCCGCCAGCAGGCTATTTCGCTTCATTGAATTTTTTCTCCATCAGCTTTATCAGCTGAGGGAAACCCTTGTCCCGGATGATGCCGGAGTGCTGGTTGCGGTAGATCAGGAGCAGGCTCTCCCCGTCGGTGATGACGTCGTAGATGCGCCAGCCCTTCTCGGTGGGATGCAGTCTGAACTCGGTGGTGAGCGTAAGGTCCTCGTCCTTGTAGAAGATGCTGGTGAACACCGCCGAGGCGCCGCCGTCCAGCGTTCTCTCGCCGGTATAGGTGATCTCGATCCGGCCGTTGAAGAACTTCTGTATCTGCGGGTAGCCTATCTTCTCCACCAGCCCGGAGAGCAGCGAGGCGTAGCGCTCGCGGTCCGCGGGCTTGAGCTTGTCCCAGTTCTTCGCCAGTATCAGCCGCGCCATCTCGTGCAGGTCCAGCACGGCGCTGACGCGGTCGTTCGCCGCGGCGCGCGCGGAGGACACCAGGTCCTGCACGGCCAGCGTCGGCGCGCCGGCCGCGGCGGTGGAGGCCGTTACGGCGCTTTCGGGCGCGGCCTGGGCCGTTCCGCTGAACAGAATAAAAGCCATGAACGCGAGGCGTCCGGTGGTCTTGATCATGTTGTTGTTCTCCCCTTGGGCATATTCTATTAATTTATAGGCGCGTTTTATCAACAAAACGGGGACGGGTGGGTCGAGGTTGGTTGGGGTCATCCCACCCGTCCGGAACTTCTAACTCCGCGGGACGGGCGCGCGTCCAGTGTAGGGGAGAGGAGCGCGCCCGCCCTTATCTTTTTTCTCCGGCGCCGCGGCCGGGGTCCTCTTCAGCGCCACGGCGCCGGCCAGCCCCAGCGCGTAAAGTTCGAAAAGGAATATCGGGAAGAAACCGAAGACCTCCGACGGTGAGCCGGAGTTAGCGTAGGCCAGGGCCATGCTGGTGAAATTGAGCGCCAGCTGCGCGGCGAGCGCCCATGCCTTCCGCTTGAAGGTATGGAAGGCGAACAGTATTATCAGCAGGCCGTCGGTCAGGTTGAAAACCGAGAAGCCGCCCATCTCGGCCAGCGAGAACATGGCCACCAGCGCGCCGAAGCTGATGCCGGCCGCGCCCGCCACCCGCACGAAGGAGGCAGCTATGTCGGCGTCCAGCAGGCGTTTGTCCGCCGCGCCGGCCGCGGCCCGGGCCGCGCGGTTGCGCTCGAAGGCGCCTATGATGCCCAGCGTATAGGCCGGGAAGAAGACCAGGTCCGAAGGCATGGGCCCGGTTATGCCTGCGGCCGCGCCTATCATCCAGCGGCTGGCCAGCAGGTAGGCGGTGAGCGCCACGGAGGCCAGGCGCTTGCCTTTCAGCATGCCCCAGCCGCCAAGCAGCAGTATCAGCACGTCGGGCAGGCCGCGCCAACCCAGCATTTCGCCGGGCAGGCAGAGCGAGGCGGTGAAGGCCGCCGCTGTAAAGGCCGCCGCGGCCCCTGCCCAGCTGAACAGCACCGCCGCGTTGATCTTGTTATTAGGCGCGCCTTTCTTCATATCAGCCACGGGGTTTCCCCCTGCCCAGCATCCTCGCCGGCTGCTTGTACACCTTCAGCAGCCATTCCTTGGCCAGGAAGTACGTCCGGCGGTCGAGGAACGGCGGGCGCGGCGCGTCCTTCCCGGGTTCGGGTGTGTTCTGCTTGTCGTTCTTCTTCATGTCCGCCTCCGCGCTCTGAAAAACTTACCTACCGGTAAGTAATATTAAAATTGTAGCACGCTTCGCGCCCCGTGTCAAGCCGCCGCGCCCTTCAGTCGTCGGGGCCGTCCCCGTAGCCGTCCGCGTCCTTCAGCCCCATCGCCAGCCGAAGCCCGGCTCGCGCGTCGAAGTATCCGGCGCGGGCCTCGGCCAGCGCGTCGCGGCTTTGCTGTTCCAGCGCCAGCGCCTCCAGCAGGTCGGAAAGTTTCTCGGTGCCGTTGTCGAAGCCGTCCTTCTTCTCCGAACTGTTCGCGGAGGCCTCTTCCACGGCGAGCTGCCGCAGCTTTACCGTCCTCCACGCCGCGTCGTAATCCTTAAGACGGCTCTCCAGGTCCAGCAGCAGGTACTGGCCGCTTTCCTTAAGCCTTTCCTCGGCCGCAGTCTCTATAAGGCGCTGTTCCTTTACCGCGTGGGCGCCGCCCCACAGGTCCAGCGGCACGCTTACCACGCCGAAGGCGGCGCTGTTCTGGTAGCGCTGGTCCCCCCCGCGGTAGTAGTCCATGCGGAACAGCGCGGCCCCCGCGGCCACCGACGGCAGGTATTCGCCGCGTTTCATAGCCGTCCGCAGCCGCGCCGCGCGGGCGCCGGTCTCCAGCAGGCGGTACTCGGGGCGCTGCGCCAGCGCCGCGGCCAGTTCCTCCCGCTTCACGCCGGGCTCGGCCACCGGGGCCGAGTCCTCGGGCAGCGAGATCACCTCGGCGTCCGGTATGCCGCCGAATATGCGCAAATCCCTTTCCGCCAGAGCCCCGGTCCTCTCCAGCGTCTCCCTGTTGACGGCGACCTCGGCCTTCTTGAGGTTTACCCTCAGCAGGTCGGTCCGGGTGACCAGCCCGCCGGCGTAGGCCTGTTCCACCTGGGCCGACAGCGCGTCCAGCATGGCCGCGTAGGCCGCCAGCGTTTTCTTCTTAGCCTCTATCACCAGCAGCGCGCGGTATTTCTTCTCCGCCTCGCGCAGCGTTTCCTGCTCCTTCAGCCGCAGCTGCTCACGCGCGGCGTCGCGGCCGGCGCGCGCCAGCCTGTTGCCGTTCACCACGCGCCCGCCGGCGAACAGCGGCAGCTGCGCCATCACGTAGGCCTGCGACATGGTGTTCTCGGCGTCCGCGGCGGCGGGCAGCATGGCCATGCTCAGGGCCGAGCCGGGCAGGATGTTGGTGTTGGCGGCCATCCCTCCGGCGCTCAGCTTCGGGAAATAATTAGTGAACGCGGCCTTGGCGGCCTGGCCGGCCGCGTCGGCCTCCAGGCGCGCCTGACGCAGCGAGGAGTTGTTCCTGAGCGCCATGGCCCTGTAGTTCTCCGGAGTCAGCGTAATCTGGGCCGCGCTGCAGCATAACGGCGACAGCAGCAGGGCGGCGGCGAAGGCGGCGCGGTTCATACGGAGTGTTCCTCCTTCACTTCTTTCTCGCCGTACAGGGCGTAGGCGGCCGGCAGAACCAACAGGGTAAGTATGGTCGATCCTATCAGGCCGAAGCAGATCACCGTGCCCAGCGGACCCCACAAGAGCGAGCCGGAAAGTATCAGCGGTATCACGCCCACCGCGGCGGCGCTGGCCGTCAGGAAGATGGGCCGCAGCCTGCGCTTGCCCGCGGCCGTGGCCGCCTCGCGCACGCTCATGCCTTTGTGTTCCAGCTCGTGGGCGTAGCTTATGAGTATGATGCCGTTCCTCACCACCGTGCCGAACAGGCCGATGATGCCGAGGAAGGCCGTCATGCCGAACGGGTAGCGGAGCAGGTGCAGGCCGAGGGCCGCGCCTATCACGCTTAGCGGCATAGTGGCCATTATCAGGAGCGCCAGCCGCACCGTGCGGAACTGGAAAAGCAGCACTACGAAGATCATCAGCATGCTGGCCAGCAGCGCCTTGGTGAACGGCACGAAGGTCTCGGTCCTCATGTCGTCCTCGCCGCCGTAGGTCACGGCTACGGAGGGCGGCAGGTCCATGGCTTTTATCTTCCTGTCCAGCCGCGCCAGCACCGGCGAGGTCAGCTTGTCGAAGGCGATGTCGCCCAGTATCGTCAGCGTTATGCGCCCGTTGCGGCGCACGATCTGTCCTTCGGTGAACCCGGGCCTTACCCGGGCCACCTGCCGCAGCAGCACCGGCTTCGGGGAAAGCAGCGCGCTTACATACTGGTCCTCAAGTTTCTCCGGCGCAGACGAGCGGGCCTTGTCGTACTTAAGCACGACGCTGCGCTGGTAGTCCCCCTCCCATACCGTGGATATGGGCAGTCCGCCGCGGTTCATGGCCACCGACAGGCCCAGCATGCCGCGCGAGAGGCCCAGCCTGTTGGCCGATTCCCCGTCGAGCGAAAGTTCCGCCTGCGGCTGGGTCTCGCGGAAATCGTCGCGTATCCAGATGACGTCCTTTTCCGCCGCGACGAGTTTCTTTATGGCCGCGCCCGCGGTCTTCACTTCCTCCACGCTGTCGCCGGCCACGCGTATCTCCAGCGGGGCGCTGGCCGAAAGGAAGCCCAGCTGCTTCCAGCGCACGTGGGCCTCGGGGAAGGCGTCGCGGTAGCGGGCGTCGTATTCACGCAGCACCTTTTCGGTCTCCTCGTTAGTGCGCGTCATCACCAGGATCTGCGAATAGTCGCTCGACGGCATCTTGGGGGCGTAGAGCGTGTGGAAGCGCGGCGAGCTGGTACCGACGAATGAGATGACGTCGGTGACGCGGGCGTCCTTCTTAAGGAGTTCGGCCAAGCCGCGCGTGAACCTGCCGTTCTTATCGAGCGACGTCCCTTTCTTGAAATATATCTCCACGGCGAACTGGTTGCGTTCCAGCGTGGGGAACAGCTGCTGCGGCAGCAGCGCGAACAACACCAGGCCCAGCGCTATGGCGATCAGCCCGCCTACGACAGCGCGCCGCTGGCGCGGCATGATATGCCTGTCCAGCAGAGCGTCGTAAAAAGCCTGCATGCGCGTGAGCATGGACGGCTTGTCCGCGGCGTTCTCCTTCCCGGCGAGCCCTTTCTTTATATAGCGCCAGTTCAGCATGGGGACCAGGAACATGGCGACGAGGAAGGAGACCGGCAGCGCTATGGCCACGGTCTCCCCCATGGGCAGAGTGAAGTCGTAACCCATGCCCGTCATGAATATGGATTGCGTGGAGAAGGCCAGGATA
>CALMZU010000061.1 GCA_937870775.1 uncultured Elusimicrobia bacterium
TCGGCGGCCGGGGACACGAAGGTGAACGTTATGTCGGGCGCGCTCTGGCCGGGGGCGGTGCGGGTATTGCCGGCCTTGTCTATGGCCAGCGCCTGTATATCGTAGGTGGCGTTGTTGGTCCAGTTTATCGCCGAGGTGTTCCAGGTCCAGTTGCCGGGCTGGCCCTTCACGTCGTCGACCGTGCCGGTGGAGAACCACAGGCGGTCGCCGGGGTAAGCGTCGGTGGGGCAGGAGGTCACCCACGAATTCAGCGAGTTGTTGTAGCAGGCCTGCGGCGCCGAGATGCGGCGCAGCGCTATGCTGACCATGTAGTTCTTCATCAGCTCGCCGGGGTATATATCGTACGCCGTGCCGTATATGCTGTTGACGGTGGACGTGGAACCGGTGGGCCCGGTCACGCGGGAATCAGGGGGCGTCGTGTCGCCGGTGAAGTAGTTGGTGGTATAGGCCACCTGCAGGTTGCCCACCAGGTCGCGGGTACGGCTCATCGCGTAATAGGTGGTGCCGTCGGCTATGGCGCCGGCGGGCACGTTATAGGTCCAGGTGCCGGAGGAGGCGCCGGAGAAGCCGGCGGCGTTCCACACGCGGGAGGCGGAATTGAAACTGCCGCCGTCCCACCACTTGTTGTCGGTCAGGCGCTGTATGGCCAGCTCGACGCCGGCGCTGGTGCTGAGCCCCGCCTCGAAGCTGCGAGGCGAGACCCAGGCCTGCAGGTTCTCGACGGAGTCGTCGGCGGTGCCGGTGAGCGCCGGCACGGAACCGATGAAGCTGTTGTTCGCCGGGAAGGTTATCCTCGACGTAGGCGTGGTCATGTCCACGGTGAACGTGAACGTGGAGAAGTAGGCGCCCGAGGCGTTGTTCAGAGCGAGGTCGCGGGCGTAGTGGTAGAGGTAGTACTGGTAGCCGTCCTGCTGCGCGGAGGTGTTTATGTTGCGCGACCAGGGGCTCACGCCCGTCGGATCGTAGACGTAGGTGGAAAGCGCGTCCCAGGAACTGGTGTCGAAGTTATAGTAGGCCCCGTCGGAGCGCTTCAGGCGCAGTTTGACCGAGGCGGCGCCGGAAGGCTCGGGCAGGCCGGGGTCGGTCGCGGTGCCCTTCAGCACGCCGGTGGCGTTGGCCACCATGTAGCTGTCCGGCACGGTCACGTAGGTTTCGGGGTTCGTGTTGTCGAAATAGAAATGGTAGGCGGCGGAGCCGTCGGCGGCCAGGTTGTTGTCGACCTGGGCCTGGGTCGGCGAGGCCTGCCAGTTGCCGGCGCGGTCTATCGCGCGGGTCCACACCATGATGCGGCTGTTCTTCACCGGGTCCAGCGAAGGCAGCGCGACGGTCCATTTGCCGGCGGCGTACGTCGCCGTGCTCCAGTGCAGGTACTTCGTAGCGCTGTCGCCGTCCCAGTCCGACGGGCTGTTCAGATAGGTGCCGTTCCAGGTCTTCTCATAGCCGGTGGCCTTTATCAGCACCTGCACGGAATCCACGGTGCCGGTGTCGTAGGCGATGCCGTAGAGCGCCGCGACGCTGTTCTGGTAGGTGCCGCTGACCGGCGAGGTGGCCTGCGCCACGGGCAGCACGTTGTCGAAGCGGGCCGTACGGCCCACGCCGGCGGGCACGTCGGTGTTGGCCGGGTCCGAGCCGCCGGGGCCGAACTCGCGGTTGCCGGCCAGGTCATAGGCCCACGGGACCAGCAGGTAATCGTTGCGGCCCAGGCCGGCTATCACGCCCTGCATGCCGGCGGGCACGGCGTAAGCCCAGTTCAGCGTGGACTGGCCGGCGCCGTAGGGGGCGGTGTCGACGGCGGCCTCGTACCAGACCGGGTTGGCGCTGTTGAACGCCGCCGTGCCGTTCCACCAGTTGCCGCCGACCAGGCGCACCGCGACCTTGACGGTGTAGGTGCCGAGGCCGGCCTCGTAGGTGCGGGCGCCGTAGCGCTCGTCGGTGGCCGTGCCGGTTATGGCGGCCAGCGCGTTCACGTACTCGCCGGTCTGCGACAGCACGGTGGAGGTCGGGACGTCCAGGTCGTACTGCGTGTTCACGGAGGCGACGGCGGAATAGTTGCCGGCAGTATCGGCGGAGCGCGCCTCGTATTTATAGCGGTGGTCGCTGGTGAAGGCCAGGTCGGCGTCGTTGAAGGTCCAGTTCGCCACCGTGCCCTGGGCCGGCAGCCAGACGCTCTCCGAGCAGCCGGCGAAGGACGTGCCGTTGAAGCAGGTCGAGTTCACGAGGTCGGTTATGGCGACCGTGACGGTGCTGGGCCCGGTGTTGGCGGCGGTCTGGCCGTTGGAGGCCGTACCGGCCACCGGGGTGGAGACCGTGATGCCGGAATAGGTGAAGCCGTTGACCGGGAAAGACAACGAGACCAGCGGGCCCGTTATGTCATACGTCACCGTATAGGTCGAATACAGCGAAGAATAGTTGGCCGCGTGATCTAGGGCGCGCGCGACCACGGTATACTCCGCGTCGTCCCTGAGCATCGACGGGGGTATCGTGTAGTACCACGAAGTGTCGCCCAGCCTGGTGGTGCCGGTGATCCAGGTCTCGGAGGCCTGCCAGGCTGAACCGTTCCAATAGCGGGTGCCGTCCGCGCCCGCGGTGGAGATCTTTATCTCGGCGCGGCTGAAGCCGGAGACGGCGGCGTTGGCCGTGCCGCCTATGCCGGGCAGGGTGCGGGTAGCGGCCGCGGTAGGCGTGGTTATCAGCACGGCCGGCGGCGTGTCGTCGATGTAGATGTAGCGTATGTTGGAACCGCGGCCCTGCGGGTCCTCCCAGTTGCCCTCGCCCGAGTCGTCGGAGAGGCGCGAGTCGTCCATGGAGCGGGCCTCGACCTTGTACTCGCGGTCGGCCGAAGGCCAGACGATGTCGGTCAGGTACACCCAGCTCCAGCCGGGGCCGACGTAGGACACCGAGACCGGCTGCCAGGCCGTGTCGGAGGAGATGGCGCTGGAGAAGGCGGCGCCGGTCCAGTAATAGGTCGTGTCGGAGTCCAGGTAGGACAGGCGCATGCGGCCCAGGCTGACGCCTGCGTTGTTCTGCGTATAGGCCGCGTCCGTGGCTTCGCCGTAGAAGCGGGAGCTGGTGGCGGACTGGCCCGCGTTGGCGGACCTGTAGCGGCCGCTGATGCCGTCCAGGTCGTCGGCCGGGAACGTTATGGTCGTGGACGGGGCCTTCTTGTCTATCTTGATGACGACGGAGGAAACGCCCACTGAGAAGGACTCCTGCGCGTTGGTGGCCACGTCTACGGCCTTGGAAAGTATCCAGTACTTCATGCCGGTAACGCCGGCGGTGAAGCGGGTGTCCAGGCTGGCCGGGGCGTACATCCAGCTGGTGGCGTTGGGCGAGAGGTAGCCGTTCGCCGACATCGAGATCCAGACCGGGCTCGCGCCGGGCGTGAGGAAGTCGGTGCCGTCGAACCACAGCGGCGGGTTGCCCTGCTGCTGTATGGCGACGTACACGGCGGAGTTGCCGAAATTGTCGGAGGCCGTGCCGCTTATGGCCGTTATCTGGCGCATGCCGCTGTCGTTGGCGTCGTACGGCACCGTTATGCGTGCCGTGGGCGACGTTATGTCTATCGTGAACGAGAAGGCCACCGCGGAGCCGGTATTGCCGGCCTTGTCGGTGGCGTAAAGCTCCACCGAGTAGGAGTGGTCGGGCTCGAAGGCCGCGCCGGACTGGAAGTACGAGGTGGTGTACGAGGCTATCCCGCCGGCCACGGAGGCGGGCAGGTCGGTATAAGTCCCGGCCGCGGTGAACGTGGAGGCCTGCCAGTTCCAGTATTCGGTGGCGCTCTGGCGCTTCACGCGGAAATAAGCGGAGGCCACCACGCCGGGCAGCACGTCGGTAACGGTGCCGGAAAGCGCGGT
>CALMZU010000062.1 GCA_937870775.1 uncultured Elusimicrobia bacterium
CTTTACCGGGTTTTATTAAACTCGTAAGATTTCAGTATGAGAAAGATCCTCTTCGTGCTGGCCGCGGTCTCCTGCGCCCTGCCCGCGGCGGCCGCGGGGCCCCGGGCTCCTTTCGTCTTCGCTGTGGCTAGCGACATACACTGCGACCCTTTCAACCGCAAGGCCGCGGCTAAATTCTCCGCCGCGCTGAAGGACGCCTACAAGGCCGGGGCGCGCGCCATGGCCGTCGCCGGCGACGCTTCCGACGGCGTGGAGGGGGACGCCGCCTACATAAGGGGCCTGGCGGCAGCCTCGCCGCTGGCGGGGAACGTGCGCTTCTCGATGGGCAACCACGAATACTATTCGGCCTTCCACGACAAGGACGGCGGCTGGAACTCCGACACCTTCCCCAACGGCCAGACCGACGAGGCGGCGCGCGGCCGCTTCAACGCGCTGCGCGGCGCCGCCGCCGGCTCGCCGGTCTATTACGACGAGTGGCTGGGCGGCTACCATTTCATCTTCCTGGCCGGCGAGGCCTCGCGCATGGCCTCGGCGGAGAACTCCGACGACGCGGTGATCTCCGACGCCCAGCTGGCCTGGCTCAGGTCCGCGCTGGCCGCCACGCCGGCGGGCGAACCCGTGTTCGTCTTCCTGCACCAGCCTTTCCCGGACACGGTGGCCGGCAGTTTCGACGGGGCGGTCTCCATAAAGAACGCCGCCGCCCTGCGCGCCGCCCTGTCCGCCGCGCCGGGCGTCATCCTTTTCTCCGGCCATAGCCATTACTCGCTGACGCTGGCCGGCAACCATTATACCGGCGGGGAATACAAGTTCGACGCTTTCAACTGTTCGTCGGTGTGGGAGCCTTACGGCGCCGACAACAAGCCGCTGCCCGGCGACCACAGCGAGGGGTTCATTGTTGCCGCCGGCCCCGACGGCGTGACCGTGCGCGGGCGGGACTTCGCCCGCGGCCGTTATATCGACGGCCAGGCCTATTCTTTCCCGGCGCGCGCCGCCGCGGCGGAGGCGAAATGAGCGTCTCCTCCCATCTTAACCCGGAGCCGGAGCGCCGGCTGTGGATCATACACGAGAATCTGAAGCGCACGCTGGAGTGGACCGACGTGAAATCGGCCTGCGTGGCCGCCTTCTGCGCGGCGCAGGCCCTGGCCGCGGTCCGCTTCCTGCCCGGCGGCGGGGCGCTGTCCTTCGCCTCGGCCTCCCTTTCGCTGGGCGCGCTGGCCGGCCTTTTAGGCCTTTCCCCGCTGGTGGAAATGCGCCGCAAGGTGCCGCTGGCCGACGCAGGCCGCGACAAGCGCCCCACCGGCGACCCGCTGCTCTCCCCGCAGGAAATAGCCCGCTACCCGCAGATGGAGCTGGTGATACTGCTGGACCGCTACCTCGGCGGCGGCATAACCGCCACGCCCTATTACGAGGATATCGTCGGCGAGATAGTGGCCTGCGCGCGGGTGACCGTGAGGAAGCGCCGCTTCTTCTGGGCGGCCTGCGCGCTGGCGGCCGCGGCGCAGCCCGCGCTGCTGTTCCTGATACTGAACCCCCGGTAAATAAAAAGCCCCGCGCGTCGGAACGCGCGGGGCCTGTTGAAAGGAACCGGCTTATTTCTTGTCGGCTTCCTTGGCTATCGCTTTCTTCAGTTCGGCCTTGGCGGCCTTCTTGGCCACCGGGTGGTCCTTCTTGAACTGGTCGATCTCGGCCTTGTTGGCCTTCTCGAGCTCCTTCACCGCGGCCTTCTGCTCGGCCTTCTTGGCCTCGAGGGCGGCGAGCTTCTCTTTGGCGCTCTTGCCCTTAAGGGTGTCCTTGAAGCCCTTCATCTCGTCGACGTGCTTCTTCTTCAGCTCGGCGACGGCGTCTATGTGCTTCTTCTTGAGCTCTTCCAGCGTCATCTCCTTGGCGGGAACGACGGCGGGCTGGACGGGCGTCGCGGGCTGGGCCGGGGCGACGGCCGGGGCGGCAGGCTGCGCCGGGGCTGCGGGCTGGGCAGCGGGGGCGGCAGGCTGGGCCGGGGTCGTTACGGCGGTCTTGTCCGGGGCCGTGGTGGTGGTGTTCTGGGCATTGGCCAGAGCGCCAAGACAGGTCACTAACGTTAACGCGACTATTATCCTCATTTTATTGTTGTCTCCTCTGCGGCGGTCGCCGCATATACTTATCCTAGCATATTGGCACGTCGGGCTTCGAGGGCTCAGAGCCACTTGTGGCGGGGGTAGCGGCGGGCCAGCGCGGGTTTGAGTTTAGGATAACTTTCCGCCCAGAAGCTCTTCAGGTCCTTGGTGACCTGCACCGGCCGCATCGACGGCGCCAGTATATGCACGACCAGCGGCACGCGGCCGGCGGCTATGCGCGGGGTATCGTTCAAGGTGAAGAGGTCCTGTATCTTGGCCTCGAGGAAAGGCTCGCCGTTCTTGGGGTAGCGTATCTTGGCGCGGCGGCCGCCCGGCATCTCGAGGCGCGCCGGGGCGTGGCGGTCTATAAGCCGCACCTTCTCCCAGCCGTACCAGTCGTGCAGCGCGGGCAGCACCGGGCGGCCGCGCGCCTCGGAGACGCTGCGGGCGCCCGAGCAGATGTCATGTATGATCAGCCCCTTGTCCTCGTCGGAGAGAGGCTCTATGCCTAGATCGGGGCAGGCCTTCGCCAGGAAATCCACGCGGGCCAGCCAGTCCTCCACGTCCTCGTTCCAGTTGGAGAACTTTTCGCTGCCGCTTATGAACTCGTCGGCTATCAGCTCCGAGGAGGCCTTTGCCGGCCTGGCGGCCGCCACCTCGCGGCGCACCGTCACGTCGCGGTACAGCGTAAGCGTTTCGGTGACCGGGGTGCGCATGGCCTCGTCGAGGGCGGCGCGGGTCTCGGTGCGCATCTCGCCGGGGAAGGCCTCGCGCAGCCAGCTCTCCTCTATCTCGGCGGCCAGCGAAAGGGTTATGTCGGCGCCGCCTTTCTGCAGGCTTTCCAGCGCTTCTCCGGCGCAGATGATGGGCGCCCCGGCGGCGGCGCTGCCGGGGGCAAGGCGCGCGCGGCGGCCGCCGGGCAGCTGGTAGCGTCCCTGCGCCGCGGAGAAAAGCGCGGCCACCCTGTCGGGGAAGGCGCGCAGGAAACACTTGGAGGCCAGTTTGAGGCCGCGGCCTCCGGCGGGTTCCGCGCCGCCGGCCAGGCGCTTCGCGCTGCGCCAGGCCTCGCGCGCGGCGGCCGGTTTGAGGCCGGCGCGCTGGCAGTCGAAAGGGTCGAAGCCGGAGGAGGAGCACCGTTCCAGCGCGCGCACCGCGGCGGCCAGGTCCGAGCGTATATCGTCGGAGCCCCGCGAGGCAGCCTTCACCTCGCCCTGCCACAGGCCGCGGCCCTGCGCGGCGGCGGCTATCAGCGCGCATTCCCAGGCGCAGCCCAGCTGCGAGGCTTCCACCATCATGCGGGCGTAGCGCGGGTGCAGCGGGTAGGCGGACATGGCGCGGCCGACCCCGGTGAGCGCGCCGTCCTTGTCCGTCGCGCCCAGGTCGGCCAGCAGCTTCTCCGCGCGGGCCGCTTCCTGCGGCTCCGGCGGGTCCAGCCATTTGAGCGAGTTGAAATCCCTGAAGCCCGAGGCCTTCAGCGTGAGCAGCGCCTCGGCGATGTCGACGCGCAGCATCTCCGGCGCCAGCGCGAGCGGGCGGCCGGCGTTCTCGCGCTCGGTCCACAGCCGCGCGCAGACGCCTGGCGCGGTGCGGCCGGCGCGGCCGGCGCGCTGCGTGGCCGACTGCGCCGAGATGTTCTCTGTGAAAAGGGTGTTTATGCCGCGCGCCCCGTCGAAGCGGGCCACGCGCGCCAGGCCGCTGTCCACCACGGCGGTCACGCCGTCTATGGTCAGCGAGGTTTCGGCTATGTTCGTGGCTATTATTATCTTGCGCCTGTCCGACGGCGCCAGCGCGGCGTCCTGTTCTCGCGGCTGCATTTCGCCGTGCAGCGGCATTACGGCGAAGCCGGCGAGCTCCGGCCTTTTGGCCAGCTCGGCGGCGGTGCGGCCTATCTCGTAGGCGCCGGGCATGAAGACCAGCGCGTGGCCTTCCTTAACGGCGGGCAGCAGCTGGGCGCAGGTCTTTGCCGCGGCTTCCCACGGCGGCAGCCGGGCGAGGTCCGGGCCGCAGTACAGCGTGCGCACCGGGAATACCGTGCCTTCGGCTTTAACCGTTTCGCAGGGCGCCATGTATGCGGCCAGGGACTTCTCGTCGAGCGTGGCCGACATAACGACGATAATCAGGTCGGGGCGCGGGCCTTTCTGCAGCGCCAGGCAGGCCGCCAGCGTGAGGTCGCCGTGTATATGGCGCTCGTGGAACTCGTCGAGTATGATCGCGGAATATTTCTTCAGCTGCGGGTCCGAGACCAGCTCGCGCAGCAGTATGCCTTCGGTCTCGAAGATGATGCGCGTCTTCGGGCCGGTCTTGTCCTCGAAGCGCACGCGGTAGCCCACCTCGCCGCCGGCTGCGCCGCCGCGCTCTTTGGCCACGCGGTCCGCCAGCATGCGCGCGGCGAGGCGCCGCGGCTCCAGCACCGCTATGCGGCCGGGCAGTTTCAGCCCGTCGAGGAGCAGCTGCGGCACCTTGGTGGATTTGCCCGAGCCCGGGGGAGAGGAAATGATGAGCCGCCGGGCGGCGGCCGCCCGGACTATCTCCCCGGCTTTCTGCGTTACCGGCAGTTGCATCCTTATATTATCTCAAAAAAGAGGGGGCCCAGTCGTATTCGGCCTCGGCGAGGAAGGCCGCGTGGTCGGAGATGTCGCGCCACGGGCCCTTGTTGAGCACCTGCGCCTTCACCACCTTGAAGCCGCGCAGATAGATCCGGTCCAGCGGGAACACCGGCAGCACGCCGGGGAATGTGCGCAGCTTGCGGCCGTATAGTTGCAGGCCGGCGTCCTTCATCAGCAGCCGCGTCTCCAGTTCGTTCTGCTTGCCCCGGCGCCACTCGTTGAAGTCGCCGGCCACGATCACCGGCTCGGTGTCCGGCACGGTCTTCTGTATGTACTCGCGTATCCTGGCGAACTGCTTCCTGCGCGAGCGGCCCAGCAGGCCGAGGTGCACGCAGACGCAGTGCAGCGGCGGCTTGCCCTCGGGCAGCTCGATGCGGGCGTACAGCAGGCCGCGGTGCTCCACCCGGTTCGTGGAGATGTCCACCTTTTCGGAATGCAGTATGTTGAAGCGGGAGAGTATGGCGTTGCCGTGGTGGCCGGCGGTGTATACCGCGTTCTTGCCGTAGGCGTGGCTGAAGCCCGAGAGCTCGGTCATGTACTCGTGGTGCGGCTTCACCGGCCAGCCGAAGTACTTCTCGGCGTGGCGCAGGTTCTGGCCCACCACCTCCTGCATGAATATGATGTCCGCGCCGCTCGAATGCACGCATTCGCGCAGCTCCGGCAGCGCGAAGCGCTTGTTGAAAGTGGAAAAACCTTTGTGGGTGTTTATGGTCAGGAAACTGAGCTTCATACCGCCCCCGCGGATATGATACAAAAAACAGGCAAAAAAAGCCCGGGGCCATCCCCGGGCTTTTCCCGTCTCCCTATCGAGGCCCGGCCTTAGCGAGGCCCGGCCTTGATAGAAGGGATCAGTAGCGGTAGTGGTCGGGCTTGTAGGGGCCCTCGCGCTTGACGCCGATGTAGTCGGCCTGCTTCTGCGACAGCTTGGTCAGCTTCACGCCGATCTTGCCCAGGTGCAGGCGGGCCACTTCCTCGTCGAGGTGCTTGGGCAGGCGGTACACGCCCACCTCGTGGCTCTTGGTCCACAGCTCTATCTGCGCCAGCGTCTGGTTGGAGAACGAGTTGCTCATCACGAAGGACGGGTGGCCCTTCGCGCAGCCCAGGTTCACCAGGCGCCCCTGCGCCAGCAGGTATATCGAGCGGCCGCCGGGCAGGTCGTAGCGGTCCACCTGCGGCTTTATGTTCACGCGCTTCACGCCCTTGGCGTTGTTCAGCGCGGCCACCTGTATCTCGTCGTCGAAATGGCCTATGTTGCAGACTATGGCCTGGTCCTTCATCTTCAGCATGTGCTCGAGGCGGATGATGTCGCAGTTGCCGGTGGTGGTGACGTACACGTCGCCCTCGCCGAGCGTGTCCTCGACGGTCTTCACCTCGAAGCCCTCCATCGCGGCCTGCAGCGCGCAGATGGGGTCTATCTCGGTCACGATCACGCGGGCGCCGAAGCCGCGCATGGAGCGCGCGCAGCCCTTGCCCACGTCGCCGTAGCCGCAGACCACCACTACCTTGCCGGCTATCATCACGTCGGTGGCGCGCTTAATGCCGTCGGCCAGCGACTCGCGGCAGCCGTACAGGTTGTCGAACTTGGACTTGGTGACGGAATCGTTCACGTTGATGCCGGGGACCAGCAGTTTGCCGGCCTCGTGCATCTGGTACAGGCGGTGCACGCCGGTGGTGGTCTCCTCGGAAACGCCCTTCCACTCGGGCACGACCTTGTGCCAGCGGCCGGGGGCCTTCTTCAGGATGGCCTTCAGGCACTTGTTGAGCTCTATCTCGTCCTCGCCGCCGGCGGGGATGTCCAGCACTTTGGCGTCGTCCTCGGCCGCGTAGCCGCGGTGTATCATCAGCGTGGCGTCGCCGCCGTCGTCGACGATGAGGTTGGGGCCTTTGCCGTTGAAATCGAGCGCCCGCTCGGTGCACCACCAGTACTCGGCCAGCGTCTCGCCCTTCCAGGCGAACACCGGCACGCCGGCCTTGGCTATGGCCGCGGCGGCCTCGTCCTGCGTCGAATAGATGTTGCAGGAGCACCAGCGCACATCCGCTCCGAGCGAGACCAGGGTCTCTATCAGCACCGCGGTCTGGGTGGTCATGTGCAGCGAGCCCATCACGCGCGCGCCCTTGAGGGGCTTCTTGCCGGCGTACTTCTCGCGTATGGCCATCAGGCCGGGCATCTCGTGCTCGGCTATCTCTATCTCCCTGCGGCCCAGCGCCGCCAGGCTTATGTCCTTAACCTTGAAATCGTTCTTCATTCCGTCTTTTCTCCTTAATGGAATATTGGGGACAGTATATCTTTTTCCAATGACAGGGGGGAATAGCCGCCGCCGTGTTTTGTAGAATCTGTATATGACCATATACAGACTGCTCCTTTCCGCGGCCGCCCTGCTCTCCGCCTTCGCCCCGCTGAGCGCCGCGGACTGGGTCATAGAACGCTCCACCTACTACCTCACCGCCGAGCAGCAGTCCTTCTCCGATTTCCCGGCCCCGCCGGCCGAAGGCACGCGGGCTTACAAAAAGGATTTCGCCGCGCTGCACGCCTGGCAGGACCGCCGCACCGCGGAACAGTGCGCCAAGGCCGCCGTGGGCGCCAAGGCCGGCTTCGACGAGTTCTTCTCGGACATCAGCCCTTTCCCTTCGCCGCTCACCGGCGAGGCCGCGGCCATATTCAAACGCATCAAGATAGAGACCGACGGCGTCGCGGCCGACGTGAAGGACCGCTATAAGCGCCAGCGCCCGTTCCATACCGACGCCTCGCTGGACCCGTGCCTCGGCCGCATCGGCGGCCTGGCCTACCCCAGCGGCCACGCGACGATATCGCGCATGTACGCGCTGGTGCTGGCCGAACTGGTGCCGGCCGACAAGAAGAAGTTCCTGGCCCGCGCCGACGAGGCCGCGCTGGACCGCGTGATAGGCGGCGTGCACCACCCTTCGGACATAGAGGCCGGCAAGCGGCTCGCCGACAGGCTGTTCAAGGCCTACCGCAAAAGCCCGGTCTTCAAGGCCGACCTCGAGACGCTGCGCTCGCTGCTGAAGAAGGCCGAATGAAGGACATGACCGAGGGCGGCGAAGGCCGCCTGATCTGGGGCTTCACGGTGCCGATGCTCATCGGCAACGTGTTCCAGCAGTCTTACAACGTGATAGACAGCATCATCGTCGGGCGCGTGGTAGGCAAGTCCGCGCTGGCCGCCGTGGGCGCCAGCTTCCCCATAATCTTCCTGCTCGTGGCGCTGGTAATAGGCGCGACGATGGGCTTCTCCATACTGATCTCCCAGTTCTTCGGCGCCAAGGACATGGCCCGCGTGCGCCGCACGGTCGACACCGCCGCCGTCTTCATCTTCTTCGCCGGCATCACCATGAGCGTGGCCGGCTTCCTGCTGTCCGGGCATATGCTCGCGCTGCTGAACACGCCGGCGGACATAATGCCGCAGGCCCGGGCTTTCCTGCGCGTCACTTTCGCGGGGCTGATCTTCATGTTCGGCTACAACTCCACCAGCGCCGTGCTGCGCGGCCTGGGCGACTCCAAAACGCCGCTCTATTTCCTGGTCTTCTCGACGCTGCTGAACATAGCGCTGGCGCTGCTGTTCGTGAAGGGCTTCGGCTGGGGCGTGGCCGGCTCGGCCTGGGCCACCGTGGTCTCCCAGGGCGCGGCCTTCGTGCTGCTTACAATATATCTCAACCGCACCCACGAGGTGCTGCGGCTGCGCTTCGGCGCCTTCGAGTTCGACCGCGGCATACTGAAGAAGGGCCTGATGATAGGCCTGCCCTCCGGCGTGCAGCAGATGATGGTGGCCGCGGGCATGATGGCGCTGACGCGCATAGTGAACGGTTTCGGCACCAACGCCGTGGCCGCGTTCACCGCCGCCGGGCGCGTGGATACCTTCGCGGTGATGCCGGCCATGAGCCTGTCGGTCGCCATCTCCACCTTCGTCGGGCAGAACATAGGCGCGGGCAAGGTGGAACGCGTGCGGCGCGGCCTGCGCACGTCGCTCTACATCTCCGGAGCCACCTCGCTCCTGACCACGCTGATCATCGTGGTCTTCGGCTGGCACCTTATCTCCATGTTCAACCCGGACCCGGGCGTGGTCGGCATAGGCCGGCGTTACCTGCTGATAGTCGGCGGCTTCTACATAGTTTTCTCGACGATGTTCGTCATCAACGGCGCCATGCGCGGCGCAGGCGACACCTTCGTGCCGATGCTGGTCACCGTGCTGTCGCTCTGGGGGATACGCGTGCCGGCCTCGTCGTTCCTGTCCGCGCGCATGGGCACCGACGGCATCTGGTGGGGGGTGTCGCTGTCCTGGTGCGTGGGCCTGGCCATAGCCTCGGCCTATTATTCCACCGGGCGCTGGAAGCGCAAGGCCGTGGTAAGGCGGCCGGCGGCCCCGGCGCCTTCGCCGGAAGAGGACGAATCCGAATGCAACGTTTCCTGTTTCTAGGAGGGAGTATGGGCGACAACGACAGGCTTGTTTATTCCACCGGACCCGACGGCAAGGTGACCTGCCCTAACTGCGGCAAGACGCCCTGCGAATGCGCCGAGGGGCTGGCCGGCGAGGTGCGCAAGCGGACCCAGACCGAGCCCGTGCGCGTGATGTTCCGCCGCACCGGCAAGGGCAGCGGGCTGACCCTCGTGGAGAAACTGCCCATGCACCCGGCGGGGAAAGAGGAACTGCTGAAGAAGTTCAAGAAGCGCCTGGGCGTCGGGGGCACCGTGAAGAACGGCGTCGTCGAACTGCAGGGGGACAGGCGCGATTTCGTAAGGACCGAACTGGAAGCCGCCGGCTACAAGGTGAAGGTCATCCAGTGATCCGCGGTCAGCGGTAGTGCAGCGCGGCTATCAGCCCGCCCAGCACCGCCGCGGCTATTATCACGCTCACGCCTATTATGGCCGCCGAGACTATGCGGCCGAAATACTCGGCCGCCGCGCGGTTGCCGCGCAGGATCTCCTTGCCCTCGTCCATGTCGGGGGTGATCCTGTCGAACACCGACGGTATGCGCGACGAGAACCAGATCAGCAGGAAGGCGCCCGCGCCCCCGCCCGCCACCGCGAAGATGATCGCCCAGATCATGTTTATCAGCGTGTCCGACATATGGTCTCCTTGCTCCTCGTGAATTCCCGGTAC
The DNA here is from genome assembly GCA_937870775.1 of uncultured Elusimicrobia bacterium. Taxonomy (GTDB): domain Bacteria; phylum Elusimicrobiota; class Elusimicrobia; order Elusimicrobiales; family UBA9959; genus UBA9959. The sequence continues at coordinate 9,814 of CALMZU010000062.1, forward strand.
GGCCTCAGGCCGCGCCCTGGCCCCAGTACCATTCTATCTGCGCGGGCCCGGGGGCCCCGTCCTGCCCGTCGGCGGCTTCCTGGTCCATCCGCGGCAGTATGTCCGAAAGCTTCCAGTCGTCGCCGGCGCGGGTGAACACCCAGTACTCGGTGAAGGGCTGCGGGGACGCGTCGGTGTGCAGCGGCCTGCCGTTCCTCAGCATGGCGCGCAGCGCCGTGGCCGTTATGCGGGCGGTGAACTCCGGCGTGACCCCGGCGGCGGGGCGGGAACCCATCACCACTTCGGCCCGCCGGGTGAAGAAACTGCCGAACTTGAAAGAAAGTCCCTCGGCCTTGCGTTCCTCCATTATGGCCCTGAGCCGCGCCAGCGCCGCGGCGGTGGCGAACTCGGGCTTCAGCAGCGCCGGGTCGTTGCTGCCCCAGGCCTCGTAGACGCTCTCGAAAGCCAGCGTGGCGGCTATCTCCATCTTCTGCCGGTCCATCGCCGGGGAAGGGACCGGCTTCTTTTCCGCCGGCGCCGCGGCCGCGGCTGCGGTCGCTGCCGGCCCTGGCTGAGCGGCGGCGGGCGCGGCGTAAGCCTGCGCCCCGCGCGGCGGCACCGACGGAAGGTTGGGGGCGTTCAGCGCCACCATGTCGGAGGCCTTGTCTATGCGGGAAAGCGCCCAGGCGTCGCACAGCCTGTAGAAGGTCCAGAACTCCTGGAAGGTGGCCGGCTCCGGGTCCCCGCCCAGGCGCGAGTTGGTGAGGTCGTCCACCAGGTAATCGGCGGCCGAGGCCGTGATGAGCGCGGTGAAAGAGCGGCCTTCCGCCTGCTCCGGGCAGCGCACGTGCACGAAATCTATATGCAGCACCTTCAGCCCGTCGAGCTTGTTGATCTGGCGCTTGGACCTGAAGCCCTGCGCGCGCAGCGAATAGGTCTCGAAGAGCACCGGCAGCATCAGCGGGCGCACCGTCGACAGGTCCCTGGCCTCCCAGGCCTTCTCCACTTTCAGGAACACGTCGGCGACCACCGTCTCGAGGCGCGCCGGGTCGAATTCCGGCGCCGTGCCGGCGAGGCCCCGCATCACGGCCAGCGTGGCCTCCGCCTTTGGGGCTATGGTGCCGTTGGGCAGCAGGAAGTTGCGGCGCGGGGCCGCGGCAGGCTTCCATCCGGGCGCCGTCCCCGCGGACCCGCCCGCGGCGCCGCCGGAAGCGGCGCGCGATGACCCCATCCTGTCGGAAAGGAAGGAGAAGGTCTTGAGAAGTATGACGGTGCCGATCAGGGCTATCAGGAAATTGTCCGAGTGGTTGCGCCCGCGGCGCCAGTTGCCTGTCGGGTTGTACCCGCCGCTGCGCGACGACGAGTAACTGTCGTAAGGGTCGCCGCCGCGGCGGTAGTTCATGAACCCGCTGAAATGCATGACCAGCAGTACCACCACCACCAGCAGTACCCCTAACGGGTTGGAGTTCCTGTGCCTGATCATCACGCCTAGTGTATATTTTTTGCGCCGGCAAGTCATCACCGGTTTACGGACGTGTCCCGGCCATGAGGCCCCGCCCCGGCGGGGCCTTATGTTTTATATATAGGGCCCTAAAATGGTAGAATATACGTTCTGGCAGTTCCCGGCAGTCAGTACCCGCGTGGTCCCCGGAAAATCCTACTGCTAAGCGCGCCGAAAGGCGCGGTCCGCACCTATGATAACTCTCAGGAACGTATACAAGTCATTCGGCAACCAGGTCCTTTTCGAGGACGCCTCCCTTCAGGTCAACGAGGGCGACCGCTTCGCGCTGGTCGGCCCCAACGGCGCCGGCAAGTCCACGCTGTTCAAGATGATGCTGCGGGCCGAGGAGTCCGACGAGGGCGAGCTGCAGTTCAAGAAGGGCGTGGTGGTGGGCTACCTGCCGCAGGAGAACCCGCCGCTCTCCCCGAAGACCGTGGTGGAGGAAGTACTGGACGGCGCCGAGGATTACGACGGCCGCCTGGAGGCCGAGGGCAAGGCCATACTGATGGGCCTCGGTTTCAAGGTGGACCATTTCACCCGCGCCGTGAACACCCTTTCCGGCGGCTGGGCCATGCGCGCCGCGCTGGCCAAGCTGCTCCTGAAGAAGCCCGACCTGCTGCTCCTCGACGAGCCCACGAACCACCTGGACCTGGACTCGCTGATGTGGCTGGAGGACTACCTGCAGTCCTACGCCGGCGCCATCTTCGTCATCTCGCACGACCGCGACTTCATAAACAAGATCTGTAATTCCATCGTTTCGCTGCAGGAGCACAAGCTCCGGGTCTACCACGGCGACTACGAGCATTACCTGGAGCAGCGCGAGCAGGAAAAGGAAAAGCTCTATTCCGCCTGGCGCCTGCAGCAGGAGCAGATAGCGCAGATGGAGGACTTCGTCGCCCGCAACCGCGCCCGCGTCTCCACCTCGAACCGCGCGCAGAGCATGCTCAAGCGCCTCGAGAAGCTCGAGCGCATAGAACTGCCGGCCGAGACCAAGACCGTGAAGATCCGCTTCCCGCAGCCCGGCCGCACCGGCACCAAGGTGCTGGAGCTCAAGGACATAAACAAGACCTACAAGGTGCCCGGCCACCCCGACATCAGGGTCTACGATAATTTCAACTTCACGCTCGAGCGCGGCCAGAAGATGTGCTTCGTCGGCCACAACGGCGCCGGCAAGTCCACGCTGCTCAAGATGCTGGCCGGCGTGATAGAACCCGACTCCGGCGAGCGCGTGCTCGGCCTCAACGTGAAGACCGGCTACTTCTCGCAGCACCGCGAGGGCATACTGGACCCGCGCAAGACCGTGCTGCAGGAGGCCATGGACAACGACCGGATGAACCCCGAGCTGATGGTCCGCACCGTGCTCGGCACCTTCCTTTTCCCCGGCGACAACGTCTACAAGAAGACCGACGTCCTCTCCGGCGGCGAGAAGAGCCGCCTGATGCTGGTGAAGCTGCTGGTTGACCCGCCGAACGTGCTGCTGATGGACGAGCCCACCACCCACCTCGACATGGCCAGCGTCGACGCGCTGATAGCCGCCCTCAAGGAGTTCGAAGGCACCCTCTGCTTCATCAGCCACGACGTCTATTTCATCAACGCGCTCGCCGAGTCCGTAGTGCACGTCGACGGCGGCAAGACCACCGTCTACCCCGGCAACTACGATTACTTCCGCTACCGCCAGGACCAGATGGCCGGCGAGGCCGCCGCTTCCGCGCGCAAGGCCCCCGAGCCGGAGAAGCCGGCCCCCAACCAGGATTACGAGGAAAAGAAGCGCCTCGAAGCCGAGGCCCGCAAGAAGAGCCGCCACGCCGAAAAGCTCAAGAAAGAAATAGAGTATTCCCGCAAGACCGTCGAAAGCCTGGCCGCCAAACTGTCCGCGCCCGAGATACACTCCGACTACAAGCAGGTCAAGGAACTCGGCGACAAGATAGCCGCCCTCGAGGCCAAGATCGCCTCTTACACGCGGGAGATCGAGTCCCTCGGATCCGGCGCCGCGGTTCAGTAGTCCGGATCCGGGGAGCAAGGGCCGGCGAGGGCATGTGACCGGCGGGCCCTCGCGCAGGGCGAGGCTTGCGTAAGCGCCGAGCCCGAGCGGGAGCGCGGCCACGGTGTGGCCGATAGCGTGCCCGACGGGCGCATGCCCGCGACGGCCCTCCGGACCCATCCCGACGCCGAGCCGGTGCCGGCCCACGCGGTTACCGGCTTGTGGATACTGAAGGATTTTTTGGAAGTACCAAGGAGACACAATACATGCAACAGGACAACGCTAAGCGCCGGCAGGACCTGCGCAACATCGCCATCATCGCCCACGTCGACCACGGCAAAACCACCCTCGTCGACGCCATGCTCAAGCAGACCGGCGCCTTCCACGACAAGGCCGGCGAAGAAGCCATCTGCATCATGGACTCCAACGACCTCGAGCGCGAGCGCGGCATCACCATCCTCTCCAAGAACACCGCCGTCCGCTACGGCGACAAGACCATACACATCGTCGACACCCCCGGACACGCCGACTTCGGCAGCGAGGTCGAGCGCGTGCTACGCATGGTAGACGGCGTCGTGCTCCTCGTCGACGCCCTCGACGGCCCCATGCCCCAGACCCGCTTCGTCCTCAAGAAGTCCCTCGCGCTCGGCCTGCGCCCCATAGTCGTCATCAACAAGGTCGACCGCCCCAACTGCGATCCCCACGCCTCGCTCGACAAGGTGTTCTCGCTGTTCATGGAGCTCGGCGCCTCGGACGCCCAGCTGGACTTCCCGATAGTCTACGCCGTCGGCCGCGACGGCTGGGCCGCCGCCGACTACCACAAGCCCGAGAAGGACCTGAAGTTCCTCTTCGAGACCATCATAAAGCACGTTCCCGGCCCGCTCGACCTCGACGACCAGCCGCTCAGGATGCTGGTCACGATGCTCGACTACAGCTCCTACACCGGCCGCATAGGCGTAGGCCGCATAACCCAGGGCAGGATAAGCTCCGGCCAGCAGGTAGCCATGGGCGCCCCCGGCGCCGCGCCCAAGATGCGCAAGGTCATGCAGCTGATGGGCTACAAAGGCCTCGAACGCGTGAACATAAAGGAGGCCCACTCCGGCGACATCGTCGCCGTGGCCGGCCTCGAGGGCATAGAGGTGGGCGATACCGTCAGCGACGCCGAGAACCCCGGCACGCTTCCCGGCCTGGAGATAGAGCAGCCCACGCTCAGCATGGAATTCTACGCCAACGACGGCCCGCTGTCCGGCCGCGACGGCAAGTTCGTCACCGCCACGCAGATACGCGACAGGCTGTTCCGCGAGCAGCAGATCAACGTCGGCCTGAAGGTGGAGGAGATCCCCGGCGAAGGCGGCTTCAAGGTCTCCGGCCGCGGCGAGCTGCACCTCTCCGTGCTCATCGAGACGATGCGCCGCGAGGGCTTCGAGCTCTGCGTCTCCAAGATGGCCGTGATAACGCACGTCGAGAACGGCGTCAGCGTCGAGCCCGTAGAACTGCTGCTCCTCGACGCGCCCGCCGAGTTCCAGGGCAACGTGATGACCGCCCTCGGCGCCCGCGGCGCCCAGCTGCAGGACATGCAGGTCGGCGACGACGGCCGCGTCCGCTACGAGTACATCATCTCGTCGCGCGCGCTGATAGGCTTCAAGTCGGACTTCATGAGCTTCACGAAGGGCTCCGGCCTGATGCACCACAGCTTCCACGGCTACATGCCCGAGGGCAAGTTCACGCACCCGCAGAGGAACGGCGTGTTCATAGCCAAGGAGCCGGGCCAGAGCGCCGGCTACGCGCTGAACAGCCTGCAGGACCACGGCATCATGTTCGTCGGCCCCGGCGAGGACATATACGCCGGCCAGGTGGTGGGCGAGCATTGCCGCGCCAACGACCTGGTGACCAACCCCTGCAAAGAGAAGAAGCAGACCAACATGCGCTCCTCCACCGCCGACGCGGCCATCATACTGACCCCGCCGCGCGTGATGAGCCTCGAGCAGGCCATAGAGTACATCGAGGAGGACGAGTTCGTCGAGGTCACCCCGAAGAACATCCGCCTGCGCAAGAAGATACTGGACCACAGCCAGCGCAAGCGCGCCGACCGCGGCGCCGAGATGCTGGAGGACTGATGGCCGTTAACGTCGAGGTGAAGGCCCGCGCCGCGGACTGGGCGGCGCAGCTGAAGGCCGGCCGGGCCCTCGCCGACAGCGAGGAGCGGCTGGTTCAGAAGGACACTTTCTTCGGCATCTCCAACGGGCGGCTGAAACTGCGCGAGCAGAAGGGGAAAGGCGCCTACCTGGTCTTCTACAACAGGGCCGGTGAGAAAGGCCCCAAGCCGTCGACCTACACCCTGGTGCCGGTGAAGGACGCTGCCCGCACCAAGCGCGCTCTCACCCGCCTGCTCGGCGTTACCGCCAGGGTGGAGAAGCGCAGGCTGGTCTGCCACGCCGGCCGCACCCGCATACATTTCGACGAGGTGAAGGGCCTCGGCCGTTTCATGGAACTGGAAGTCGTGATGAAGACCGGGGAAGCTCCCTCCGCCGGCCGCCGCGAGGCCGCCGCGCTGATGAAAGCCCTCGGCATAAGGAAGAAGGACCTGCTGGCCGGCGCCTACGCCGACATGCTGCGCTAGACATGGATAAAGCCGCACAGGAACCCGGCGGATACCGCGAACTGCTCGGCGTGGCCTACCCGCTGATACTTTCCACCGCGTCCAGCACGGTGATGCAGTTCATCAACCGCGTCTTCCTGGCGCATTACAGCCCCGACGCGCTGGCCGCCTGCGTGCCCGGCGGCATACTCAGTTTCAGCTTCCTGTGCTTCTTCATGGGCACGGCCACCTACACCAACGCCTTCGTCTCGCAGTACCACGGCAAAGGCAAGACCGCCAGCGTCTCGGTCGCCATGTGGCAGGGCGTGCTGCTGGCGCTGGCCTCGTCGCTGGTGCTGGTCATGCTGACCCCGGCCGGTTTCTATATCATCGACCATTCGGGCCACGCCGCCGCCGTGCGCGCGCTCGAGAAGCCCTATTTCGCCATACTCAACCTCTTCGCGGTGCTGCCCGTCGTCAACACCGCGCTGGCCGCCTTCTTCATAGGCCGCGGCCGCACCCGCACCACGCTGGCCGTGAACCTGGCCGGCAACGCCTTCTGCGTGCTGGCCTCCTGGCTGCTGATCTTCGGCGCGGGGCCCGTGCCCGCCGGCGGCATAAGGGGCGCGGCCTGGGCCTCGGTGCTGGCTCAGGCGCTGATGATGGGCCTGTACGTGGCACTGATCTTCTCCGGCGAGAACCGCCGCCGCTACCGCACGCTGCGCCTGGCCGGCGCCCACGGCGGCATGTTCGCGCGGCTGGTGAAGTACGGCGCGCCCAACGGCGTCGGCTTCTTCCTGGACGTGGCCTCCTTCGGCGTCTTCATTTTCCTGATAGGCGGCATGGACGAGATCTCGCTGGCGGCCAGCAACATCATCGCCTCCATAAACATGATAGCCTTCATGCCGGTGATCGGCCTGGGCCTGGCCACGCTGACCCTGGTGGGCAAGTACATCGGCATGGGCCAGCCGGACACCTCGGTGAAGGTGGCTTACCGCGCGGTGCGGCTGGCGCTGTGCTACGCTCTGGCGGCCGGCGCGTCGTTCGCGCTGTTCCCGGGCCTCTTCATCAATATCTTCGGCTCCGGCGACGCCGCGGCCTATTCCGAGATCCTGGCCCGCAGCCGCCCGGTGATGCTGGTGCTGGCCGTGTTCGTGCTGTTCGACGCCGTGGGCATGATCTTCGCCGACGCGCTGCGCGGCGCGGGCGACACGCGTTTCCAGATGCTGGGCGCCAGCGCGGCCGCGTGGCTGCTGTTCGTGCCGGGCACCTGGTACATCGTCCACAAGGCCGGCGGCGAGCTGATCCACGCCTGGGCCTGGGGCGGCTTCTACGTTTTCCTGCTGGCGGTTTTCTTCACGCTGCGTTTCCGCAGCGGCCTCTGGCGCAAAATAGATATACTGAAGGGATAATATGGCTGAAAAAATATTCTCGCAGGCCGGCGGTTTGCCCAGGGTGAAGCTTTCGCACGCTCCCGCCGGGCCCAACGCCTTCAAACGCATGATCGAATCCGCCGACCGCGCCGAGGCCGGCCAGCTGGTGGCCGTGTACGACAAGAACGGCAACCCGTACGGCGTGGCCATCTACAACCCCTACAGCCAGATCACGCTGCGCATCTTCACGCGCGAGAACCCGGAGGAATTCCAGGTGCAGCGCTTCTTCGACGAGCGCGTGGCGCGCGCCGTGTCGCTGCGCCGCGACGTGCTGAAGCTGCAGGACAAGACCAACGCCTGCCGCCTGGTGCACGACTACGCCGACGGCCTGCCCGGCCTGACGGTGGACATGTACAACGACCAGATAGCGCTGGAGTTCTACTCGCTCGGCATGTACCGGCTCTGGCCGAACATAGAGGCCGCCTTCAAGAAACATTTCCCCGAGGCCGTGTTCCACCACCGCGCCACCGCCTATACCCAGGAGATGGAGGGCTTCAAGATAAAGGCCGAGACTGGCCCTTCGCATAAGACCCGCATCACCGAGAACGGGGTGCAGTTCGAGGTGGACCTGAAGGCCGGCTACAAGACCGGCTTCTTCTGCGACCAGCGCGAGAACAGGCTTTACGCCTCGCAGTTCGCCGCCGGCAAAAAGATGATAGACCTCTGCTCCTATACCGGCGGCTTCGGCGTTTACGCGGCCAAGCTGGGCGGCGCCGAAGAGGTGACCTGCGTGGAACTGGACCCCGAGGCCAGCGCGCAGTCCAAGCGCAACGCCAATATCAACCACGTGAAGATAGACCCGGTCTGCATCGACGCCTTCACCTATATGCGCCAGATGCTTGAGCTCAAGCGCAAGTACGGCATGGTGGTGCTGGACCCTTACAAACTGGTCTCCAGCCGCGAGGAGCGCGACAAGGGCATCTTCAAGTACCGCGATTTCAACCGCATAGCGCTGTCGCTGGTGGAGCCGGGCGGCGTGTTCGTCACCTGCTCGTGCAGCGGCATGGTCTCGATGGAGGAGTTCTCCTTCATCCTGCGCGGCGCGGCCGCCAACGCCGGACGCCGCGTGCAGATACTCAAAAAAGCCGGCGCCGGCCCCGACCACCCGGTGGCCGCCGACTACCCGGAAGGCGAGTACCTGAAGTGCATCTTCTGCCGGGTATTATAGGAGGGGGAATGAACAAGCATAAGAAATTCATGAAAGCCGCCCTGGCCGAGGCCCGCAAAGGGCTGAAGGAGGGCGGCATACCGATAGGCGCGGTGCTGGTGAAGGGCGGCCGGATAATAGGCCGCGGCCACAACCGCCGCGTGCAGAAGAAGTCAGCCATACTGCACGCCGAGATGGACTGCCTGGAGAACGCGGGGCGCCTGAAGGCGGCCGACTACCGCAAATGCACGATATACTCCACGCTCTCGCCCTGCTCCATGTGCACCGGGGCCATACTCCTTTATAAGATCCCCACGGTGGTCATAGGCGAGAACGCGACCTTCAAGGGGCCGGAGTCCTATTCCAAAAAATACGTGAAGCTGGTGAACCTGGACCTGCCGGAGTGCAAGCGGCTGATGGCCGATTTCATAAAGGCCCGCCCGGA
>CALMZU010000063.1 GCA_937870775.1 uncultured Elusimicrobia bacterium
TGCTCTATCAGCACGCCGAAGAAGCGCTCGAGCGAGCCCATCAGGGCGCGGTGTATCATGTACGGGCGGTGTTTCTGTCCGTCGGCGCCGGTGTACTCTATGCCGAAGCGCTCCGGCTCGTTGAAGTCGAACTGGATGGTGCTCATCTGCCACTCGCGGCCGATGGAGTCCTTCACCTTTAGGTCGATCTTGGGGCCGTAGAAGGCGCCGCCGCCCTCGTCGAGGGTTACCGGCACGCCTTCCTTCTCGGCGGCCGCGCGCAGGCTCTTCTGGGCGGCTTCCCAGAGGGCCGGCTCGCCCACTGCGCCCTCGGGGCGGGTGGCGAGGTAGGCTTTAATATCTTTCAGGCCGAAGGTGCGCAGGATATTCATGCTGAAGCGCAGCACCTCCATGACCTCGGACTCCATCTGCTCCTGGGTGCAGATCAGGTGGGCGTCGTCCTGGGTGAAGCCGCGCACGCGCATCAGGCCGTGCAGCACGCCGGCCTTCTCGAAGCGGTACACCGTGCCGAGCTCGGCCCACCGCAGCGGCAGGTCGCGGTAGCTGTGCGAATTGGCCTTGTAGATCTCTATGTGGAACGGGCAGTTCATCGGCTTGGCGTAGTACTCTATGCCGTCGATGTCCATGGGCGCGTACATGGAATCCTTGTAGAAGCCGAGGTGGCCCGACGTCTCCCACAGCTGGGCGCGGCCTATGTGCGGCGTGTTCACCAGGTCGTAGCCCCCCTTGAAATGTTCCTCTTTCCAGAAAGTCTCCATCTCGTGGCGGATGCGCGCGCCGTTGGGGTGCCACAGAACCAGGCCCGGACCGACGGTCTCGTTGATGCTGAAAAGGTCCAGCTGGCGGCCGAGCTTGCGGTGGTCGCGCTTGGCGGCCTCTTCCTGCTGCTTCAGGTAGGCGTCCAGTTCGGCGGGCGTTTCGAAGGCCACGGCGTAGATGCGCTGCAGCATGGAGTTCTTCTCGCTGCCGCGCCAGTAGGCGCCGGCCACGTGCGTGAGTTTGAAGGCCTTCAGCTTGCCGGTGTGTTCCACGTGCGGGCCCTTGCACAGGTCCTCGAACGGGCCGTTCTTGTAGATGGAGATGACCGAGCCCTCGGGCAGGTCGTTGATAAGCTCCACCTTGTATTTTTCGCCCTTGGCCTCGAAATGCTTCAGGGCCTCGGCGCGGGGCAGTTCGACGCGCTCGAACTTCTGCGCGGCGCCGATGATGTGCTTCATCTTCTTCTCGATGAGCGGAAGGTCCTCGGGGGTAAAATGATGCTCAAGGTCGAAATCGTAATAGAAGCCGTTATCTATGGCGGGGCCGATGCCGAACTTCACGCCGGGCCAGAGCTCGGCCACGGCCTGGGCCATGACATGGGCCAGGGAATGACGCATCTTATGCAGCAGTTCTTCTTTATTCTCTTCGGGCATGATTTCCTTTAAGTTGAAAGCCCGTCGTCACCCGGAGCGGGTTCTGACGGGCTTTGTCGTGTTTAAATCTGGTGCCCAGTATAGGGATCGAACCTATGACCTTTCCCATGTCAAGGGAACGCGCTACCGCTGCGCCAACTGGGCTTTTTTACTGCGACCAGAATATTATATCAAAAAGAGGACGTTTATTTCCTCTTGAACGGGTACGTCGCCGTCACCACCGAGCGCAGGCCGCCGCGCGGCGTGAAGTCGCCGGTGACGGTGCAGCTCTTGGGCTTGCAGGCGCGCACCACGTCGTCCATCACGCGGTTGGCGATGTTCTCCATGAAGATGCCGCAGTTGCGGTACTGCAGGAAATAATACTTCAGGGATTTGAGCTCGAGGCAGAGCTTGTTGGGGACATAATCTATGGTGATGGTGCCGAAGTCCGGCAGGCCGGTCTTGGGGCACACCGACGTGAACTCGGGGTGCACGATGCGGATGGTGTAGTCGCGCTCGTACTGGTTCTCCCAGGATTCTATCTCGGGCAGCTTTATGCGCTTTACGCTCTGGGCCTGGCCCTGCGTGTAGCCGAACGAAGTCGTGGTCTCTTTCATTTGCAGCTCCTTTGTGTTGCCTATATCTTCGCGCGCTTCAGGCGCAGCGAGTTCATTACGACGGAAACCGAGCTGAGCGCCATGGCGCCGCCGGCGAAATAGGGCGGGATCACCACGCCCCACTTCGGGTAGAACGCGCCCGCGGCCAGCGGGATGAGGACGATATTATACACGAAAGCCCAGGCGAGGTTCTGGTTGATGACGCGCTTTATGGCGCGGGAAAGCTTGATGGCGGTTATCACCGAGCGCAGGTCGTTGTGCATCAGCGTGATGTCGCCGGCCTGCGCGGCCACGTCGGTGCCGCTGCGCATCGCCAGGCCGAGGTCCGCCGCCGAGAGGGCCGGCGCGTCGTTGAAGCCGTCGCCCACCATGGCGGTGCGCTTGCCCAGCGCCTTGTAGCGCATCACGATGCGGCGTTTCTCGTCGGGGAACACCTCGGCGTGGAAGGTCTTTATGCCGACGGCGGCGGCCGCGGCGGCCACCACGCTCTGGCGGTCGCCGGAGGCCATGATGGATTCCACGCCCAGCGAGGAAAGTTCGGACACCAGCGCGGCGGCCTCGGGGCGCGGCGCGTCGGCGAAGAAGGCGCAGCCGGCGTACTTGCCGTCCACGGCCAGGAGCAGCGCCGACGAGGCGGAATCCTCCACGGCGGCGCGCGCGGCGGCGGGAACGGGCAGTTTAAGCTCGGCGAACCACTTGAGGCTGCCGGCCAGTATCTCCCCCCCGGCGCCGCGGGCCTTCACGCCCTTGCCGGGCACGGCCTCGAAAGCGGACACCTCGCCGGGTTTCACGCCGGCGTCGGAGGCGGCGCGGCGCACCGCCTCGGCGAAAGGATGCTCGGACTTGTGCTCCACCGTGGCCAGCAGGGCCAGCAGTTCGCGGTCGCTCATGTCCCCGGGGTTCAGGCGCTCGAGGCGCAGCCGGCCCTCGGTTATGGTGCCGGTCTTGTCGAAGATCACCACGTCCACGCGGGAGGCGCGCTCCAGCACGTCGGCGTTGCGTATAAGTATGCCGGCGGAGGCGGCGCGGCCGAAACCCACGGCGACGGCCACCGGCACGGCGAGGCCCATGGCGCAGGGGCAGGCCACTGCCAGCACGGCGGCGAAGATGTTGACGGCCATGCCGAGGCCCTCGTAGCGCAGCCAGAAGCCGGCGGCGACCAGCGCGGCCAGGAACACCAGCGGCACGAACCACGCCGAGATGCGGTCCACCATGTGCTGCACGGCGCTCTTCTCGGCCTGGCTTTCCTCCACGGCCTTTATGATCTTCATCAGCACGGTCTCTTCGCCCACGCCCGAAGCGCGGAACTGCACCGCGCCGGTCTTGTTTATGGTGCCGGCGTACACTTTGGAACCGGGGCTCTTCTCAGCGGGCAGCGACTCGCCGGTGAGCAGGCTCTCGTCCACCGAGGACGCGCCGCCGGTCACCTCGCCGTCCACCGGCACCTGCTCGCCGGGACGCAGCATTATGACGTCGCCGGGGAGAATCTCCTCCACGGGCACGGTCTCCTCGCGGCCGTCGCGTACGCGGCGGGCGAACTTGGGCGCCATCTTGAAAAGCTTGGACACGGCCTCGCCGGCCTTGCTCTTGGAGCGGGCCTCCAGCCAGCGGCCGAGGTTTATGAAGGTGATCAGCATCGCCACTTCGTGCCACTGGGCGTGGAAGTGCGCGGTCTCCGACGGGAAGAGCGTGAGGTAGACGCCGTAGAAGAAGGCGGAGCTGGTGCTGAGCGAGACCAGCGAGTTCATGTCGGCGGTGCGGGCGCGCAGCGCGCGCAGGAACCCGGCGTGGAAATGCCAGCCGGCGATGCCCCAGGCCGCGGCGGCCGCGGCCAGCATGGTGTACGACGAGAAACCGAACACGTAGTCAAGCAGCAGGAAGCCTGTGAGGGCCAGCGCCAGCAGGAAGCGGCGCAGGAACATGTACTTCTCGCGGGCCAGTTCCCTGAGCGCGGTGTTCTCGGCGGCGCCCGCGCTCTCCGAGAAGGCGAGCGCCTTGTAGCCCAGCGCCTCTATCTTGCCGGTTATCACGTCGGGCCCGACGAGCGACGGGTCGTAGGTGAGGAAGGCGGTGCGGGACGTGAGGTTGACCGAGGCGCGGGCCATGCCGGGCAGAGCGCCCAGGCCGGTCTCCAGCCGGGCCACGCAGGAGGCGCAGTGCACCCCCTCCAGCGGCACCACGGCCTTGCGGAACTTAAGTTCTCCGGACATCAGCTCCCCACCTCCAGCTGCCAGGCCTTCTCAACGTCGGAGAGGCTCTTCCAGGCATTGCCGTAGACGGCGGAGACGGCCTCGTCGGCGGAGGCGCCGCCGCGCAGCCTGTCGAGGAACTGGTAGAAGCTGAACGAGCCGCCCTTCCTTATCATAAAGCCCACCACGGAGCCGGCTTGGGCGTACCAGCGGTCCACGTTCCTGCGGCTCTCGGTCTGCGGCGCCAGGTTGATCATCTGCGAGAAAGGGATGGGGTTGGGCGCCACGGCCTGCGTCACGCGCGCGGCGTACCAGGCGGCGGAGTTCTGGTTGGAGCGGGTCTCCTCGTAGACGGCCGCGCCCTCGTTGATCCAGCGGAGCTGCTCGTTGACGGAGAGGCCCATGAACTCGTTGAAGACCAGGTGCGTCATCTCGTGCGCGGCCGTGGCCTCCAGGCCCTGGCCCTCGTAGAGCAGCAGGGCGTTGCCGTAGGCGGCGCCGCCGCTCCAGTCCGGCTGGCCGGTCTTGGAATGGTACTCGGCCGAGTCCTTGTAGATCACGACGTTGTAAGGGCGGGCCGGCGCGAAGGAATAGAGGCCGAGGTCCTGCATGATGCGGGTATAGTTCGTCTCGCAGAGCGAGGCGTAGCGCGACGCGCTCTCGGAGCCGTAGGCGCTCACCAGGAAATGCGCGGTCTCCTGCGTCTTATAGCCGGGGTCCAGTCCCTTGAACGGGCTCTCGACGGCGCGCGACACCGAGGACCGCGGCAGCTCAGACGGCGGCAGGTCCACGCAGCCGGCCGCGCAGAGCAGCGCGGCGGCGCAGGCCGGGATCATCGTCATGGAGCGGGATATCATGATCGGCTATTGCAGTTCTATCATCTGCCCGCCTATCTTCAGGCGGGAGACGGTTATGCCGTACGGGTTGCCGGAGAAGTCGTAGCGGAAGACGAACAGGCCCAGCATGAAGTCGGGCACGGTGACCGGGCCCAGCGAGAAATACACCGGGCGGGCTTCCAGCACGCCTTTGCCGACGGAGAGCGCGAAGTCGGCGCGGAGGTCGCGGCCGCGCGCCTTGGCGGTGACGTTGAGCCTGTCCTCGAGGTCCACCTTTACGTCCTTCAGGAAGGGCAGCCTGGCGGAGATGAAATTCTCTACGGCGTAGGCGCTGATCTTGGCGGAACGCACGCGCACGCCCTTGAGCGAGGCCGGGACGAACGGGGCGAGCGACGGGCCGGCGGCGGAGAGGCCTTTGAGGTCCAGCGTGAGGCCGTATATGTCGCCGCCCAGCATCTCCGCCGACGGCGCGAAGAGCTGCGCGGAGGCGTACTCGCCGGTATACTCGTCGAAACCTTTCAGCGTCAGCGTGGCCTCGGGGATTTTCAGGTTCCCGAAGGAAAGGGCGTAGACGGTGTGCTCCCCCTCGTCGAGGAAGCGCGTGGCGGCAGGGACCTTCACGTAGACCTCGGCCGACGAGGTGTCGGCGAGCTCCAGCGAGGCCTTCTTGTCGAAGGAGGCCTGGAACCAGGATTCCTTGCGTATGGCCGAGAAGGCCTTCTCGTCGGCGGACTGAGCCTGGCCGAAGCGCGGGGTACGGTGTATCAGCACGAAAGCGCAGGAAGGGCAGGCCGGGGAATCCACGAAGCGTATGCCGGCTTCGGCGGGCAGCGCGTAGCGCAGGGAGCCGGCGTTAAGGGCCTCGTCCCCGCCGAAGAAGGCGGCCAGGCCGCCCCCCTCCGGGGCGCTGGTCTTAACCAGTTCGGCCAGTTCGGCGGCGCGGTAGTCGCGCGTCGGAGGCAGCGGCAGGCCGGCCGCGCGCACGCCGGCAATGTCCACCGGGCGCAGCAGGCCGCTCTGGTTAAGCGCGCCGAGCGCCAGCACGCCGGCCAGCAGGTACCTGCGCGCCTTGTGTGGCGTCATCACCGGCACGGCGATGGCCAGCGGGATCAGCGCCGGGTAGAGCAGCTCGGGACGGCTGCCGCGCACCAGGAAGGCGAGCAGCAGGTACGGCACCCAGAACCACGCGGCCACTATGTCCTTCTTCTCGTAAGGCATGAAGACGGAGAAATACATCCAGGCCAGCGCGGCGCCGCCAAGAAGGAACAGCGGCAGGCCGGCCCCGCCGGCGGCGAGGCCGAAGTAATGCCAGAAGCCGAGGTACGGGCCCCACAGCGGCAGCAGGCCGCCGGCCAGGGCCGCGGCTATGAACAGGTACCACGGGGCGTTCACGACGAGGCCGGGCAGGAAGCCCTTGAACAGTTCGTCGCGGGACAGCGGGTTGGCCAGGCCGGCGACGATGAACGGCAGCAGCGGCAGCGCGAAGATCCAGAAGAAGCGGTGAGCGAAGAAGCCAAGCGACAGGGCCAGCGCGAAGGCGAAGGTCCAGCGCGGGTGTTCGAACTCGTCGGAGCGGATGTAGCAGGCGTACATCGCGGCGGCCAACGCCATCAGCGCCATCTCTGGCGCGGGGCGGCGGGCGGTCTCAAGCACGAAAGGGAAGGAGAGCGCCATGGCGGCGCCCAGCCAGCCGGCCCCGGCGGGACGGCTGCGCCGCACGGCGAGATACACCGACAGCGCGAGGACCAGCATGAAGAAGGAGTTCACTATAACCAGCGCGGCGTTGAGGTCCTTGGTGACGAAGTCCAGCACCGGAACGTAGGCCAGGTAGTACAGCGGCGGGTTCAGCGTGAGGCCGGAGAAGTCCGGTTTGAGCAGCGCCCAGAAGCCCTGAGACTTGAGATAGGCGGCGTAGCGCAGCACGGCGCCGAAGCATTCGCTGTCGGCCTGCGTGAAGAAGTAACCGCGGCGGAAGGCCCACTGCGCCAGCAGCGCGGCCTGCAGCAGCCAGATGCCCAGCACGACGAGGAATCCGACGTACGGGTTCTCCTTCTTCTGGGTAGAGAGCTCCTTCTCGAAGAGGATGCTCTCGAAGGCCATGCGGCTGGCCAGGAACTTCTTTCTCCAGGGCGGCAGTTCTTTTTCTTCGGACATGAGATCTCCGTCAGCGGCGGTTCTTGCGTCGGGCGGGCGGCGGGTCAAGCGCGGCCAGCCGGGCCATATAGGCAGAGGCGTACTGCGGGGCCATGGCGGCCGCGGCCTTGTAGGCGGCCTTGGCGTCGTCCTTCAGGCCGAGGCCGGCGCAGATGTCGCCGATGAGGCCCTGCGCCTGGTAGGAATCGGGGCGGAGCTCGGCCGAGCGGCGCGCGAAGGGCAGCGCCGCCTCGAGGTCGCCGGACTTGTAGACGGCCAGCGCCTGCGCGTAGGCGTAAGCGGGATTCTCAGGCTTCAGCTCGGCCGCCTTCGAGAATTCCGACGAGGCGCCGGCGTAGTCGCCCAGCTTGTAGAGGGCCTGGCCGCGCTCGAAGCGGGCCAGCACGGCGGCGGGGTTGAGCTGCAGGACCTGGTCCAGGTCGGACAGGGCCGCCGGCAGGTTGCCGGCCTTCTTGGCGCACAGCGCCCTGTGGTAATAGGCCAGCTCGAACCTGGGATTGAGGTCCAGCGCGAGGCTGAGGTCGGCGGAGGCCTGGGCGCAGTCGCCCAGTTTGTAATAGGACAGGCCGCGGTTGAGCAGGCCGTACGGGTAGCCGGGGTTCACGTCGAGGGCCTTCGTGAAGAGCTCGACGGCCTCGCGGTAGTTGCCGGCGTCCATCAGCATGGCGCCGAGGTTGTTGTAGGCCGGCAGGTAGGCGGCGTTCTGCTCGATGGCCTTGCGGTAGTCCAGGCCGGCCTTCTGCACGTCGCCCTGCCGTTCGAACAGCAGGCCGCGGGCGGTAAGAGCCTCCGGGAAGCGGCGCTGCAGCAGGATGGCCTTGTTGTAGTTCTCCAGCGCCTCGGCCTCTTTGCCCGACGAGACCTGGCTGTTGGCGCGCTTGAAATAGAACTCCGGCGAACGGTTGCAGGCCGCCAGGCCGGCCGCCGCCAGGAACAGGAGAATGATCTTCTTCATAGTTTCCACCCCGGGCGGCTAGGCCGCCTTCTGCTTGACTTTGTCGTCCTTCATGCCCAGCGCAAGGAAGAAAGCGCCGACGGTGATGGCGCTGTCGGCGACGTTGAACACCGCCGGGAAGAAGGACAGGTCGAAAAAGTCCACGACGAAGCCGTAGGCTATGCGGTCGTAGAGGTTGCCCAGCGCCCCGCCGAGCACCAGCGCGAGCCCGGCCGAGGCCAGGCGGCCGTGCGCCTGTATGCGCCGGCGCAGCAGCAGCAGCGCCGCCACCAGGCCGGCGCTGAACACCATGAAGAACAGGTTGCTGTCGCGGAACATGCCGAAGGCCACGCCGGTGTTCTCGGCGTAGGTCAGCCTGAAGAAAGGCAGCACGGCCTCGGACTTCTGGTACAGCCGCGCCAGGACCGCGGCCTTTGAGACGCGGTCCAGCGCGAAGACGGCCAGTATGACGGCCGGCGTCAGCAGTTTCTTCATCTGCCGGCGGCGGCCTCCAGGGCGCCGGCGCAGCGGCCGCAGACGTCGGCGTGCTTCGGGTCGGAGCCTATGTCGCGGCGCCACTGCCAGCAGCGCGGGCACTTGGCCCCCTCGGCCTTGGCCACCTTAACCTCGAGTTCGGGCGCGGCGGTGTCAGTTTCGACGGAGGCCTCGGAGACTATGGCCACCTGCGGCCAGGTCACGGACTTCAGGAAGGCGGCGGTCTCGGGCTTGGAGGTGCGCAGGGTTATCCTGGCCTCCAGCGAAGAGCCCACCTCGCCGGCCTGGCGCTTCTCCTCTATGGCCTTGGTGACGGCCTCGCGCACGGACATGATCTTCTCCCAGCGCGCGAGCAGGGCCTCGTCGGACCAGGCGGCCGGGAACTTGGGGTAGTCGGAGAGGAACACGCTGTCCTCCAGCGACGGGTCGATCTCGGCCTTGGCGGTCTTCCACGCCTCCTCGGCGGTGAAGCTCAGCACCGGGGCCATCATCCTGACGACGGAGGTCAGGATGTCGTGCAGCACGGTCTGGGCCGAGCGGCGCTCCGGAGAATCCGGCGCGTAGGTGTAGAGCCTGTCCTTGAGCGAGTCCAGGTAGAACGCGCTGAGGTCCAGTATGCAGAAGTCCGTGACGGCGCGTATGGCCTGGCGGAACTGGAAGTTGGCGTAATGCCCTTCCACGGCGGCGACGGTGACGGCCAGGCGGGCGCGCATGTAGCGGTCCACTTCCAGCAGTTTATCGTCGGGCACGCGGTGGGCGGCCGGCTTGAAGTCGGCGAGGTTGCCCAGCAGGTAGCGCAGCGTGTTGCGGATCTTGCGGTAGGTGTCTATCGGGCCGCCGAGGATCTTCTCGGAGATCCTGACGTCCTCGGAATAGTCGCACAGCGCCACCCACAGGCGCAGGATCTCGGCGCCGTACTTGCCGATGATCTGGTCCGGGTCTATGGCGTTGCCGGCGGACTTGTGCATGGCGTGGCCCTTCTCGTCGAGGATCATGCCGTGGGTCACCACCGACTTGAAAGGCGGCTCGCCGCGCAGCGCCACCGACGGGATCAGCGAGGTCTGGAACCAGCCGCGGTGCTGGTCGGAACCCTCGAGGTACACGTCGGCCGGGAAGAACTTCCCGGGGCCGAGCATCCCCCCTTCGAGCACGGCGTACCAGCTGACGCCGGAGTCCAGCCAGACGTCCATGATGTCCTTCTCTTTCGCGAAGGCGGTGCCGCCGCAGGAGCATTTGGCGCCGGGCGTCATAAGCTTCTCGACGGGCTCGGTGAACCAGAAATCGCTGCCTTCCTTGAAGACGCGCTCTTCCATGCGCTTGAGGAAGGCGGGGTCCTCGTGAACCTTGCCGCAGTCCTTGCAGTACACGGCTATGATCGGGGTGCCCCAGTAGCGCTGGCGCGACAGGCACCAGTCGGGGCGGGTCTTGAGCATGCCCACCATGCGCTCGTGGCCGCTCGACGGCAGCCAGCGCACGCCGTCGGCCTTCTTTATGAGCTTCTCGCGCATGCCGTCCAGGTCCACCTTGAGGAACCACTGCTCGGTGGCGCGGAAGATGACCGGCTGCTTGCAGCGCCAGCAGTGCGGGTAGCTGTGGTCTATCTTCTTCAGGGCCAGCAGCAGGCCGTCGGCCTTCAGCGTCTCGACCACCTTGTCGTTGGACTCGAAGACCTTCATGCCCTCGAAGATGCCGGCGTCGGAGTTGAAGCGGCCGTCGGCCATGACGGGACAGAAGATGTCGAGGCCCCACTTCTTGCCGGCGTGGAAGTCCTCCTCGCCGTGGCCGGGGGCTATGTGAACGATGCCGGTGCCGGTGCTCATGTCGACGAAGTCGGTGGAGATGACCTGGCGCGGGAAGCGGCGGCTCTCGGGCAGATGCGGCGCGAGGCAATGGCTGTACTTCAGGCCCACCAGTTTCTCGCCGGGGATCGTGGCGCCCTTGGAGGCCTCCAGGCCGGTGGCGGCCAGGAAGGCGTCGGCCAGCTTGTCTGCGACTATCAGGTACTGCCCGCCGGTCTCCAGCACGCGGTACTCCTCGTCCTTGGCGACGGCCGCGGCCATGTTGGACGGCAGCGTCCACGGCGTGGTGGTCCAGATCACTATCGAGGCGCGGTTCTTAGCCACGGCGTCGAGGCCCTCGGGCAGCGTCTCGAGCGGGAAGCGGACGTAGATCGACGGGGAGGTGTGGTCGTGGTACTCCACCTCGGCGTCGGCGAGCGCGGTCTCGCAGGTGACGCACCAGTAGATGGTCTTCTTGTCGCGGTGTATGTGGCCCTTCTCCAGCAGCTCGCGGAAGGCCTTTATCACGGTGCCCTCGTACTCCTTGGTCATCGTGATGTAGGGGTGCTCCCACGCGCCGAACACGCCGAGGCGCTTGAAGCCCTGGCGCTGTATGTCGAGGAAGCGGGTGGCGAAATCGCGGGCCTTCTGGCGGAAGGCCGGGATGTCGTCGATGTGGCGCTTGCCCATCTTCATTTCTTTCAGCAGCGCCTGCTCGATGGGCAGGCCGTGGCAGTCCCAGCCCGGCACGTAGGGCGTATGGTAGCCCATGATGGCGTGGGATTTCACTATGATGTCCTTCAGTATCTTGTTGAGCGCGGTGCCGAGGTGTATGGGGCCGTTGGCGTAGGGCGGCCCGTCGTGCAGGACGAAAGGCTTCGCGGAGCGGCGCTTCTCGAGCATCTTGCCGTAAATGTCGTTCTTCTCCCATTCGGCGAGCATGCCGGGCTCTTTCTTAACCAGGTCTCCCTTCATGGAGAACGAGGTTTTGGGCAGGAAGACGGTCTTGGAGTAGTCAGCGTTCTGGGTGGTCATTTGCGGTATCCTTTAATAAAAAACAATATTAATTATACAAAAAAAGCCGCCGGGTCCTCCTGCCCGTCCATGTGCTACAATTATGTCCATGAAATTCTTCGAGAACGCCCATTGCCTGGTTACCGACAGCGGCTCCGCCCTCGCCGACGACGCGGCCAAAGCGGCGTACATGGCCGCCCTGCAAAAGGCCGTGGCCGCTCTTTCGCTGAAACTGCCGGCCTACGCGCTGCTGCCCGGCCGGGCGCTGCTGTACTTCGTGACGCCGGGAGCGGACCTGCGATCGGTGATGGGGCGCTTCGGCGCGGAGGTGCCGGGCTGGCAGGCCGGGCACTGCAAGTACAAGCTGCTGCAGCCCGAGCTGTACGCCGCCCACCTGGCGCGCTACATACACAAGGAAGCCGTGAAGGAAGGCCTCGCGGCGAAACCCGAGGATTACCGCTGGTCCAGCGCGGCGCAGTACCTGGGCGCGGCGCAGGGTCCGGCCGAACCCGGCCTGGTGCTTAATTATTTCTCGGCCGACCCGGCGGAAGCCGCGGCCAAATACGCGGCCTTCCTCGCCGAGACCGCGCCGGGCAAGTTCTGGCGGCCCTTCGACAAGAACCGCGACGCGGTGATAGGCGACGCGGATTTCGAGGCGGCGCATTCCCCCCACGACCGCCCCTAACCAAGGAAGGATATGCACCGCAGAACCAAGATCATCTGTACCATAGGCCCGGCCTCCAGCAACGAGCCCTGCATAAGGGACCTGGTGAAGGAAGGCATGAACGTGGCCCGCATCAATTTCTCCCATTGCGGCTACGACGAGGCGCTGGAGCGCATAAAGATACTGCGCGGCGTGCGCTCGTCGATGGGCGTGCCGCTGGCTATAATGCTGGACACCAAGGGCCCCGAGGTGCGGATGTTCGGCTACGCCAAGCCGGTGGAACTGAAGAAGGGCGAGGATATATACGTGGAGAGCACCGAGCTGGCGCCCGACGCGGTGGCGCCTTTTCCGCCGGAGCAGCGCCATTTCTACACCAACCTGCCGCGCCTGAACACGCTGTGCCAGCCCGGCTCGCGCGTGCTGCTGCAGGACGGCTCGATAGAGCTGGAGGTGACGCAGATACACAACGCCGCGCCCGGCGCGCTGAGCATGCGCGTGATGAACGACGGCGTCATAAAGCCGCGCACCCACCTGGCAATACCCGGCGCGCATTACCCGATCCCCTTCATGTCCGAGAAGGACAAGAAGGACATCCGCTTCGCCGTAGAGAACCGCTTCGAGTACATAGCGCTGTCCTTCGTGCGCACGGCCGGCGACATAGCCGAGGTGCGCGAGCTGGTGCGCGCGGCCGACAAGGACTGGCCGATAAAGCTGATAGCCAAGATAGAGGACAAGCAGGCGCTCGCGAACCTCGACGACATTATAAAGGATTCCGACGGCATCATGGTGGCCCGCGGCGACCTGGGCATAGAGCTGCCGATAGAGCATTTACCCAACCTGCAGAAGACCATAGTGCGCCGCTGCTACCTGGCCGGCAAGCCGGTGATAGTGGCCACGCAGATGCTGGAGTCGATGACCGAGAACACCTACCCGACGCGCGCCGAGGTTACCGACGTGGCGAACGCGGTGCACGAGCAGACCTCCGCGGTGATGCTGTCCGGCGAGACCGCGCAGGGCGCGCACCCGCGCCGCGTCGTCAACATGATGGGCCGCATAGTGGACCGCACCGAGGCCGGCATAGACTACCGCACGCTGGCCCGCATCACGCACGAGTACGTGGCCCGCGGCGAGATAACGAACATCATAGCCTACGGCGTGGTGAACACCGCGCACGACTGGAACGCCCGCGCGATAGCGGTGGTGACCGCCAGCGGCATAGGCGCACGCGCGCTCTCCAAGTTCCGCCCCGGCGTGCCGATATACGCCTTCACGCACCTGGAGGCCCTGTACCACCAGCTCTCGCTGAACTGGGGCGTGTACCCGCACCTGATAGAGAACCCGGAGAACATGCGCTTCAGCGAGGTGGCCCGCCGCATAATGGACGTGCTGAAGGAGAAGGGCGCGCTGGAGAACGGTGACCGCATGGTGTTCATGGCGTCGAGCCCGTTCGGCAAGAGGCTGCCCACCAACACCGTCCGCTACGAGGTGGCCGGCGACGACTCTTTCCACGACGAGACCTGAGCCGTCCGGACGCAAAAAAAGCCCGGCTTCAAAGCCGGGCTTTTTTATTTCCCCCCGCCGCTCAGAACGTTATGGCCACGCCGCCCATGTGGTAGACGACGGAGCCGGAGGTCTCCTCCATGTACTTGAAGCGGTAAGAAACGCCGAAGCGGCGCGTGAAGAAGAAGTTCAGCATCAGCGAGCAGTCGTCCAGCGGGCCGTCGCCGTGGAAGCGGCGCATCCACTTGGCCTGCGCCTCCAGGAAATGGTTGTACGAGGCGTTGAGGTTCACGCCGCCGATGGCGTAGGAGGAACTGTCGTCGATGCTGACCCTGGGCGGGGTAGGACCGAAGGCCGGATCGGCGTAGATGTCGCCGCTCACGTCCTCCAGCGCGTAGCCGGCGTAGGGCATTACGGAGACATCAAAAGCGCCGGGCCTGAAATAGAAGTAACGCCCGGCGCGGCCGTAATAGTACAGGATGTCGTTCTTCATCGACAGGTAATCGTACCCCGTTATCTTGTGGTCGGCCTTCAGGTCCACGCGCAGGCTCTCTATGCCGCCGCCCACGGCGTACTTGCCGTTCCTGGACGGCAGCAGGTAATAGTCCGCGTTCAGGTGCAGGCCGTCCACGCGGCTGTAGTTCACGTCGGGCGCGGAGTAGAAGAAGGCGTTGGCCTGGAACTTCTCGGTGTTCACCCACTGGGCGTAGACGCCGCGCAGCGCGCCGGTGTCCTTCAGGTCCAGCCTGGAACTTTCGTAATGGTGGGTTATGGAACCCAGGTAAGGCGCAACCACGCGCACGGTCTCGGCGCGGCAGACGGACGGCAGCAGCAGGGCGAGGGAAAGCAGGTATCGCATATGGATATTATACATTTAGCGCGGGGGCCAAAGATTTTATATACTTACAACGGACGCGCCGGCAGACCGGCGAAGCGTTCCTGGAGGGGACATGGAAACCATACTTACCGTTTGCGCTGTAGTCGTGACTCTGGCCTTCGTGGCGCTGGTGGCCCAGGCAATACTTACGCTGCAGCAGGTGCGCCACACGGCGAAGGCCGTGGAGTACCTGGCGCTCAACGCCGACGGAAAACTTACGGCGCTCGACCCGATCATAGGCGCGGTGAAGACCGTTTCCGGCGCCGTCAGCGCCGGCTGGTTCAAGGTGGCCCAGACGATGTACGGGCTCTTCGCGAGGAAATAAATGCGCTTCTACAACCCGCTGAACGTCGTCAACAGGCTCTACGACGAGGAAATACTGGCCAAGCTCAGCTTCCTCAAGAACATCAAGCTCTTCGAAGGCATAGGCAAGCGCCAGCAGATACACGTGCTGGAGAGCCTGCAGGAGCGCACCTACCTCAAGGGCGAGACGATATTCACGCAGGGCGACATAGGCCGCGCGCTGTTCATAGTATTCTCCGGCAAGGTGGCGCTCTCGCGCCTGGACCCGGTGACCCAGAAGACCGACGTGATAGCCGAGGTTCACCCCGGCGAGTTCTTCGGCGAGATGGCGCTGCTGGAGGAAATGCCCCGCACCGCCACCGCCTACGCGCTCGAGGACACCAAGGTCTTCATGCTGTTCAAGATCAAGATGGAGGCGCTGCTGTTCGCCCGCCCGAAGATAGGCGTGGTAATAGCCGCGCAGCTGGCCAAGATCCTCTCCGCACGCCTGCGCGCGATGCTGGAGAAGCCTTCGCAGGACTGACATGGCCGCAGAAATACAGCAGCCCAAGAAGAACTACTCCCAGTTCATACTCCCCGCCTTCGTGGCGGCGGCGGTGATCTATTTCATCGTGCTGGCGAAGGCGGCGGTGTTCCCCTTCATACTGGCGGCGGCGCTGGCCTACGTGCTGAGCCCCATAATTAAATACTTCGAGGTGCGCGGCATAAAGCGCAGCTACGCGGTGATAGGTCTTTACGTCGGGGCCGGCGCGCTGTTCTTCACCGTGGTGTACCTGCTGTTCCATTTCCTGTCCTTCGACCTGGAATCGCTGCAGCAGTCCTGGCCGGCCTACGCCGACCGCCTGCAGAAGTTCGTGATAAACCTCAACGCCAAGATGGTGGCCAGCTACCCGGCGCTGGCTTCGCTGAACCTGGAGGCCAAGCTGAACCACCTGCTGGAGGCGGCGCCGCAGTTCATATTGTCGCTGCTGCCGGCGCTGTCGCTCTTGTTCGTGGTGCCGTTCATCACGTTCTTCATGCTGCTGGGCGGCAGCGGCATCATAGACTACCTGGTGGACAACCTGCCTTCGCGCCACGCCGAGATCATCTACCACATAGCGTCGCGCATAGACAGCTCGCTGGGCAACTACCTGCGCGGCATCCTGACCGAGGCGTTCATAATCTTCCTGATAGCCTTCACCGGCCTGCTGGTGATGGACCTGAACTACGCCTCCGTGATAGCGATACTCATAGGCATCTCCAGCCTGGTACCCTACCTGGGCGCTATCGTCGGCGTGGTGGTCTCGTCGATAGTGGCCTACCTGCAGTTCGGCAGCATAGTGCCGATCATAAAGATCGTGGTGTTCTTCACCGGCATACGCTTCTTCGACGACTGGTTCCTGCAGCCCTACATCATGAAGAAGGCCGTGGAGCTTAACCCGGCGATAATACTGCTGGCGCTGATGGCCGGCCTTGAGATAGGCGGCATCTGGGGCGTGCTGTTCTCCATCCCCGTCACCTGCGTGATAAAGGAGATACTGCACATAGCGCTGGAACTGCAGGCCACCGAGTTCCGCTGGAAGCCCAAGCCCGAGCCCACCCGCATCAGCATTCCGTACACCTGATCCGCCCCCGAGGAAATAAAAAAGGCGCCCGACAGGCGCCTTTTTTTATGCCTTAAGGCCGCGTGCTATTTCTTTACAGCGCGGGCGATCTCGTCGCGCAGGATATTGACAGGGCAGGGCTTCTGCAGGAAGCCCTTTATGTTGGGCTCCTGCTTGAAGACCTGCTCGGTGGAAGGGTCGAAATGGCTGGCGGTCATCACCAGCACGGGGATGTCGCGCAGGTCGTCCTCGGCCAGCAGCATGCGCATCAGTTCCACGCCGGAGACGCGCGGCATCATGACGTCCATCAGTATGATGTCGGGCTTAAGGGCCTTGGCCTGGTCGAAGCCGTCCCTGCCGTCGGTGGCGGTGTGCACGTCGTAATCCTCGGTGCCCAGCGCCAGCTGCGCCAGCTGCAGGAAGTTTATATTGTCGTCCACAACAAGAACGCGTATCTTGGCCATAGTTTTCCCCGCCCAGCGGTTTTGCCGAAGGAGGGGCTCGAACCCTCACTCGCCAGGGGCGAACAGGTTTTTGAGACCTGCGCGTCTACCAGTTCCGCCACTTCGGCACGTATACCGCCTAAAGATTCTACTAAATTACTTCCCCGCGCCGCCCTGCGCCGGCACGGTTATGCCCAGCAGCGCGTCGAGGCGCACCGGCTTAAGGCCCTTCTTGGCGGCCTCGTCCAGTATGCGCGCCACTATGCGCAGGTTCTTCTCCTTCACCTTCCCCCCGCCGTCGTGCATAAGGAATATCGCCCCGGGCTCCAGCGCCTTCAGGTACTCGGCGGTCATCTTGTCCTCGGGCGTCTTCGTCCAGTCGCTGCCGTAGGTCCAGTTCACCAAGGTGTAGCCCAGCCGGCCGGCGGTAGCCTTGACCCAGGGCCTGGAATAGCCGTTGGGCATGCGCAGTATGTAGGGGCTGTAGCCGGTGGCCTTCCGTATGGATTCCTGCGCCTTGTTGAGCTCGGCTTCAAGCACCTTACCGGCGTTGCCGGAGTTCCCGATCTTGTACCAGTTCTTGTGCGTGTCGGTGTGGTTGCACACCAGGTGGCCGGCGGCCTGCACGGCGGCGGCCTTCTGCGGGAAGGCGCGCGCCGACGAGCCCAGCATGAAGAACGTGGCCTTCACGTTGCGCTGCGCCAGCAGTTTAAGCAGGTCCTCGGTGATATAGCCCGGCCCGTCGTCGAAGGTGAGGGCGAACTCGGCCTTCCTGACGTCGCCTGAGGCGTAGAACTTGCCGGCGTAGGGGTTGGCCGCGAAGGCGGTCCCCGCGAACAGCGTAACGAAGAGCATTGCGAACACGGTGCGGTTATATTTCATATCGTTCAAGGTTCCTCAGGCCGAGCCGCCAGGGCAGCCAGGCGGCGGCCAGGTTGATGATCACGAAAACGGCGGCGCAGAGCGCCACGGCGCGCGGGTCCCACGGGTTGGCGCGGCCCAGCCGCTCGGCGAAATGCATCTGCACCGGCCAGGCCTCCACGCCGACGATGAGCGCCAGGTAGCCCATGGAGCAGGCCATATAGAGGAAACCGCCGTAGGACGACTCCAGCTGGTGTATGTTCTCGACGTTGAAATCAGGGAACAGCGCGCCCATGCCCACGCCCATGATGGTGAGCACCGCGGCGGCGACGATTATGGTGAAGGTGGAGAGCAGCGAGACGAACAGGTCCGCGTGCAGCAGCCGGTTGGAGACGGCTATCAGTATGACGCCGATGACCACCGATGGCAGCAGCGAGACGGCCAGTTTCTCCCTCATCACGGCGGCCGTGGACAGCGGCGCCGAACGCAGCAGCCAGTAACTGTTGCCCTCCAGGCTTATGGCCGGGAAGGTGAAGCGCAGGCCTATGGCCGCCATAACGAAGCCGGCCACCCCGACGTTGAGGAAGGAGATCAGGCTCTTCAGGTCCGGCGTGTCCAGCGGCAGCTGGCGTATGCTGAACAGGTACACGGCTATCAGCGCGGCTATCAGGATTATCTGCGACCAGTAGCGGGCGTCGCGGCCCAGCGCAAGGCGGTCCTTCCAGAGCATCACGGCGAAGGAGCGCAGCCGCGGCAGGCGCTGGGCCAGGCGCTGCTCGGCGGACTCCACCCGCTCGCCGCGGAAGCGCGGTGAGGACTGGGCGCCGCTGAAGCCGCGCATGTAAAGCCGCCCGGACAGCGCGTATATGCCCCAGTACAGCAGCGCGGCCGCGGCGAACAGCACGCCGGAGTTAAGGAAGAAGTCCCCCCAATGCCGGGCGGAATAGGCCATCATCGCCTTGGTCACCCACCACGACGGCATGTACGCCGCCGTAGGGGACTGCAGGTACTGTATGTACTGCGCCACCACCTGCAGGGAATCCGGCCGCAGCAGCTTCTCGGGCTTGGAGAAGCGGAACACCACGTAGACGAAGGCCACCGACAGGCTGCCCAGGAGCCAGGTTATGTCGCGCGTGCGCGACGACGGGAAGGAATACATCACCACCATGCTGAACAGTATGCCGAAGGCTCCGGCCAGCATCATGAACGGAACCATCAGCATGAGGTAGGAAAGGTAGAACCCGGCGTCCAGCCCCTTAACGCGGCCCAGCGCCACGATGAAAGGCAGTATAGCCAGCGCCAGCGTCCACGACGAGTAGAACACCGTCTCCAGCGCCTTGTCGAGGAAGATGGAGCGCAGGTCCAGCGGGCAGGAGAAAAGGAACTTGAGGTCGAAGGAATAGTACAGCGTCGTCATGGAGATGATGATGGACGAGACTATCACCATCGAGAACGTCATCAGCAGCACCATCGACGTAAGCTTCCACGAAAGGATGGGACCGATGAGTTCCACCCCTTCGAGGTAGGTCAGCAGGCGCCAGAACCCGCCGTAGAGCGCGGTGAGCATCAGCAGGCCCGCGCCGGCGAACATCAGGTTCTTAGCCAGCTTCCAGCCGCGCAGCGAGCGCAGCGTATTGGCGAAGGTCCTCGCCTTGCGTTCCAGCAGTACGGGCAGCATTTACTCGGTAAGCTCCAGGAAGACGTCCTCGAGGGAGCGGTCGGCCAGGCCGCCGGGCGCCAGCTTCTTCACCTCGGCCACGGAACCGCGGGCTATGAGCCTGCCGCGGTAGATGATGCCGACGGTATGGCAGAGCTTCTCGGCCATGTCCAGTATGTGCGTGCACATGAACACCGACGTGCCGCCGCGGGCGATGTCGGCCAGCAGCGCCTTGAAGCGGCGTATGCTCTTGGGGTCCAGGCCGACGGTGGGCTCGTCGAAGAGCACCACCTTGGGCCGGCGCAGCAGGACGCTGGCTATCAGCAGTTTCTGCTTCATGCCGTGGGAATAGCTTTCCAGCAGCTCGCCCGACTGCGCTGAAAGCTCGAACATCTCGAGCAGCTCGGGGATGCGGCGCAGCTGCTCGGCGCGCGGCACCGAGTAAAGGTCGCCGATGAAGCGCAGGAACTCCCAGCCGGTGAGCTTGGGGTAGACGAAAGGCTCGTCGGGGATGTAGGCCAGCGCGCGCTTGGCGGCCAGCGGGGCCGCGGCCACGTCGTGGCCGGCCACCTTCACCGAGCCCGACGTAGGGCGCATGATGCCGGAAAGTATCTTGACGGTGGTGGTCTTGCCGGCGCCGTTAGGGCCCAGGAAGCCGAAGATCTCGCCCGGCTCGACGCGCAGGTTAAGCCCGTCCACCGCCTTGAAAGTGCCGAAGGTCTTGGTAAGGTCGTTTATCTCTATCATGCCATAAATTCAAAATCCCCTCGTCGAGGGGATCTTGAAGCTCCGCGCGGATGCCGCCCCTCAGCGGCCCTGTTCGCGCTGGTCCAGGAAGCTCTTTATCTCCTGCTTCGTGGTGAGCTGGCGCAGCATGTAGTTGGCCACGTCGGCGAACTTCTGCTTCGCGAGCTCGTCGGTGTACTTGGCGCGCTCTTTCTCGAAATTGCCGAGCCCCTTGTTCTTCGCCAGGTAGAAGGCCTTCGCCTCCTCGGGGGTCACCTTCACGGAGGTGTACAGGAACTGCTTGAACTTGGAGGCCAGGCGGGCCTTCTGGCGCCACGCCTCGTACTCCGTCGGGGACATCTGGAATTCCTTGTAGACGGTCTGGTAATAGGCGCGCGGGCTGAACTGGCCGCCCTCGCGGAACTGCGGGGTGTTCTGCACCTCGACGGCCACCTCGAAGTCGGGCACGCGCATGCCGAGCTTGTCGGCCTGCTGGCTGAGCAGTTCCTCTATCACCATGTCGCGGAAGATCTCCTGCTTGACGCTGCGGGAGAGTATCTCGTTGACATCGGTGCCGGAGTCCTTGAAGCTGGACATCACGCGGTTCACCTGCACGGTGAAGCGCTGGTAGGGGATCTTGTGCCCGCCCACCTCGGCCACGGCGCCGCCGGTGGTGTCGGTGAACACGTAGGCGCCCAGGCCCACGAACACGCCCACCAGGAAGATGGAGACCGTGACTATGAAGACTATGCGGCGGTGCTTTGAGAAGAATGAGATCATTTATTTAGCCTCTGTTTTAGTGTTCTTGGCAGGCTCGGGCTCCGACGCGCTTTCCTTCTTGCGCGAGGTCTCCATCGAGCACTTGCCGTTGAAAATCGCCCCGTCCTCCAGCATGATGCGCGGCGCGCGCAGGTCGCCGTCCACGCGGGCGCCGGAAAGCGCCTCTATGTGGTCTATGGCGGTCACGTTGCCCTTCACCTCGCCGCAGATGTAGCAGATCTCGCAGGAGATGTCGCCCTTCACCTTGCCGGTCTTGCCGACGGTAACTATCTTGGCGTCGACGATGGAACCGTCGATGCGCCCGTCTATGCGCAGCGAGCCGCGCGCCGTCAGCGTGCCCTGGAAATAGGCCTCGCCGCCGACCACGGTGTCGCCGTTCTTGCTTTCAAAACTGATGTTGGTGTTCTTGAACAGAGTCATGCGTCCCCCTTACAATCCCCCGAAGATCCCGTCGAACAGGCCGGAGGCGGCAGCGGTGGCGCCGGCCTGCAGGTACTTCATCGGGTCCCTGGGCAGGCCGCCGGTCCAGACCTCGTAATGCACGTGGTTGCCGGTGGAGGTGCCGGTGGAGCCCATGCGGCCGATGATCTGGCCGCGCTTCACGACGGTACCTTCCTTGGCCACTATCTCGCTCATATGGCCGTAAAGAGTGGAATAGCCGAAGCCGTGGTCCAGCACGGCGCACATACCGTAGCCCTGGGCCCAGCCGGCGTGGCGCACCACGCCGTCGGCGGTGGCGCGCACGGGCGTGCCCGCCTCGTTGGCGATGTCTATGCCGGAATGGTACTCGGTGCTGAGGCGCAGCGGGTGCACGCGGTAGCCGTACGACGAGGTTATGCGGCCCTCGGACGGCCAGGCGGCCGGCGTGGCGCGCGAGCTGTTATGCTTGTCGGCCAGGTAGAAAGTGATCTCGGTGTAGCTGGAAAGGCGCCGGCGCGACTCGTCCTGCATCTTCTGTATGGAGCGGTTGAGCGAGGTCTCCTTTATCTCGGAGGCCTTGGCGTTCAGCAGTTTGCGGAAATCGGCCACGTCGGAATCCTGCGGCCCGCCGACGCCCTCCTGCTCGTTGAAGGCGCCCGGGTCCATGCCCAGCACCTTGCGCAGCTGGTTGTCGGTGCGCCTGGTCATCTCCAGGTAGGCCAGGCCCTTCTCCACCTGGCCGGTAACGTAGGCCATCTTGGCGCGGAGGATCTTGTTGTCGGCCTTGGTGACGTAATAATCGAAGTGACGCCCGGCGATATAGCCGGCCCAGATGGTGGTGCCGGTCCACAGCGCGCCGAAGACGAGGAGGAAAAGTATGGGCAGGTTGAAACGCACCGACGGCATGCCGTTATGCGGTATGATGAAGACGCTCACCGGCTTGGCGGCGCTCTTCAGGAAACGGGCCAACGCTTTTAACATTCTGAATATTAAACTTATTATATTATTCGCTGTCAACCGGAGGAGGCACCTTGGCGGCAGGGGTTTTGGAGGCCGGCGGCTGCTGGCCGCTGATGACCGAGGCGTCGAAGGTCATATCCCCCTCCTCCTGAGGCTGTTGCGGCTGGGAGGCCTGCGTAGGGACCGTCCCCGGCTGCGGCGCCTGCGGCATGCCGCCGGGCATGTCCTTCATAAGGTCCCGCAGCTCGGGCTCCTTCATAAGGCGCATCATCAGCTTCAGGAAATCCGGGCGGGTGGCGTACTTGGCCACTATCTTCTGCGCTGAACCGGAGCGCTGCGCAAGCATCACCATCTGCAGCGGGTTGCCGCCGTCACCGGCGGCCATGGCCTTGGCTATGGCCGGGTCCGCGCGCAGTTCCTCCAGCAGTTCCTTGGCCACCGGCTCCTGCGCGTACTTGGCGAAGACCTTCATCATCCGGTCTGCCTTCTCGGGGTCCACCTTGGGCAGGTCCTGCGGCGAGGCCTGGCCCTCGGCGAGCGAGCCCGCAAAAAGCCCCAGCGACGAGGCAGGCATGCCTGCCTGCCCCTGCGGACCGGGCGCCGCGAAAGGCTGCGGCTCGCCGTCCCCGCCGTAATTGGCGGACTGCGGGCGGGCCAGCCCCTGCAGCGCGCTCTGCGCCGCAACTATGGGCGCCGCCACGCGGCGGTAGACGAAAATGGCCACGCCGGCCACTATCAGGAAAAGCCCCAGCAGCACGGCTGCGGCTATCTTCATCAGGCGGCCTTTGCCGCGCTCGCGTTCCAGCTCGGCGCGCAGTTCGTCCTCGTGAGAAGGGGCCGCGGGCTTGTTCTCTTCCGGCTTCGGCGCGTTCGTATTCTCTGTCATGTTCCCCCGTGATTGACTTCCAACGACGGTAAATTGTAAACTTGTATTCTACTAATAAAACAAAGCCGGTCAAAAGCCGGCTTTTATTAGTAAGTAGCAGGCCCTCTTCGTCTAGCGGTTAGGACGCTGCCCTTTCAAGGCAGAGATCACGGGTTCGAATCCCGTAGAGGGCG
>CALMZU010000064.1 GCA_937870775.1 uncultured Elusimicrobia bacterium
AGCTGCGCCCAGCCCGAAGCTTCGGCGTAGCGCATATTGAAAGGCGGCGGCAGCAGGCAGATAAGTAGCAGCGGCGAGGCCAGGGCGAAAGCCCGCAGGGTCTCGCGGCGCCCGAAGCCCCGCGCCGCGAGGACAAGGCCGTCCAGCGCCCCGCCGGCCAGCGGCAGGAGCAGCGCCAGCGCCGGCAGGCGGTAGCGGTCGCTCATCCAGAAAGGCAGGAGCGAAGCGAGGTAGGCCAGGAAAAGGAAGAGCAGCAGCCCGGAGAAGCGCCGCACACGGCACAGGAACAGCCCCGCCGCCCCGAGGCAGCCGGCCAGCGCGAAGGTAAAGAGCGGCAGGCGCAGCAGGGTGCCGCCGTGCCCGGTAACGAACTGCAGGTCGTAGTTGTCCGGTATCTCGTAGCGGTTCCAGAAGAAGAAGAACTTGGCGGCCGTCAGGGCGGCCCAGCGCCCGGGCTCCGCGGCGATGAACGACAGGCCGCGCCGCAGCCAGTAGCGCGATATCTCCGAGGGCTTCAGCGGCCGCCCGGCCGCCTTCTGCGCTATTTCGGCCGGCTGGCTCTCCTCCAGCAGCGGGTCGGCGGTGAAACCCGGCGGGTAATCGCCTATGCCGGTGGCCGAGGGATTGTTGCCGAGGAAGAAGGTGTACCCGCCGTTATAGTTCACCAGCACCGCGTCATGCGCGGCGTACCAGTTGTGCAGCGCGGCCGGCAGCAGGGCCAGAGCTGCGCCCAGCAGCAGCGGGAGCGCGCGGCGCACGGCGAAACCGGCCCACCGGCCGTGCAGCAGCCAGAGCCAGGCCATGGCCGCGGGCAGCAGCAGCAGCGCGTTGGTGCGCAGCAAAGCCCCGGCGCCAACGGCCAGGCCGCACAGGAAATAGTCGCGGCCGCGGTCCCTTTCGGCGGCTTTCAGCGCCAGCGCCGCGGCCAGCGCCGCCGCAAGAACCGCGAAGGTCTCCTTGCCCGCCACCGCCGTATGGAAGATGAAAGGCCTGTAGAATACCGCGAGCGCCCCCGCCAGCAGGCCGGCCCTCGGCGAGAAGCAGGCCCGGCCCAGGCGGTATATCAGCACGACTGTGGCGGAACCGGCCAGGGCCTGGATCCAGAGCATTATCGCCGGGTGGTGGCCGAAGAGTTTGTAAATTCCCGCCAGCAGGTAAGGATAGAGCGGCGACTGGTAGAAAGCCGTATGGCGCAGCAGGCCGCCGCGCAGTATCTCGAGCGCCCAGTTCTCGTAAGCCCAGGCGTCGGCGCAGGGCGAAGCGGCGTAAGGCAGGCCGGCCCACTGCAGCAGGAAGGCCGCGCGCAGCGCGAAGGCCGCCAGGAACAGCGCGGCCGCGATGCGCCGGGGAGTCCAGCCAGCGGGCAGCTCCGGCCCGGCGGCGAAAAGGCCGCGCAGCTTCTCCTTTATCACGGTTAAGGTCACGCCCTTATTCTACACTAAGCGCGGCGCGGTTGGGAACGCGCGGACAAAGGGCCCAGGCCGGGCCGGCCAAAATGCCGCGCGATAAGGGGACCTTGGTACCTTATGCGGGGACGCCGGAACAGGTACGATATACTGCATGAGAGCAAAGAACCTTTTAATAGCCGCCTTCTTCTCCCTTCCTCTGTCAGCCTCCGCGCAAACCGCCTACAACTTCTCCGACCTGCAGTCCCTCGGCGCCGACGGCATCGCGGCGGCCGCCCCGGAGGTACAGCTCCCCGCCGAAAGGCGCTGGGGCGTAAACTATTCGCTCACCGGAGCCGTATCCGTGGACGAAGGCCAGGCCTGGCTGAACACCGCCGACGGCCGCCTTTTCAGACTGGACCTTTCCGAACGCGACGCCGCCCGTTACGACGGCAAGTCCGTGAAACTGCGCGCCGAAGCCCGCCAGTCCGACGAGCTGGACCTGCTGAAAGTACGCTCCATAGAGGAATATACCCCCGCCGACGGCGAGGTGGTGCCGCCGCCCTACCAGCCGCGCCGCCGCCAGGCCGTGATGATCGACGACCGCGAGGGCCGCCTGGTGATGGGCAACGTGCGCACGCTGGCAGGCAAAGCCCCGTCCGCGGCCGAATTCGACTGGACCACGATGACGCTCAAACCCGAGCTCATAAAGAACATCTACTTCGTCAAAAAGCCTTTCGCGCCGGAACTGGTGGCCGCCCACTCCTTCCTGGTCTTCACTTTCGAGCCCGGCGGCCTGCGCGACGCCGCCGGCAGCGAGCCGGCCGGCCTCACGCTCAGCATAGAGGGCCGCACCCGCGTGGGCCAGAACTTCTCCCCGGTGACCGGGCTGATGAACAAGTTCGGCATCATCTGGACGCTCTCGACGTGGGAGGACTACGCGGCCCGCACCGTGCTTATGGAGAAGGGGCACCTGGTGCCCTACCCGGTGCTGATGTCGCAGGCCGAGAAGGCCGCCGTGCTGCGCGAGGCCATGCGCCTCGCCGCCGTGGACCGCGAGGGCGAGTTCTACAACACGGTGAAGAACAACTGCACCAACAACCTCCTGATCATCTTCAACCGCGTGCTCCCCAAGGAACGGCAGATCAAGATGTGGACAATCCCCTACATGGTCTACAACATGAAGGCCACCATGCCGCTGATGGTGATAAAGAACCTGCAGAAGCGCGGCCTGCTGGGCGGCGAGTTCATGGACGTCAACGGCTCCACGCTGTATTCGCCGCTGCCCTGAACCGCGCGGGCATGAAGAAGCCCGGGCCGCCGCGAGGCGCCCGGGCTTTTTTGCGCCCCGTTACTTCGCGGGCCTGGCCGGCTCTTCCTTGTCGGCCGGCTTGTCGTCCGCGTCCGAACGTATCAGCCGCTTGAAGCTGGCTATCTCCATGGGATGCATTTCAGTGTCGCCCTTGCCGCGCACCGAGAAATGCACCTGGCAATTGCCGCCGAGCGAGAGCATGGCGTACTGCGCCTCGTTGGGGTTCAGCGCCAGCACCACGGCGCGCACGCCGTCCTTGTCCACGGTGTCGAGCACCAGCACGTTCTGCAGCAGCGTGGCGGTGACGTTCTCCTTGCGCTCGTCGGCCATGATAGCCTTGAAGGTCACCATCATATCCAGGCGGCCGCCGGGCTTTATGAACATCAGCTCGGCCTTCTCGGCCGGCACCACCACCGCCCTGTAGCCGGGCGGCACGGCCAGCTCCGCCGCGAACGCGCCCGCGGCACCGGCCATCAGCAGCGCCGCCAGTCCCAGTATCTTCATGTTTTTCATATATCCTCCGTAGATCGTCTTTCCAGGCTCCGTTGATTAGTAGCGCCGGG
>CALMZU010000065.1 GCA_937870775.1 uncultured Elusimicrobia bacterium
GTATAAATAACCTTGTAGTTAGTTTCAATACTCCCATGAACCTGCCTTTTACGCGCGAATTCATAAAGTTCGACAATGCCGCCGCGGCGGCTAAAGTGAAAGTGCCGGTTCTGGTCGTGATAGGGAAGAAAGATGTACAGACGGACTGGCAGAAGGACGGTGGCGCGCTTGAGGCGGCCATGGCCGGAAATGAAAAGGCCAAGTTCATATATCCTGCCGACATCGACCATATGATGAAGCACGAGACGCGCCCGCTCGAGCAGCTTATAGGGAAGGCCAACCTCACATACAACGCCGCCGGCCGCGTGCTGGACGAGGCGGCGATGAAGGAGATACTCGCCTGGCTGAACGTCATGGCCAAGAAGCGCTAGGCTGGAATGACGGGCGCGGGGGGCTGAAAAAGGTATAGAATATGGTTGATATGACCGACACCGATAAAAAAGAGAAACCGGACCTCCTGAAGCAGATGTCCAGCGTGGTCAGCCACGAGATACGCAACCCGCTGGCCATCATCTCTAACTCGCTTTATTTCATAAAGACCAAGCTGGGCGCCGGCGGCGCCGCGCTGGACCCCAAGATAGCCAAGCACATCGGCATCATAGAGGGCGAGGTGAAGCACAGCAACGACGTGATAGAGGAGATGCTGGCCTTTACCCGCAACCGCGAGATGGCGCCCGCGCCGATGGCCATGAACTCGCTGGTCAACGACGTGGCCGGCAATTACCAGTTCCCGCCGACGGTGACGGCCAAGGTCGTCACCGACGCCGCCGATCCCTGCGTGACCGCCGACGCCGAGGCGCTGGCCTACGCGCTGAAGCGCCTTCTTGAGAATTCCGTGCAGGCCATGCCCGAGGGCGGCCCGGTTACCGTCGAGGTTTCGCATACCGACAAGCTGGCGCTCATCACCGTCACCGACGGCGGCCCCGGCTTCCCGGCCGGCGACGGCGAGAAGGCCTTCGTGCCTTTCTTCACCACCAAGCCGCGCGGCATAGGCCTGGGGCTCACCATAGCCCGCAAGTTCCTGGAGCAGTTGGGCGGCACGGCCAAGGCCGAGAACGCCCAGCCTAAAGGCGCCAGGGTTACTCTTTCGCTCCCGCTGAACAAGTAGACGCCGCCGCGGCGCGCTAAGCCTTATGGGAAATTTCATAACGGACATAGCGGCCAAGCCGCACCTGCTGGCCCTTGTAATATTGTCCTTCGCCGCGCTGTTCATAGGTCCGATGCTTTACCTGAGGCGTATCTCCGAAGCCATGCGGAGGGCGCAGGCCGCGGCCGGCCGGGCCGCCTCCGGCGAGAGCCGCGTGGACGGCGTGCCTGCCGACGTGCGCGTTGAAGAAACGTCGGGGAACTCTCGCCGGTACGGTTATTCGGCATATCTCAATTACCCGGTGGCCAATCCCAACAAGGTCTGGTTTGTGATGCACCGCGCCGGCTGGTTCAACAGGCCGCTGGCCGCGCTGCCGCCGGCGGTTAAGGAAGTTCCTGCCGGCATATCGGCCGCCGGTTTTACGCTCCGCTTCTCGCCTCCGGAGATGTACCCATTATACGCCGGCAAACTCGACGGCGCTGAGGCTTTCCTGCACGAGCATGTAATGCGTTTGTGCCTGCGCGGCGGCAAGCTGGAGATAGAATTGCAGCGGCCCGACGCCTGGTCGGACCAGCACCTGGCCAAGCTGGCCCGCGCCGGCGCCTCCTTGGCCAAGGCTTTCATGCAGTAAAACCCGGGACAGTATACTTAAAGCCCGAAATACGTATACTGTCCCCAGTTCTTCTAGGTCCAAAGACCGGGGGGTTTTAGTGCCAAAGCCTCATTACTTCCCGGGATATAAACGCTATATTATCGGTATGCGAAATACCGGTAACCTGCTGCGCCGCCTGGCCGGCGTACTGCTGTTCGTCCCGTTCTTCGTCCCTTCCGTTCACGCTCAGTCTTCCGCGCTGGAGGAACTGTTGTCCGCGCCCGGCGCGGTGCTGCCCGAGCTGGCCGCTCCTTCGCCGCTGCTGCCGGCCGAAACTTTCCCGGAGATGGAGCAGGACCGCAAGCCGGCCGCGCAGGTCTCCAAAGCCGGCGGGGTGCGGATCATCAACGGCGTGCGCTTCGAGCGCGACGCGGCCTCCAACACTTACGCCTGGCGCGAACTCAAGATAGAGGACGCCGGCCTCGACGAGGTTTATTTCGGCTACCGCTCCGGCGGCGTTGGCCACAGCTTTTTGCTCTTCACCTTCAAGAGCGGCGCCGAGTCGGCCGGCAAGGCCGTAAGCGGCCTCGTCGTAGAGGCCCTGCCCTGGAAGAAGAAGGGGGAGGAGTACTCGCCCTTCGGCGGCGGCATAACCGGCAAGTACGCGCTGGTCTGGAACATGGTGGCCTGGGACAGCTTCCTGGAGACGGCCGTGGGCCGCGACGGGCTTTACGCGGACGTGTACCCCATGAAGGTGAGCCGCGAGGAGAAGCTGCGCCTGCTCGACGAGGCGGTCTCCGAGGCGGTGCGCGGCCACGACGGCGAAAAGTACCACACCTTCTTCAATTCCTGCAGCAGCAACGCCCTCAAGGTATTCTCCCGCGCCACCGGCCATCATTTGGTTATAGGCAAGATGCTGCCGTCCGTGGTGGTGGAGCACCTGAAACTTCGCGGCTTCCTCGGCGAGCGCCAGCGCCACGAAAAGATATAACCCGAATAAACCCGGGACAGTATACTTATATCCGCAAATAGGTATACTGTCCCTATTTATTTATAGAATAGCTGGATGAAGAATACCGTCTTTTTTCCGCTGGTTCTCGCCGCGGCGCTGCCGGCCGGGGCTGAAGAGATAAAATTCCCGAACATAGCCGCGCGCCCGGCGCCGGCGGATTTCTCCTTCCTCCAGTCCGGGGTTTCCACGGCCTCGTTCAGCTTCAACGAGGATTCGCGCGACGGTTTCCAGATGAATTTCCGCAGCTGCGACCTCACCGCCTTCGACCTGTCGGCCAGCACGTCCATGTCCCACGCCAGCTTCAACAGCGGCACCAAGTTCCCGGCGCGCCTGCCGCCCGGTTTCGACCCGGCGCGCGAGATGGAGCTGGGCCGCAACCCCGGTCTCGGCGTGCGCAAACTGCACGCGCGCGGCATAGACGGCCGCGGCGTGGGCGTGGCCATCATAGACCAGGCGCTGCTCACCACCCACGCCGAGTACGCCGACCGCCTTAAGTTCTACGAGGAGATACACTGCCTCGACGCCGACACCGCTTCCATGCACGCGCCGGCCGTGGCCTCGCTCTCCGTGGGAAAGACCATAGGCGTGGCCCCTGGCGCCTCGCTCTACGCCATAGGCGAGATCAACGGCGACTACGGCCCCGACGACAAGTTCGTCTTCAATCTGGATTACGTGGCGCAGTCCATAGACCGGCTGGTGGAGGTGAACCGCCAGCTGCCGGCTTCGGAAAAGATACGCGTCATCTCGATCTCGCTGGCCATGGTGGACAAGTGGAAGGGCTACGACCGCGTTATGGAGAGCATACGCAAAGCCCGCGCCGAGAACATCTTCGTCCTTACCGTCCAGGACCCGGCCTTCCCGATGGACGGCATGGGCCGCCGGCCCGACCTGGACCCGGACGACAAGAAGTCATATACCGGCGGCACCATGTTCTGCGGCAATAAGGAAGGCTCCGACGACCGCACGCTGCAGGTGCCCATGGACTCCCGCACGCTGGCCGATCCCACCGGGGACAATTCCTACTATTTCTCGCGCATCGGCGGGCAGAGCTGGCTGGAGCCCTGGATGGCCGGCCTGTACGCGCTGGCCTGCCAGGTCTACCCGCAGGTCACGCCGGAACTGTTCTGGAGCGTGGGCCTGGAGACGGCCGACGCTGTTAAGTTCTCCAAGGGCGGGAAAAAGTATACCCTGCGCAAGGTAGTGAACCCGGTAAAGCTTATAGCCCGCCTGGAAAAGCTGGCCGGGAAATAAGGAGAGATCATGTCCGACAACGTAGCCAACGACGTCTTCAACCGCACCGCCACCGACGGCGAGATCATAAGCGACGGCGCCTACAACCTGGCTATGGGCCTGGTGCTGTGCTGGGGCTTCTTCGTCAACTGGATGATGGTGAAGTACA
>CALMZU010000066.1 GCA_937870775.1 uncultured Elusimicrobia bacterium
CTGCGCCCTTGCCGCCCCGCGCGCGCACCGGCTTCTGCCGCCTGCGCCGCGTCCTTCGGCGGTGGCGCAGACCGAAGGCGGCCGCATAGCCTTCGCCGGAGGCGCCGTTTACGAGGACGGCCGGCTGCTGCACGCGCCTGGCGACGAATGGCCGGAACTGTTCGTCCATATACCGCTGCTGGCCGGCGAACCCGGAAAAATACTTCTCTCCGGCGGCGGGGCCTGCTTCGCGCTCCCCGAGGCGCTCAAGCACCGCCCGGCCTCCGTCGTGATAGCCGAACCCGACCGGCGGCGGGCGGACATACTTTGCGCCGCGGCCGGCGCTCCGGCCGGCGGTTTCACCCTGCTCGCCAAGGACCCCCGCCGGCTGGAGACCGGGAACTACGACCTGGTCTTCCAGACCGAGCCTTCGCCGGACAACGCCGCCCTCAACCGGTTCTTCACCCGCGAATACTTCGCCGGCACGGCGCGCCTGCTGAAGCCGGGCGGCATACTGGCCTTCCAGCTCCCGTTCGCGGAGAATTACGTTCCGCCGGCGTCGGCCTACGCGGCGGCCAGCGTGCTGGCCTCGGCCGCTTCGGTCTTTTCCCACGTCGAGCTGGTACCCGGCGGCAGGCTTACGGTGCTGGCCTCGCGGCGGCCCATGGACCTTTCCCCCGCCCGGCTGGCCGCTGTATATTCCCGGCGCGGTATAAAGAACAGGATCGCGGTGCCTTCGGCCTTCCCCTTCATGCTGGACCCTTACCGCCGGGCCTGGGCGGCGCGCGAGCTGGCCAGGGTCAGGCGGCCGGCGCTCAACACCGACCTGGACCCGCTGGCCTATTTCCGTTTCTGGCGGGCTTGGCTGGGCATGGTGGTCTCCCCGGCCTCCCTCGTAGGGCTGGCGGCGCTGGCGCTGGCCGGTTCCGCCGCCGCGCGCAGGCTGGCGGCCGCGCCTTCGGCCGGCGGGCTCGCCGGCGAAGCTTTCCTCATGGGCTTCTGGGCAATGGCGCTCGAGACCTCGCTGCTGCTGGCCTTCCAGTCGGCCACCGGCAGGCTGGCCGCCGAGCTGGGGCTGCTGTTCACCTTGTTCATGGCCGGCGGGGCGGCCGGCGCCGTTTCAGGGCGGCGGCCCGGCACCGGGGCCGCTGAAGCCGCGGCCTGCTGCCTGTCGGTTATCGGGGTGATGGCCGCGCCGGCGGCCTCGCTGTGGGCCTGGGCGCTGCTGCCGGCGGCCGGCTTCGTCTCGGGCGCCTTCTACGCCCGGGCAGCTTCGGCCTCGCCCGGCGGGGTTTACCTTTTCGACATGCTCGGCGGAGCGGCTGGCGGCCTGGCGGCCGCGGCTTTCGCCGCGCCGCTGGCCGGCATAAGAGGGTCTATATGGATGGCGGCCGCGGCCGCCGCGGGAGCGCTGCTGCTCCGCCTGTACGTGCGCTACCGGGGTTCGGAGAAGGCGTCCACGCCGAAGGTGTAGATCTCCGCGCCGGCGTCCTTCCAGCAGCCGCGCCGGAGCCCGGCCTTCTGCGAGCAGAGCTCGCCCATGAAATTTTCCTTGTCCGGGATCTGTTCCCAGACCTGCGGCAGGAAAAGGCCGCTATGTCCGCCGCGGGAGATGATCACGCCGAGGCCGGGTTTTACATCGGACGCCGCGGCGCGGCGCATGGGCGAAAGCACCGACACCTCTATTTTTATCCCCTTCATTTCCCCCGCCGTCACCGGGCTGAAACGCCCGTCGCGCAGCGCCGCGCTCACGGCCCCGAAGCGCACGGCGTCGGCGAGCGTCATTACCGGCGACGTCGTACCGACGCAGCCGCGCAGGGCGCCGTTCACGGTAAGCGTCACGAAGGCCGCCCCCGGCAGGTTCAGCCGCGGGTCGGCTGAAAGCGGCTGGCGGCCGTCCCCGGCGAAGGCCCGGCCTATGGCGGCGCGGGCTTCCTTCAGCAGGGCCTTTTTCTGCGCGGCGGAGAGTTCCAGCGAGGCCGGCTTGCCGCCTTTCACGAAGGCCCCGGCCAGGTAGCCGACCACGCGCTCAGGACCGGAGAGGGACGGCGCCTCGGCGTGAGAATCGGAAAGGCCTAGAAGTTTGAACGAGCCCGCGCCCAGCCGCAGCGCGGCCTCCATGCCGGCGGTAAGGGCGGCCGCGCCGCAGGCGCAGGTCTCCAGCCCGGGCTCGCCGCGCTCCTCCATGATCCTCGCCGTATCGGCCGCCAGCCGCGGGTCCATGGAGGCTATGGCCAGCGCCATGGCCCCGTCGGAAGCGGCGGCCGTCGCCGACGATGGGTAATGCGAAAAGTCCGCCGAGACCACTATAAGGGCCTTCTTCCCTTTAAGGGCGGCGGCCAGCGCCGCGCCGACCTCGCGCGCCGCGGCCGCGTCGCCGGTATTCATCACGGCGCCCAGCAGTTTGAAAGGTTTCTTGAGCCGGCGCTGCAGGAAAGGCAGCTGGACCTCGACGGAATGCTCGCGCGCGTGCGCGGAAGGCCGCTCCTCGAAGAGCGGGCTCGCCTTCATCAGCGCCGCGCCGAGGGCGCGGTCCGGTTCAACGCGGCCGAGCGGCGTCTCGTAGAAGTCAGAGCCAAGCAGGGCCGCGCCTTTCACGGCCTCGGTATGAGCCGTGCCCAGCACAACGACGGTATCGTAGGAGTCGCCGGCCGCGGCGTAGGCCAGGCCGGCCAGCCTGCCGGAGAAAGGATAGCCGGCGTGCGGCGCCACCAGCGCCACCGCCCCGTCCGCCTTCTTCCCGGCCGCTATGGCCGCGTCCACGAAGGCGGCCAGTTCCTTTTTATCGCCCGGGTAGAACTGCCCGGCCACGGCGGCCTGCCGCGCATCGGCGCCGTCGGGCAGGCCCGAAGCCAGGCACAGGATCAATATCAACGTTCTCATCTTCCCCCCTTACCGCCAGACGCCGGGCACCCGCGTCCCGTCCCAAGGGCAGCGGCCCCCGGCCGGCGTCAGCCTGTCCTCCAGTATGGCGTAACCGTAGCGGCGCACCAGGACCCTGCCGCAGCGCGGGCAATAGGTGCTCTCGCCCGGGTGGCCGGGTATATTCCCGACGTAAACGTAATGCAGGCCTTTCTTCATGGCGCCGTCGCGGGCGGCGGTGAGAGTAGCCTCCGGAGTGGGCGGCAGGCCGGAGAGAAGATAGTTGGGCGTGAAGCGGGTGAAGAACAGCGGGGTATCGGGACCCAGGCTGTCCTTCACCCATGAGGACAGGGAACCCAGAGAGGCCGGGGAATCGTTCAAGCCCGGCACGACGAGGTTCACGACCTCGAACATGGCCTTCTTCTCCTTCAGCCGCAGCAGCGCCGCCTTCACGGGCTCCAGCCGGGCGCCGGTGTAGCGCCGGTAGAAATCCTCGTCGAAGCCCTTCAGGTCCACCTTCACCACGTCCATGTAAGGCAGCAGCGCGTCCAGCGGCGCCGGGTTGATATAGCCGGAGGTCACCATCACGTTCTTAAGTCCCGCGGCGCGGGCCAGCCTGGCCGTGTCGAGCATGTACTCGTAGAAAACTACGGGCTCGGAATAGGTGTAGGCCACCGAGCGCGAGCGCGTGGCCAGCGCATAGCGCACCGCGTCGGCCGGCGGCAGCGAGGCGAGGTCGGCGGTCTCCAGCTCGCCGGCGGCGCGCCCGTCGGGCAGAACGCGCAGCTTAAGGGCCACCGGCGCCTGCGCGCTGCGCGCGGCCTGCTCGGGGTATATCTGCGAGATCTCCCAGTTCTGGCAGGCGCGGCAGGTAAGGTTGCAGCCCGGCGCCGAGACGGAATATACGAGGCTGCCCGGGTACATGTGGTAGACCGGTTTTTTTTCTATGGGGTCGAGGTGCACCGCGGCCGGCAGGGCGTAGGCAAGGGTCCTTACCTTCCCGCCGTAATTGGCGCGCACCCGGCAGCGGCCGCGCGCGCCTTCGGGCAGGAAGCATTCGTAAGGGCAGAGCCGGCATTGCGCTCCGTTGCAGGCCGGGCCGGAGAAAGCCCCGTCGCGGATATGCGTGCTGGCCGGCGGCAGCACGGAGGCCGCGGTGCCCGGCGGCGGGTACAGGGCTATAAAAACGGCGGCGCCCGCGGCGGCGCAGGCGGAGAGTGCCGCCATTGCCACCGCGAGCGCCTGCCGCGGCTTCATGCTTTACTTCCCGGGAGGGAGCGGGTTCTTCCTGTAGAACTCCGCTATCTGGTCCCAGATCTGCTGGCCGCTCTCGGCGTAGGTGAAGAGGTTCAGGTCCTCCTCGGCTATGTAGCCCCACTTCGCCATGTTCTTGAAGTTGATCACGTCGTCCCAGTACTCGCGCCCGACGAGAACTATCGGCAGGCGGGTCTTCTTGGCGGTCTGCACCAGGGTCAGCACCTCGAACAGCTCGTCCATGGTGCCGAAGCCGCCGGGGAAGGCCACCAGCGCGCGGGCGCGCATCACGAAGTGCATCTTGCGTATCGCGAAGTAGTGGAAGCGGAAGCAGAACTCCGGCGAGACGTAGGGGTTCGGGCCCTGCTCCATGGCCAGCGTTATGTTGAGGCCTATGGTCTTGGCGCCGGCGTCGTAGGCGCCGCGGTTGGCGGCCTCCATGATGCCGGGGCCGCCGCCGGTCACCACCACCAGGTTGCGGTCGGGCAGGCAGTTCTTCTCGGAAACGATTCGGCCGAAGTCGCGGGCTATGTCGTAGAACTTGGCCGAGGCCTTGAGGCGGCGGGCGGAGGCCAGCTTGTGGCGCAGCACCGGGTCCTTCGGGTTCTTCTTCGCCAGCGCGGCCATCTCGCGCTCGCGGGCGGCCGACTGTTCCTTGTCCCAGATGCGGGCGCTGCCGAACACCACGACGGTGGATTTCACGCCGTGCTCGTGCAGGGTCATCTCGGGCTTCTGCAGCTCGAGCTGCAGGCGCACCGGCCTCATCTCGTCGCTGCTGAGGAAATCCGGGTCCAGGTAGGCCTTGCGGTAGGCCTTGGTCTTGCGGAGGTCCAGCACCTTCTTGGAAGGCTTCTTGTTGGTCACGTTGTGCTCCTTGGTCGTTGTCTTATTCAAAGCCCCTTGCTGCGGGGCGTAAGATCTCAGCGAACTTTCTTCAGCCATGCCGCGGCGGACGCGGCTATGCCGGCGGCGTCCACGCGCAGGTCGGCGTAAAGCTCGTCGGGCTTGCCCTGCTCCACGTAGGCGTCCGGTATGCCAAGCCGCAAGAGCGGCGTGTATATGCCGGCGGAGTTCAGATGCTCCAGCACGCAGGAACCGAAGCCGCCCGCCAGCGCGTTGTCCTCCACGGTCACCAGCGGGCCGGCCTTGGCGAGGCGCCCGGTCAGTTCGG
The DNA here is from genome assembly GCA_937870775.1 of uncultured Elusimicrobia bacterium. GTDB lineage: Bacteria > Elusimicrobiota > Elusimicrobia > Elusimicrobiales > UBA9959 > UBA9959. Next base: position 5,267 of record CALMZU010000066.1, read on the forward strand.
CGTCCAGCGGCTTCACGAAGCGCATGTCCGCCACGCCGGCGTCTATGCCCTGCGCCTTCAGCAGCTCGGCGGCCTTAAGCGCCGGGTGCACCCGGTTGCCTATGGCCAGTATATTCAGGTCCTTGCCCTCGCGCAGCATGCGGCCGCGCCCCAGCGGCAGCGGCGCCGGCTCGGGGTCCATCGGCACGCCGAAGCCCTTGCCGCGCGGGTAGCGCAGCAGCACCGGCAGGCCGCAGTCGAAAGAGGTCGCCAGCATGTGCTGCAGTTCGTTCTCGTCGGCGGGCGCCATAACGACGACGTCCGGCAGCGTGCGGAACAGCGACAGGTCGAAGACGCCGTGGTGCGTGGGGCCGTCCTCGCCCACGAGGCCGGCGCGGTCCATCGCTATCACGACGGGCAGTTTCTGCAGCGAGATGTCGTGCTGCACCTGGTCGAAGGAACGCTGCATGAACGACGAGTAGATCGCGGCCACGGGCCTGCGGCCGTCGGCGGCGAGGCCGGCGGCGAACGTCACCGCGTGTTCCTCGGCTATGCCCACGTCGTAGTAGCGCTTAGGGAAGGTGTCGCGGAACAGGTCCAGGCCGGTGCCCTCGGGCATGGCGGCGGTGATAGCGCAGATCCGCGGGTCCTTCCCGGCCAGCTTCACGAGGGTCTTGCCGAAGACGGAGGTGAAGCTGGGCACGGCGCCCGGGGCGCTCTTGCTCACCAGCTCGCCGGTCTCCACGTTGAACTTGGGCGCGCCGTGGAACTCCGTCGGGGAATCCTCGGCGGGCTCGTAGCCGCGGCCTTTCTTGGTGACCACGTGCAGCAGCACCGGGCCCTTCAGGCTCTTCACGTAGCCCAGCACCTCGGTCAGCTCGGCGATGTTGTGGCCGTCGACGGGGCCGAAATAGGTGAAGCCCATCTCCTCGAAGATCATGCCGGGGAAGAACAGCACGCGGGCGCGCTTGGCGACGCGCAGCGCGTTCTTGCCCCAGAACTGGAAGCGGTTGAGGAACAGCTCGGCCTTGCGGCCGGCGTCCTGCACGGTGCCCAGCGTCAGCAGCTTCGTCAGTATGCGCCCCAGGCGCCCGACGCGCTGCGAGATGAACATCTGGTTGTCGTTCAGGACCACGAGCAGGTCGGTGCGCAGCTGGCCGACGTTCTGCATGGCCTCCCAGGCCATGCCGCCGGTCATGGCGCCGTCGGCCACCACCGCCACCACGCGGTAGTTCTCCCCCGCCTGGTCGCGCGCGGCGGCCATGCCCGCGGCCGCCGACAGGGCGGTGGACGCGTGGCCGGCGCCGAAGGAATCGTACTCGGACTCGTAGCGTTTCAGGAAGCCGGAAAGGCCGCCTTTCGTGCGTATCGTGCGGAACTTCTCCGCGCGCCCGGTGAGCACCTTGTGCGCGTAGGCCTGGTGGCCGGTGTCGAAGACCAGGCGGTCGCGCGGCGTGTCGAACACGTAGTGCAGCGAGAGTATCAGGTCCGTGGCGCCCAGGCTCGACGCCAGGTGGCCTCCGGTGCGGCTGATGACCTCTATGATGAGCTCGCGCACCTCTTTGGCCAGCTCTGGCAGGGCCTCGGGCGGCAGCTTCTTTATGTCCTCTGAACCTCTGATGTTGGATAGTAGTGACATATCAGTTCTCGCGCTTGTAGACGAACTCGGCCATCGCGGCCAGCGCGGCCTTGGGGCCGGGGCGGCCCTTCACCCTGGCGAGCTTCGGCAGGGCCGAGCCTATCAGGGCCTCGGCGCGGCGGCCGGCCTCCTCGAGGCCGAGCAGGGACGCGTAGGTGAGCTTGTGGTTGCGGGCGTCGCTGCCGCTCTTGCCGAGCTTCTTCTTGTCGCCAACGACGTCGAGTATGTCGTCGGCGATCTGGAAGCAGAGGCCTATGTCGCGGCCGAACTCCGACAGCAGCCGGTAGTCGCGCTCGGGTGCGCCGGCGAGAGCGGCGCCCATCTCCACCGCGGCGGTTATCAGGTCCGCGGTCTTGTGCAGGTGTATGTAGGAAAGCAGGTCGAGGCCGTCGCGGCGGCGGGCCGGCGTGAGCTTGCGGTCGAGGAAGCCCTCGGCGCCGAGGTCGGCGGCCTGGCCGGACACCATGCCGCAGGCGCCGGCCCGGCGGGAAAGTATTGAGGCGGCCTTCAGTATCCCCTCCGGCCTCACGCGGCGGCCGTACCTGGACCGCGTCAGGACGGTGAAAGCGTCGGTCAGCAGCGCGTCGCCGGCCAGTATGGCCAGGGCCTCGCCGTAGACCTTGTGGCTCGTCGGGCGGCCGCGGCGCAGGTCGTCGTCGTCCATCGCCGGCAGGTCGTCGTGCACCAGCGAGTAGGTGTGCACCATCTCCAGCGCGCAGGCGGCCGGCAGTATGTCGGCGGCCTTGCCGCCGAAGATCTCGTACGAGGCGCCCATCAGCACGGGGCGCAGGCGCTTGCCGCCGGCGGCGAGCGAGTAGGTCATGGCCTCGGCGAGGCGGGGCTCGGCGCCCTCGAGGGAGGAGACGAAAGAGGGAAGGGCCTCGCCGACGGCGGAGGCCCGCTGCTTCATATATTTAACGATGTCCATCGGATTTATTATACAAAAATGCGGGAAAAGGAGGCCGGCCTACCAGATCATCTGCACGCCGACGCGGTGCGTGACGCCTATGCCGCCGTAGTCCAGGTAGGAATAGTCCAGGCGCGCGCCGCGCACGAAGCTGTTCTTGTCGGAGAGCCTGTCGAAGTTCAGGCCGAAGCCGCCGCAGAGGCGCGAGCCGGCGTCCTTCTGCGACTTGTAGCCAAGCCGCAGCTGGAAGGCCCGCATGATGTCCACCTGCAGCCCGGTGGCGCTCATGGCGGAGCGGTCGGAGTACTTCACCACGTCGGAGGCCAGCGTGAAGATCATGACGTCGTTGACGGTATGGAAGTCCTTCGCCAGGCCGAAGCGCAGGGAGGAGGGCAGCGGGTAGGATTCGGAGACGAACTTCTGCTTGCCGCCGTAGTTCATCGCCGAGGCGCCGATATGGAAATGGCGCGGCAGCACCAGCAGCGCGCCCGCGTCGTAGGCGTACACCGACGAGGATTCCGAGGCCAGCTTCTCGCTGATCTTCTTGATCGTCGCGCCGGCCGAGAAGCGGTAGGCCTTAGGGCGGTAGTCCTGCACCGGCTCAACGCGGGTCCAGCTCGGGGTTATAAGCATCGGGTCCAGCTTGCCCGCGTCCTTCCTGAAATGAGGCCAGGACTGAGAGAAGGACAGTGCCATCATCCGGTGGCCGGTCGAGGTCTTGCCGACGAGCATGTCGTTCTCGTCGTAGGAATCTATGCCGCCGCTGGACAGCGAGGAGAACAGCGCGCCGACGGTGCCGTACGGCGTGCGCCACGAGACCGCGGCGTACTCCTGCGTTATGTCCTCGAGGTACTGGTTATGGGAAACGGACAGCGCCGAATAACTGAGCAGGCCGAGGCCCGCCGGATTGTAAAGGATGGAGTCGGGGCCGGCCATGGCGGTATAGGCCTCGCCCATGCCGGCGGGCATCGCGGCGACGGGGATCTTGATGAAATTTGAGGACGTGGTGCCCGCCCCTCCCGCGCTGGCGGGCAGGCTGAGAGCTGCGGCTAGAACCGCCGCGGCCAAGGTCCTTTCGAATAGCCGGTTCATAAGGCCGCGGGCCGGGCCCAGGCCCGCCCCGCCGACATTATAGTATACACTAATGCCGCGCGGTTTCAATATCAAAATTGTTACATTGCCCGCCGGAAAGAAGCAAAAGAATGATCGCCCCAACCTTTTTTATCATCAACCTCCCGAATACTATAGATAATTAATACCCGGGAGGTAAGGTACAACAGGTCAAATGTAACGGGTGTTACATCAGTAGCCCAGCGGCTGGTTCACCAGCATCACCAGCACGTCCGAGGCGGCCGGCTTCTTCCACAGCATGGTCACGGCGTTGCAGATGCGCTGCGGCGAGGCGCAGTCCTCGCAGCGGCCGCTCTTCACGCAGGGGTTCTGCTTGCCGAGCCTTATGTTGTTGGCGATGGCGGCCACGTTGCGCGAACGCCACAGGCCTTCCTGCTGGTCGCGGGCCAGCTTGTTGACGCCGGCGATCAGCACGGTCTTCCTCGGGCCCCAGGTGAGCGCGGCGCAGCGGTTCCCGTTGCCGTCCACGAACAGCAGTTTCCCGTCCAGCGTGACGGCCTGCGGCGAGGCCAGATAGATGTCCGAGTCCAGCGCGGACAGCCAGACCGCCCGGCGTTCCTCCGGGGGCATGCCGGGCTTATGCGTAACGACGGTATTACCGGCGGCGGCCAGCGCCTCCGGGAGTCCGAGCTCGGCCAGGGTGACCGAACCGCCGAGCCCTATTTTCTTCCCGCTCCCGGCCAGCGCCAGCAGCGCGGCCGAGGCGGCGGCGCCGTCGGGGTAGACCTCCGCGGCGAAACCGTTCTTCCTGAGCGCGGCGGCGGCCAGTTCGAGCGACCTGGCCGTCGCGGCTTTAAGGTTGGCGTCCATTACTTTATCAGCCTCCGGTAGCTGGCTATCTCCATCGGCGCCAGCACCTTGTCGCCGGCGGCACGCAGAGAGAGCCTCACCTCGCCCTGCGCCAGCGCGAGCGCGAGGTACTGTGCCTCGTTGGGGTTCACCAGCATCACTATGGTGCCCTTGCGCGGGTTCACGCCGGCCACCTTCACGTTCTGCAGCAGCGTGGCGGCCACCTTCTCGCGGGGCCCGCTCTTCATGATCGCGTCGAACACGCTTATCACGTCGAGGGAGTCTCCGGCCTTCACCCAGGCCAGTTCTTCCGGCGGGAAATGCATCACGAGGCCGCGGTAGCCCTCGGCAAGTTCCGGCGCGCGGTACGCCCACTCCTGCCTGCGTATATGTCCCATTATGCCGGCGGCCACCAGCAGCGCCGCGGCTATCAGGGCTATGGTCGTGTTCTTCATACTCCCTCCTTTAGACTGATCACCGTGCCCTCACCGGAGGGCTCGTCGGCGCGGGCCCTGAGGCTCAGTTCGCCGAGAAAATCGCTGCCGGCGGCCCCGCCGGGGAAGATCACCCCGTACGGGTCAGTGAAACCGGGCGTGAGCGAGGCCGCGGCCGGCGGCCCCGAAGGGTCCGGCCGGCGCTGGGGCCAGAACAAGAGCAGGGCCGCGCAGCAGGCGGCGGCGGCCACCAGGCCGGCGGCCAGGACGGGCCGGGATCCCCCGGCGCACCGCTCCCGCACGGCTGAGGCGAA
>CALMZU010000067.1 GCA_937870775.1 uncultured Elusimicrobia bacterium
ACTTCCTGTTCTTCATCAACACCGGCCAGGGCCCGGGCGCCACCACGCTCAAGCTCGCCGTGCCCCGCTTCACGCTGGTGGGCGCCACCACCCGGAGCGGCCTGCTTACCGGCCCGCTCAGGGACCGCTTCGGCATAGTCTTCAACCTCGGCTTCTACGGCGAGGAGGAGATAACGCAGATACTGGCCCGCTCGGCCCGGCTGCTCGGCAGCCGCGCGGACAACAAGGCCCTCGCCCTGATAGCCTCCCGTTCGCGCGGCACGCCGCGCATAGCCAACCGCCTCCTGAAGCGCGTGCGCGACTTCGCCGACGTGCGCTCCGGCGGCGTGATAACCGCCGAGGTGACCGAAGGGGCCATGAGCTCGCTGGAGATAGACGCCGAAGGCCTCGACAACCTCGACCGGCGCATACTGCTGGCCATCGCCGAGAAGTTCGGCGGCGGGCCGGTGGGCATAGAGACGCTGGCCGTGGCCGTCTCCGAGGAGCCCGACACCCTTACCGACGTGATAGAACCTTTCCTGATGCAGGGCGGCTTCATAAAGCGCACCACGCGCGGCCGCGTGATAACGGCCAAGGCCGCCCGGCACCTGGGGCTCAAGATACCGGAACAGAACGAACTGCTTTGATGAAGCGCGCGCTGATACTGCTCACCCTGCTTTTCCCGGCCCATTCCGCCCGCTGCGCGGACGGCGGCGCCGCGGAAGGCCCGCGCATACGGGTGGCTATCTACCGCGGCTCTCCCTCGCTGAAGCTCAAGACCTCGTCGCGCATCTACGCGCTCGACGTGAAGAGCGGCCAGAAGTACATGCTGCTCGACAACGCCTCGTACGAGGTGCGGCCCTACGGCGGCGGCATCTCCGTGTCCGGCCAGCAGCTGTCCTCGCCGATAAAACTGCTGGCGCAGGACGGGCAGGAGCGCATAAGGCTCGGCGGCAACCTCTACAAGGGCGACATACTGATACGCGCGACGCCGGACAAGAAGCTGGACATCATAGAGCACCTGACGCTCGAGGAATACCTTTACGGCGTGCTTCCTTATGAAATGAGCCCCGACTGGCCGCTGGAGGCGCTGAAAGCCCAGGCGGTGGCCTCGCGCACTTACGCGCTGAAGAACATAAACCCGGCTCGCGACTACGACGTGACCAACGGCGTGGAGATGCAGGTCTACAGCGGCACGAAGAAGATAAATTCCCGCATCATAGAGGCCGTCAACGAAACCCGCGGCGAGGTGCTTAAATTCAAGGGGAAGCTGGTCACGGCCTTCTTCCACGCCAACTGCGGAGGACATACGGCCAGCGTCAAGTCCGCCTGGGGCGAGGCCGTTATAAAGCCTCTCTACGGCGTGACCGATCCCTACTGCAAGACCTCGAGCCATTACCGCTGGGACCTGTACGTCCCGGCCTCGGGACTGCTGAAGTTCATACAGGCCCGCGGCTCCACCGCGCTCAAGCTCAAGGCGGTGCGCATAGCGAAGAAGGACGCTTCCGGCCGCGCTGTCTCCCTGAAGTTCACCACGGACAAAGGATCCTACACCGCCCCGGTCACCGAACTGCGCAAGGCCCTCGGCAACTACGAGTTCCGCAGCACGCTGATAACCTCCGTGACGCCCGGGAACGGCGGATACCAGTTCGAGGGGCGGGGCTGGGGGCACGGCGTAGGCATGTGCCAGGAAGGCGCCAGGGGTATGGCTTATAAAGGCGTCAAGTACAGGAAGATCCTGCGCCACTACTACCCGGGAGTATCCATCACCGACATATGACACAGGAAGCCCTTACCGAATTCTCCTCGCTGGACATAGAACCGCTGATAGCCGACCGCCCCGCCGAGCCGCGCGACTCCTCGCGCCTGATGGTGGTGGACCGCGCCGCCGGGACCCTCTCCCCCCGCCGCTTCAGCGACCTGGCGGAACTGCTGGGCCCCCGGGACATGCTGGTACTGAACCGCAGCAAGGTCTGGAAAGCCCGCCTGGAGGCCGCGAAACCTACCGGGGGCAGGTCGGAAATACTGCTGATGTCCCCGGAACCCGGCGACGGCTCGGTCTGGAACGGCCTCTGCCGCAAGATAAACCCGGGCCAGACGCTGAACTGCCCCGCAGGCATGAAGGCCGAATGCCTCGGCCAGAACCCCGACGGCAGCTACCGTTTCAGGTTCTCCTCCCCCGTGGACGAGGCCTACCTCGCGGCCAACGGCGAGGTGCCGCTGCCGCAGTACATACTGAAGGCCAGGAAGCGCAGCGGCGTGACCGCGCCTCCCGACGAGGACAAGTACCAGACCGTCTACGCCGCCGAGCCCGGCTCCATAGCCGCCCCGACGGCCGGCTTCCACTTTACCGACGGGCTTTTCGGGAAGCTCGAAGCCGCCGGCGTCAAGAAAGCCTTCGTCACGCTGCACATAGGCTGGGGCACCTTCCGCATGGTGCGCGCCGAGGACCCGGCCGCGCACGTAATGATGGAGGAATCCTACGAACTGGACGCCGCCACCGCCGCGGCGATAAACGCCCACCGCGCCGCCGGCGGCCGCGTGATAGCCGTGGGCACGTCGTCCATGCGCACCCTCGAGACCTGCGCCGCGCCCGACGGCACGCTGAAGCCAGGCTCCGGCAAAGCCGGCCTGTTCATACGCCCCGGCCACAAGTTCAGGACAGCCGGCGCCTTCATCACCAACCTGCACGTGCCGGACTCCGCCCCCCTCTACATGACCGCCGCCTTCGCCGGCCGCGAGCTGCTGTTCAAGGCCTACGCCGAAGCCGTAAAGCAGAAGTTCCGCTTCTACTCCTACGGCGACTCGATGTTCATATGTTGAGGCTCAATGGGACGGCCCGGAGCCAGCCCGCAGCGCGGTTTCAGAGGGCCGTCACGGAGGCCGAGGCTTGCGTAAGCGACGAGGCCGAGTGACGAGGCGCGCGCACGGTGTGCGCGACGCCGTGCCCGAAGAAACCGCGCTGCGGGCGGGCTCCAGACGCAGGTAGGCCGCCGGAGTTCTACTATTAAGGATTAAATTATGACCGAACACTTCAAGGTACTGCACAAGGACAAGGACACCGCCGCCCGCGCCGCCCAGCTGCGCACCAACCGCGGCCTCGTCCACACCCCGGTCTTCATGCCCGTCGCCACCCAGGGCACCGTAAAGGCCGTCACCGAGCGCGACCTCGTCGAGATAGGCACCGAGTGCATGCTCTCGAACACCTACCATCTGTACCTGCGACCCGGCCTGCCCACGCTCGAGAAGTTCGGCGGCCTGAACGGGTTCATGAAACACGACGGCCCCATCCTCACCGACTCCGGCGGCTTCCAGGTGTACAGCCTCAGCCGCTTGAGGAAGATCACCGAGAACGGCGTGCATTTCCAGTCGCACATAGACGGCAGCCCGCACTTCTTCACCCCGGAGAAGGTCATAGACTTCCAGTCGTCCATCGGCTCGTCCATCTGGACCTGCCTCGACGTCTGCGTCAAGAACCCCGCCTCCCGCGCCGACGCGCTGGACGCGCTCAAGAAGACCAAGCGCTGGGCCGAGCGCGCCAAGGCCCACTTCGCCGAGAAGACCAAGGGCATGGACCCCGCGAAGCGCCCCCTCATTTTCGGCATCATACAGGGCTCGGTTTACCCGGACCTGCGCGCCGAGGCCGCCAAACACATGGCCGAGCTCGACACCGACGGCTTCTGCATAGGCGGCCTCTCGGTGGGCGAGAGCAAGGCCCAGATGATGGAGTCCGTCGCCGCCGTGATGGAGAACCTCCCGAAGGACAAGCCGGTCTACTTCATGGGCCTCGGCACCCCCGAGGACCTGTGGAACTGCGCCGAGCTCGGCGTGGACATGTTCGACTGCGTGCTCCCCACCCGCAACGCCCGCAACGGCCAGGCCCTTACCAGCCGCGGCAAGCTCTACATCAAGAACGCCCCGTTCAAGAACGACGAGAGCCCGCTGGACCCGGAATGCGACTGCGTGTGCTGCCGCAACTACAGCAAAGCCTACCTGTCGCACCTCTTCAAGGCCGGCGAGATACTGTGCAGCCAGCTGCTGTCGATACACAACCTGCGCTTCCTTATGAACCAGACCCGGAACATGCGTCTGGCGGCGGCCGCGGGCACGTTCAAGCAGGCAAAAAAAGCCTTCATGGACTCGTACCTGCCCAAGGCGGCCTGAAAAGCCCCGCCTTTTTGCTATAATAAAATTTAATATAAGTACGACGGAGGAACAATGAACCAGAACCCCAGCTTGCTGATGCAGCTAATCCCCTTCATCGCGGTGGCCGCGATATTCTATTTCCTGCTTATCCGCCCCCAGCAGAAGCAGATGAAAGAGACCAAGAAAATGCTCGACGCGCTGAAAGCCGGCGACAAGGTCATAACCCGCGGCGGGATGATGGGCGTGATAACCGCAGTGAAGGAAGACGAAGTGGAAGTGGAGATAGCCAAGGGCGTAAAGGTGGCTTTCACCCGCAGCGCCGTAGGCGCCGTAGTGCCGCAGGGCAAGTAAACCAAGGAGCACCGGACAATGAACAAATTACACTGGAAGATAGGCACCGTACTGGGCCTCCTCATCCTGTCGTTCTGGCTGCTGTACCCGACCGCTGAGTGGTACACCAAGACCAACGACGAGAGGGCCAAGACCGAAGCTATGCGCCTGCGCCCCAAGCGCATCCTGAACCTCGGCCTCGACCTGCGCGGCGGCACGCACCTGCTGCTCGAGCTGGACGTAGAGAAGCTCGACAAGAAAGAGAAACTTAACGACGCGATGGCCCGCGCGATAGAGATCATCCGCAACCGCGTGGACCAGTACGGCGTCGGCGAAACCCCTATCTCCCGCCAGGGCGACCGCTGGATCTCCGTCGACCTGCCCGGCGTCTCCAACACCGAGGAGGCCGAGAACCTCATAGGCAAGACCGCCCTCCTGGAGTTCCGCCTGGTGGACACCTCCAACGAAGCCCAGGCCGTGCTGTCCAAGGTGGACGGCATGAACGAACCGCCTTTCGGCAAGAACGGCGTCCTCGTGCCCGAGGTGGCCAAGATGATGCCTAAGGGCACCATACTCTGCAAGGCCGCGGCCGGCGCCGAAGGCGAGCGCGCCCGCTTCTACGTGCTCTACGACACCGTGCCGGTTACCGGCGCCTACCTCGAGAGCGCCCGCGTCGAGACCGACCAGCAGTTCGGCACCCCGAACATCGGCTTCACGTTCAATAAGGACGGCGGCAGGCTGTTCGACCAGTTCACCGGCGCCAACGTCGGCAAGTACCTGGCCATAGTCCTCGACGGCGTGGTGCACTCCGCGCCCGTCATCAAGACCCGCATCAGCGGCGGTTCCGGCGTCATAGAGGGCCAGTTCACGATGGAAGAGGCGAGGAATCTGGCGATCGTACTGCGCGCCGGCGCCCTGCCCGCCCCCGTCAACATCATCGAGAAGCGCGTCGTGGGCCCCGGCCTCGGCGAGGACTCCATAAAGAAGGGCCTCACCGCCGCCGGCATCGGCTTCATACTGGTAGTAGCCTTCATGCTGGTCTATTACAGGGGCGGCGGCTTCGTGGCCGACATAGCCCTCGCGCTGAACTTCGTGTTCCTGATAGCCGCCATGAGCTACTTCGGCGCCACCCTGACGCTGCCCGGCATAGCCGGCATGATACTGTCTCTGGCCATGGCCATAGACGCGAACGTCCTGATCCTCGAGCGCATGCGCGAGGAGTTGGCGCTCGGCAAGCCGGTGGCCATGGTGATCCCGGTGGCTTTTGACAAAGCCTGGAGCGCCATCCTGGACTCCAACGTGACCACCTGGATAGCGGCCATCTTCCTGTTCCAGTTCGGCTCCGGCCCGGTCAAGGGCTTCGCCGTCACGCTGACCATAGGTCTGCTCGTCGGTATGTTCACCTCGGTCTTCGTGACCAAGGTGATATACGAGTTCTGGCTCACCTCCAACCCCAAGGAGCTCAGCATATGATGATACTTCTCAAAAAGACCAACATCGACTTCATCGCGAAGCGCTACATCTTCTTCGCGATCTCGGCGATAGTGATCGCGGCCGGCCTGGTCTCCATGGCGGCCAAGGGCCTGAACCTCGGCCTGGACTTCACCGGCGGCACCCTGCTGCAGGTGGCGTTCACCAACCCCGTAACCACGGCCCAGGTGCGCGAAGCCGTCAGCAAGGCCGGCCTTGAAGCCTCGATACAGAGCTTCTCCGGCCGCAACGCCTACCAGGTAAAGGTAAAGGGTTCGCAGGAGAAGGTAAACGAGATAGCAGACAAGATGCTGGCCTCCTTCACGGCCAACATCCCCGGCAACGCGTTCACCGAGGAGAAGCGCGACTACGTCGGTCCCGTGGTGGGCCGCGACCTCGCCAAGAAGGCGCTGTTCGCGATCATACTGTCGTTCTTCGGCATCATCGTGTACGTGGCGTTCCGGTTCTCCAACCCCGTCTGGGGCGCGGCCGGCGTGCTGGCCATCTTCCACGACGTGCTGGTGACCATGGGAGCGATGTCGCTGACCAACCGCGAGATAGACCTCGTGATAGTCGCGGCGCTGCTGACCATAGCCGGTTACTCCATCAACGACACGATAGTCATCTTCGACCGCATGCGCGAGAACCTGCGCAACTTCCCGAAGATGCCGCTCGGCGAGCTGGCCAACACCAGCGTCAACGAGACCCTGTCCCGCACGATCATCACCAACCTGACCGTGCTGGTGGTGGTGGCCATAATGTTCGTGTTCGGCGGCGACGTCATAAACAACTTCGCCTTCGCGATGCTGGTCGGCAGCATCTCGGGCACCTACTCGACCATAGCCATTGCCACCCCGCTGGTTTACCAGTGGGAGAAGAAGGGCAAGTAAGGCATAAGGCAGGCGGCGGCTAAATGAGAAAGATAAAGAAGTTCAAGATACCGGTATACTCGTACGAGGTGCTGCGCAAGGCGCGCAAGCACCGGCTGGACCTCGCCGCCGCGGGCCTGGCCGACGAGCAGGCCGTGCGCGAGCACGCCTCCGGCCTTGCCGCCGCCCTTGAGCCGGCCGTGGTCTTCGAGTACCTCCCCCCGGAGGACGAAGCCGCGGCCCGCATCAACGGCGACAACAAGCAGCCGCTGACCGCCGGCATACTGACGCTGGGCAGGAGCTTCGAGGAGAAGCTCGCGAACCCGGCCGACGACACCTTCAAGAGGCTTGGGCGCATAGCCGCCCAGGTCTTCATGCAGACGGCCGTCAGCGTAACGTCGGAGCTGGCGGTGCGCGAGGCGGAGCCGGAAGGCTTCGAGCTCGGCCCCGCCATCTACATAGCCTCCTGCCCGGAGCCCGAACTGCCGCCGCAGGAAGCCACCGCGGTGCCGCTGTTCGAGAACGAGCTGATAAAGTCCCTGTGCGAAAGGCTGGATTCCGCCAAGATAGGCGTCACCTTCGACACGGGGGCCTTCTCGCCCAAGTACTCGGCGGTGTTCGCGCTGCCCTGGGTCACCAAGAAGAAAAAGAGATCCGGAAAGAAGTAGTTTACCGGCCCGGCACGACCGGGCCGTTCCTTAATGGGATATTTCCTCCTGCTCATATACAGCCTGCTGGCCCCGGTCATCGCCGGGCTGTACGCGCTGTTCTTCCTGCTCTCCCCCCGCCGCGCCCTGATGAAGAGCCTCGGCGCCGAGATGAAGGAAAGGCTGGGCCTTGGCCGGCCCGCCGCCGGAGGGCCGGTGTGGATACACGCGGCCTCGATGGGCGAGGTGAAGGCCATCTCCAAGCTGGCGCCGGAACTGGCCGCGGCCTTCGGCGCGCCGCTCCTGATCACGTCCTCCACGGCCTCGGGCCGGGCCGAGGCCGCGAAGCTTGGCGAAGCCAGGCTGGCCCCGCTGGATTTCTACCCGCTGGCCGCCGCCTTCATAAAAAGGAACGCCCCGCGAATGCTGGTGGTGGCCGAGACCGAGATCTGGCCCGCCACGCTTTACGCCGCCGCCCGCGCCGGCGTGCCGGTGTTCATGGTGAACGCCCGCATCTCCCCCCGCACCCTTGAACTTTACAAAGCGCTTTCGCCGCTTACCCGCCTGGCTTTCTCCGGCGTAAAGAAGATACTGGCACAGTCGGGCCCCGACGCGGAGCGCTTCGCCGCGCTGGCCGGCGCGGACCGCGTTCAGGAAACAGGCAATCTCAAGCACGACCTGCTGGGAACGCCGGGCACCGGAGCCCACAAGGCTGTTGAATTCACAAAGGCCTGCGGCTGGGAAGGCTCGCCGCTGTTCACGGCCGGCAGCACCCACCCGCCCGAGGAACCCGCGGTCATCGCCGCCTGGCTGGAAGCCAGGAAAAAGACCCCCGGGCTGAAGCTGGTACTGGTCCCGCGCCACCCCGAGCGCGCGGAGGAAACGGCCGCGGCGCTGGACGCGGCCGGCGTGAAGCATGTACGCTGGACAGGCGGCCCCGCCGCCGGCGCGGATTGCCTGGTGGTGGACGCCATGGGCCTGCTGCTGCCCTTCTATTCTATCTCGGAGGTCTGTTTCGTCGGCGGTACGCTCGACGATACCGGCGGGCACAACGTGCTGGAGCCGGCCCTGTTCGGCCGGCCGGCAGTGTTCGGCCCCAACTACAGGAACGCCCGCCACGCCGGCGACGCCCTTATAAAAGGAAAGGGCGGCTTCCTCGCGGGAACCGCCC
>CALMZU010000068.1 GCA_937870775.1 uncultured Elusimicrobia bacterium
CGGGCCGGAGGGCCGGTCGCCGCGGCCGCCCGGGCCGCCCGCCGCGGAACCTCCGGACGGCGGCTGGCCGCCCTGCGCGCCCTGGGCCTTTGAGAGCGAGGCCAGCAGTTTGGCGTCGGGCTCGGTGGTCTGCACGCCGAGGCCAAGCGTACCATCCTTCAGGTCCTCGAGCTTCGAGAGCGGGACCTTTATCTCGACGGTGAGGCGCGAGCGCACGGTACCCACGGCGGCCTCCATGCCCTCGGCCTTCAGGTCCGACGAGGGAGAGTCCGCGTCGTCGGTGACGAAGCCGGCCGAATAGGCAGGCTCCTGCGCGGCGGCGGCTTCCCTGCCGGGCTCGCCGCCGGGGCCGCCCTGCGGGGGCTCGCCGGGGATCGCGCCGCTGGACAGCTGCACGTCGGGCGGCCGGGCCGGCTGCTGCCCGCCGGACGCGGGGGCCGCCTTCTGCCGGGCCAGCTTCACGCCAAGGACCGTGTGCTTGCCGCCGGCGGGATCGAACCAGACGAAGAAGCTCTGGCCGTAATCCCCGGAGAACTGGCAGCGCGCTTCCTTGTCCCTGGGTGAAACGTATACGTACAGGAACTCGCCGTCGTTCCTGGCGGCCACGGCCACACCGTCGTTCTCGTAGGGCTGGTCCTTCTTCCATTCCGTATCCGCGCCGTCCACGGCCACCGGGTCCGCGGCCCAGCCGCTCTGTATGGTCTTGCCGCCGAACAGGCCAGCCTGCGCCGTCTGGCATAACAACGGTACTGCCAGCCCGAAGGCGAACGCCCCCAGTACCGCTTCCTTTCTTATATCGTTTTTCATTGTTGCCTCCGTTCCGGTCAGCCGGTACATTAACAACGTCCGCCGCGCCGGGTTTATTGCCGGCGGCCGGATTATGATAATATTTAGGCATGGAAACCCCGTACAGGCTGCCGCCCGGCTGCATAGAGGAGAAGTTCACCCGCAGCGGCGGGCACGGCGGACAGAACGTCAACAAGGTGGCGACCACCGTGCAGCTGCGTTTCTTCACGCGCATGGCCGGCCTGCCTTACCCCGTCGAGCAGCGCCTGCGCGAGCTGGCGGGCTCGCGCCTGACCGCCGACGGGGACATAGTCATAATAGCCAGCGAATACCGCACCCAGGAGCAGAACCGGCAGGCCGCCAGGGCCAGGCTGGGAGAACTCCTGCAGCGCGCCGCCCGGCCGCCCCGCCACAGGCGCCCCACCAAACCGTCCTACGGTTCCAAACTGCGCCGCATGGAGAGCAAGCGACGCCGCTCGGGCGTGAAGCGCGACAGGAACTTCCGCGAGGACTAGCGGGGGTTGAAAAAAAGCCTTATTTGGGGTATCATTTTGATATGCGTCAAGCCACCCTTCTGATAGCGGCCGTTCTTGCCGCTTCGGCCTTACCGGCCCGCGCCGACACCGACAACGCCACGTTCGGCGGTCACGGCGCTTTCGTCAGACAGGTAACGCCCGGTTTAGCAAAGACCGGGCCGCTGCTGGACACCGGCTTCAGCGACGCCGGCCCGGCCTACGACACCGTGATGGTCAACGGCGAGATGCCAGGCGGCGTGGACCTCGCCGTCTGCGTCCGTTCCTCCGGCGGCTGCGACAAGGTGCTGCCCTCAAAAATGAAGGTTTATCCCAACGGCAGGTTCTGGGCCAGGTTCGCCCTTCCCGCTCCTGTCTCCGAACCCTTCAAAGTGCTGGTTTACGACGAAGGTTCGGCCGCCGCGGGCAGGCTGGTGCTCTACGGGGCCGAGGCCTTCATGGCCGCGCCCGGCGAGGCCGGCAAGAAGGACGACGCCGAAGTCATGGCCGTCCCCGCCGCCTACACCTTCCCCGTGGTGACCCGCGCCGAATGGAACGCGGCTCCCCCCACGCAGGGCTATACCGCCCAGACCCCGGTGAAGTTCACGCTGCACCATACCGCCGGCAAGTTCACGCGGACGCTGGAGGAATCAAAGGAAGAGGTGCTGTTCGACCAGGATTACCACCAGAACAAGAACGGCTGGATAGACATCGGCTACCATTTCATAGTGGACCCGATGGGCAACATCTTCGAGGGCCGGCCAGTGACGGCGCAGGGCGCGCACGTCGAGAGCTACAACGCCGGGAACGTCGGAATCTCGGTGATGGGCTACTACCACGAGCCGGTCAACGACCAGCCCACGGCCGCCGAGATAGCCGCCGTGGCGAAGATAGGCCAGTACCTGAAGGCCAAATACGGCGTAAAGGCCGCGTCCTTCTACGCCCACCGCGAGCTCAACGCCACTGCCTGCCCCGGCGACCTGCTGTACCCGAAAAAGCAGGAGATAAAGGACCTGATCTACACGCCGAAGGAAGAGCAGGAAGGGCGTTAGCCCCGGCGAGACAAAGAAAAAGGCCGCCACCCGGCGGCCTTTTTCTTTTGCCCGTACGGCTACTGGGCGATGAACAGGTCCTTCGTGACGTTGTAGCGCCCCGAAAGCCAGTCCACCACTTCCCTCGCGGCTCCCGCCGTATCGTTCTCGCGCGACTCCAGGAAGGCCGAGTAATCGGCCTTCAGCGAG
This sequence comes from uncultured Elusimicrobia bacterium, assembly GCA_937870775.1. GTDB lineage: Bacteria > Elusimicrobiota > Elusimicrobia > Elusimicrobiales > UBA9959 > UBA9959. The sequence continues at coordinate 2,540 of CALMZU010000068.1, forward strand.
GCCTTCTCGTCGTCGGAGAGGGCGTCCAGGCCGCGGTCCATGAAGGCCGGCAGGTCGCGTTCCAGCTGCACGGCCATATCGTGGCAGGTCACCATCGCCGCGGCCTTGCGGAAGGACTTCTCAGGGTTGTAGGCCGCGCCCTGCTCGTATGAAGCCTTCAGGGTCAGCAGCACGATCTTCGAAAGCGCCGCCTGGTTCATAGGGTTCACGGCGTGGCCGGCCAGCCAGCCGCCCATAGCGGCCGGGCGCCCGGTAACGGGCCGCAGGTGCAGGAACTTGCACATGCGCGGCCCGTCGTTGACCGGGTAGTTGTCCCAGAGCACCGGCTTGCGGCCCAGCTTGCCGGCCGTGTCGCGCATATGCTCCTCGGTGTAGGACTTGGAGCAGACCAGCTCGCCCGTCCAGAACATGTTCACCTTCGGGTCCAGCGCCGAGAGCTGGCTGAAATAGCCCTCCGGCATCTTGCCGAACAGCTTCTCCAGCACCGGGTCCGCCGAATAGTACGTCGGGCAGAAGACCATCTGCTTCGCCTTCGAGCGCTCGGCCATCCAGTTCACTATCTCCACCTGGCGGGCGGCGAGGTTGGGCAGGTCGCCCTTCATGTCGTCCATCAGCACGCCGAGCTTGTCCACGCCTATCCGGTTGAAGGCGTCCAGACGGTTCTGCAGCAGCTTCTTCACCTCGGCGTCGAAAGGGGTCAGGTATATCTCGTAAGGGCTGAAACCCACGCCGAACTCTATGCCGGCGGAATGGCACTGGCCGGCCAGCTTCGTGAGCTTCTCCTCCAGCACCTTCGGGAAGGGCTCGCGCCACTTCTTGCGCATGTACGGGTCGCCTTTGGGGGCGTATATGTAGAACGAGAAGCCGTGCTTCCTCAGGAAGGACGCGTAGTCGGCCCGCTCGCCCCAGCTCCACGGCTCGCCGTAGAAACCCTCTATCACACCAGCTTTCACGTTCATTTTTTCCCTCCGGCGCTCTGCTCGATCGCGGCCAGCCTCTTCTTCGCCCTGGCGGCGGAAGAACTGTCCGCGTACTTCTCGGCGGTTTTGGAATAGTATTCCTTCGCGGCGGCCGCGTCGCCGGCCTTCTCCAGCGCCTCGCCGGCCGCGTACAGGGCCTTGGGGGCCTGCGCGTCCGACGGGTATTCGGCGGCTATGCGGTCGTATGTCTTCACCTCCGCCGGGGTATCCTTCAGGTCCCGGCGGCGTATCTCCGCGGCGAGCAGCAGCGCCTCCACGGCGCGGCCGTCCTTGTATTTGTCCGCCAGCCGGTCCAGCACGGCGGCGGCCTCGGCGGGCTTGTCCAGCTCGTCACGGAGCAGCCGGGCCTCGGCCCTGAAAGAATCGTAGGCTTCGGCCCGGTCGGGGTACAGCGCTATGATCTTCGCGTGCACGTCCGCGGCGAGGGCGTACTTCTTCCTGCGCTCGCAGAGAGACGCCAGCCGGGAATAGGCTTCCCAGGCCTCGGGCGAGCCGGGATAGGAGGCCGCCACGTCCTGGTAGACGGCTATGGCCTCGTCGTACATGTCAAGTTCGCCGGCCTCCACGCCGGCCAGGGCCAGCTTCGCGCCGGCCTGCAGCGGGCTGCCCGGGTGCAGGCGGATGAGCTTCTCGTAGCCCATTTTGGCGGCAAGGTACTCGCCGTTCTTGCGGTGCAGGTCGGCCAGGGCCATGCGCACCTCGTCGTTCTTCGCGTAGGCGGGATAGCGGTTAAGGAACTCCCGGAACTCCTCGCAGAGCGGGGCGTAGAACTCCCCGCCGGCGCGCACGGCCAGGCGCTCGAGCAGCAGCGAAAGGTGGTACTGTTCGTCGCCGGTGCCGGGCTCGGCGGAAAGTTCCTCGAGGGCCGCGCGCAGGTCCTTGCCGGCCTTGCGGTCGGCGGTCTCCTTGAAAAGTTTGCGGGCCTCGGCCATGGAGGCGGCCTTAGGGTAGCACTGGAAATACTTCAGCAGGTCCGTCAGCGCCCGGCGGTGGTCGCCCAGCTTCAGGTGCAGCCGCGCCTTCAGCAGCTGCGCGTCGGCGGCGTACTCGGAGGAAGGGTATACGACCAGCCAGTCGGTGACCTGGGGCAGTATTATCTCCGCGGCGGCCTTGTCGCCGGCGGCGGCTTTCTTCAGATAATCCCACTCGGAGGAATCCTGGGTGTAAGGGACCTTGGCGGCGCTGACGGTCTCGAAGACGGGCGCGGCCGCCGGGACCGGGGCCGGCTCGGGCTGAACGGCGTCTTTCGCGGCCGCGGCCTCGGCGGCGGGGTCGCCGACCTCCAGCACGGTCTCGCCCGCCTGTACGGGTTCTTCCGCGGCGGCGATAACGTCCTGCGCGCGTACCGGCACGGCGCCGCAAAGCGCCAGTAGCGCGGCCGCGGCAAGGCTGTTGTATCTTGTCATTATCCCCCCGTTGAAAGGTCCCCGCCCCGGCGCGCCGCATGGCGCGCCGGGAGCGCGGGTCAGTACTTGGAGGCGGACTCGCCGCCGGTCACTATCGCTATGCTGGCGCTCACGCCGAGGCGGTTCGCGCCGGCCTTAACCATCGCGGCCGCGGTCTCGGCGTTCCTTATGCCGCCGGAGGCCTTTACGCCGGTCTTCGGGCCCACGGTGGCGCGCATCAGGGCCACGTCCTCGACGGTGGCGCCGCCGGAGGCGAAACCGGTGGAGGTCTTCACGAAGTCGGCGCCGGCTTTCTTGCTGAGGCGGCAGGCGCGCACCTTCTCGGCCTTCGTCAGGTAGGCGGTCTCGATGATGACCTTGAGCAGCCTGGCGCGGGTGGCCTCGCGCACCGCGAGTATGTCGGAATAGACCAGGGCGTCGTCGCCGGCCTTCAGGGCCCCGACGTTGATCACCATGTCCAGTTCGTCGGCGCCGTTGGCTATCGCGTCGCGGGACTCCATGGCCTTCGCCACGGAGGTGCAGGCGCCCAGCGGGAAGCCTATCACGGTGCAGACCTTCACGCCGGAGCCGCGCAGCATCTCGGCGGCGCGGGCCACGTTGGCCGGGTTCACGCAGACGGACGCGAAGCGGAACTTGCGGGCCTCGGCGCACAGCTTATCTATGTCGGCGCGGGTAGCGTCGGCCTTCAGCAGCGTATGGTCTATCATCCCCGCCAGTTTCTTGTTATAGCGCATATTCCCCTTCCTCCCTTGTCGTCTCAAGCCAGGTAGGCCGCGTCGCCGTTCTTCACGCAGGCGGCGTTGGCCTCTTCTATGTCCAGGTGCATCTCCAGCAGGAACTTGTCGGAGACGCGGCACAGCACGCGCCCGAACAGAGCCTCGCGCTCGCTGCCGCGGCCGCAGACCACGCAGACCTCCTGGCCGTCCTTCACGCCGAACGCGGCGGCGTCCTTGTCGCTGAAATGTATGTGGCGCTTCGCTATGATCACGCCCTTCGTCAGCGTCACCGAGCCCTTCGGGCCGGTGATCTTAACGCCGGGCGTGCCCTCGAGCTTGCCGGAATCGCGTATCGGGGGCTCGACGCCGAGCTTGCGCGCGTCGGCGGCCGAGACCTCGAGCTGGGTGGTGCCGCGGTAAGGCCCGAGCATGCGGATGTCCTTTATGACGCCCTTCGGGCCCTCGACGGTCACCAGTTCCTTGCAGGCGAACTGGCCGGGCTGCTTCACGGGCTTGTGCATGGTCGGCTCGGCGTCGGCGCCGAACAGCGTCTTGAAGTCGGCGGCCGACAGGTGTATGTGGCGGTTGGAGATGCCGAGGGGTATCTGGCCGGGGTTGGTCTTTATGTCGTTGACGTTCATGTTGTCCACCTTTGTTTATTTTACGGGCGCGGCCTGGTAGTGTATCACGCGCAGGAACTTGTCGGCCTTCAGGCTTTCGCCGCCGACCAGCGCGCCGTCGATGTCGGGCTGCGCCATCAGTTCGTCCACGTTCTCGGCCTTCACGGAACCGCCGTAAAGGACGCGCACGGCTTCGGCCCAGGCCTTGCCGTAGATCTTCTCCATCTGGCCGCGGACGAAGAGGTGGGCCTCCTGCGCCTGCGCCGGGGTGGCGGTCTTGCCGGTGCCTATCGCCCAGACGGGCTCGTAGGCTATCACGGCCTTCGAGGCCTCGGCGGCGGTTATGCCGGCGAAGGCGCCGTTCAGCTGGGTCTCGAGCACCTTGAAGGTGCGGCCGCTCTCGCGCTCCTCGAGCGTCTCGCCGATGCACAGCACCGGCACTATGCCGTTCTTTATCGCGGCCTTGACCTTGAGGTTGACGACGGCGTCGGTCTCGAGGAAGATCTTGCGGCGCTCGGAATGGCCGATGATCGCGTGCGTGCAGCCCGCGTCCTTCACCTGGGACGGGGAGACCGCGCCGGTGAAGGCGCCCTTCTCCTCCCAGGCCACGTCCTGCGACGAGAGTATGACCCTGGAGCCCGCCAGCGCGGCGTGCACCGCGTGCAGGTTGGTGAAAGTGGGGGCGAGCAGGACCTCGTGCTTCAGCGCGGGGTCCAGGCCTTTCTTTATCGCGGCGGCCAGGTCGGCGGCCTCCTTGGAAACGAGGTGCATCTTCCAGTTGCCGGCTATCATCGGGATTCTGTTATGGGAAGCCATGGTTATCTCCTTGGGAATATACGTAAATTATACAAAGATTCCGGGCGGCTAAAAAAACGGGCGCCGCCGGTCCGGCCGGCGGCGCCACTTCGCTGGTTCAGTGCCCGGAGGTCACTTGGAGACCAGGCGTTTCTTCACCGCGGTGGCGAGGCGCTTTATGCCCTCGTCTATCTGCTGCGGGGTGGCGAACGAGAAGTTCAGGCGCATCGTGTTCTTGCCGGAGCCGTCGCTGTGGAAGGCGGAGCCTATCACGTAGGCCACGTTCTCCTTCAGCGCGTCCTGGAACATGTCGTCGGCGCTCATCTTCTCGGGCAGGCGCACCCACAGGAACAGGCCGCCCTCGGGGTTGGTCCAGGTGACGCCTTCGGGCATGTACTTCTTCAGCGCGCCCACCATGGCCTCCTTCTTCATCTTGTAGTCCTTCTTGACCACCTCGATGTGCTTCTCGAAGAAGCCGGTCTTCAGGAACTCGGCGGCTATCAGCTGGTTCAGGCTCGACGAGCAGAGGTCCAGCGACTGCTTCAGGATCTCCATCTTGCGGATGATCTGGGCGTTGCCGAGTATGATGCCCAGGCGCAGGCCCGGGGCGAAGGTCTTGGAGAACGTGAACAGCGAGATGATGTTGTCGCAGTTGTGGGTCTCCTTGTCCAGCCTGTAGAGCATCTTCGGGGCGGTGCCTTCGAAGCGGATCTGGCGGTAAGGGGAGTCCTCTATCACGGCGACGTTGTACTGCTCGGAGAGCCGTATCACCTCGCGGCGCTTGGCCTCGGACAGCGTGACGCCGCTGGGGTTCTGGAAATCCGGCACGATGTAGAGGAACTTGTAGTGCTCGTCCTGCGACTTGAGCCACTGCAGCTTCTCCTCGAGCTCGACGGTGCTGATGCCGTCGTCCTCGAGCTTCACGCCGATGAACTCGGCGCCGTAGGAGCGGAACACCTGCAGCGCGCCCATGTAGCTCGGCTTCTCGACGAGCACCGGGTCGGAGGCGTCTATGAACAGGCGGCCCACCATGTCGAGCGCCTGCTGGCTGGCGGTGGTGACGATCAGGTTCTCGGGCTTCGCGTCTATGCCCTCGTGCTTCTTGAGGAACTTTATGAACTCCTCTTTCAGTTCGGGCAGGCCGTCGGTGGGGCCGTACTGCAGCGCCACCTTGCCGTTCTTGTCCATGATGCGCTTCACGGCGTCGGCCACGAAATCGTACGGGAAGTGGTCGGGGGCGGGCAGGCCGCCGGCGAAGGAGATGATGCCGGGCTGGTTGGTGGTCTTAAGCAGTTCACGGATGACGGACGCCTTGGTGCGCCTCGGGGCGGTGGCTATATTTTTCGCGATGTCGATCATTTGTTCCTCCGCTTGTATTTCGCGGCATTGCCGCGCTACGCTTAAGGATAATTTACCTCATTAAATTAATAGATTGCAAGAAAAAAAAGCGCCGCGCCTAGGGCGCGTCAGCCACGCCGGAACGCGCGGCGAAATAGGCGGCCTGTTCCAGGTACGAGTCCCTGACGTCCCTGCGCTCCTCGCGCCCGGCCATGCCGGTATAGAGCGCGGCGGCCTCGCGGTACACCGAGGCCCTTATTCCGCCGAGGTCCTCCGGGAAAGGGCGGCCGGTGGCCTCGCAGGCCTTCTCCAGGGCCTTGATATGGTCCGACATCGTGAGCGTATAGCCTTTGCCGGCATTGTCGCGTATGTACGAGGCCGTCTCCAGCACGGCCAGCGCGCCCTGTGTCTTGAGTTCCTTGAACTCCTCCGGCGTCAGGTGGTACTTGCCCGAATTGATGTCCGCCCCGGCGAGGCAGGAGAGGGCCAGCGTGTAGTTCTTCTCCTCCAGCGCCATCCCCCCGACGAAAGCGAGCACGTCGGCGCTGTACACCGGCCAGTACTTGTCGTAGAAGGTCTTCAGGAAGGCGGCGAACGCGGCCTTCTGCGCCTCCAGCCTCTTTATCGCCTCTTCGCCCTCGGCGTAGGCTGTGGTGCCGGCCTTCAGCCCGGCCTCGTCCAGGCCGCGCCGGCGCTGCTCCACGGCCTTTTCCATGCTCAGGTACCCCCCGCGGGCCTCGTAGAGCTTTTTTATGCGTTCGCGGTACACGTCTGGGTCCAGCGAGAAGTTAAGGTAGCTGGGGAAAATACTCTCGACGTACACGTCGGAGGCGGCCCCCTTCATCAGCGCGCGCAGCAGCCCCGGCTCGGCCCGCAGCCGCTCGTGCAGGCAGATGTCCCCTATCAGGAAGGCCTGGTACTCGAACTCCAGCGGCGTGCCTAGGGCGTCGCGGTAATAATCCGGGTAGGTATAGGACTGCACCGCGTGTATGAACTCGTGCATGTACACCGGCCCGGCCGAGGCCGCCAGCGCGGCGCGGGCCGCGCGGCTGCGGAGCAGTATCGCGGTGGCGTCCCGCCCGCGGAACCCCCGCGCGCGCAGGAACTTCAGTGCCACCTTGGAGTTGAAGAATATGGCGTTGTGCTCGGGGTCGTACCAGGCCTGCTCGTCGTCCTCGCCCGGCGCGAAGACCACCGGCAGCCAGGAATAGTCCGTGTCCAGGGCGCGTATCCCCTCGATGAAAGCGCGGCCCAGCGGGTAGGAACTGATGGCCGTCTCGAAATCGGCCTTGATGAGCGGGCTCAGCCTGGCGTCGGAAGGGCGCGCCGCGGCCGGGACGGCCAGGGCCAGCAGCGCCAGGCATAACAGTTCCTTCATACAGGATATTATACCCTCCGCGCGCCATTTGACAAGCCGCGCGGCAATGTATCAGAATTGGATTAGGTTAAGGATTTCGAGGTTCTGGAGGAAATATGTCTGAACACAGGAACGGTGAGATACTCGGCGCTTTCGTCGTGGGCGGCCTTATCGGCGCGGCCCTCGGCATTCTTTTCGCCCCGGCTTCCGGCAAGGAGACCCGCGAGAAGATAGGCGACTGGGTGGAAGAGACCAAGGAAAAGGCCAAGGAGAAGATAGAGCGCCTCGAGGAAGAGATAAAGAAGCGCAAGGAGCACCTGCTGAAGAGCGGCAACTGAGCCCCTCCTTCTCCGACGAAGAACCCCGCCCCCGCGGGGTTCTTTTTTTGCCGCAGGCCGGTGCCGTAAACCGGCGCGGGTGGCGTGGGGGCGGATAAGCAAAACCTTCGTGAGGCTCCGGCTTGCGTAGCGCCGGAGCCGAATGAGGAGCGAGGCCACGGTGTGGCCGAGCGTGTTTTGCGTTCCGCCCCCATGCCAGGCCCCGCGCCCGGGCAAAGGATGATCAGCCCGGCGAGACTTCGTCCGAAGGGGGACGGCTGAGGAACCAGCCGAGGGCGAAGGTGGAGACGGTGCCGATGACTATGATCCAGCTCCAGCCAATGCCCCAGCCGTGTTCGGAAAGATAAAGGGTGGTACCCGCCAGCGCGGCGCTGAAGAGCATCGCCGCCACGTTGCCCAGGTTAGAGACGCGCCGCGTCAGCAGCCCCAGCAGGAACACGCCCAGCAGACTCCCCGCCGTAACGCCGTTCACCTTGAAGGCCAGCCACAGCATGCGCCCCGAACCCGCCGCGCAGGCCCAGGCTATGCCCGCCAGCAGCAGGCCGAAGCAGGCCACGCTGATGCGCGACACCATCAGGTAATGCCGCTCGTCGGCGCCCTTCTTCAGCAGCGGCCGGTAAATGTCCGTCACGAACGACGACGACAGCGACGAGAGCGGCGAGTCTATGCTCGCCAGAACTATAGCCGCCAGCACCAGCCCCTTCAGGCCGGCGGGCAGCACGTTGATCGTGAAATGCGACAGTATCTTGTCGGCGTTGGCCGGCAGCGCCAGCGCAGGGTTCTGCTTGTAGAACACGAACAGCAGCGTGCCTATGCCCAGGTACAGCGCCGTCAGCGGCACGGCGGCGAAGATCGTCGCTATCAGCGTCTTCTGGCTCTCGCGGCGCGTCTCCAGCGTCAGCAGCCGCTGCATCAGCTCCTGGTCCGTACCGAAAGAGGCCATCGAGCCGAACACGCCGTTCAGGAGCGCGGCCCAGATCACGTTCGGGTTCTTCATGTCCCAGCCGAAATTGAATATGGACAGTTTCCCGGCGTCGGAGGCCGTCTGCCAGGCGCCGGCCAGGCCGCCGTTTATGTGGAACAGCAGGTAAGCCGCCACCGCGCCGCCGGCGAGGTAGAAGGTGATGGTCTCGAAGGTGCCCGTCCACATAACGGCCTTGATGCCGCCGAAGCCGATGAAGATCACGCTGATCACCGTGAAGAAACCGATGGTGTGCGCCAGAGGCCAGCCCATGATCACCGACACCGCGAGCGAGGCCGCGTACAGCCGCACGCCCGAGGCGAACAGCCGCGTCACGAAGAAGAACGCCGAGCCCGCGTACTGCGTCTCCGCGCCGAAGCGGTGCTTGAGGAACTCGTATATCGTCGTGCAGTTGAACTTGTAGAAGGCCGGTATGAAGAAGAAGGCTATCAGTATGCGCGCCGCGGCCGAGCCGATGAAGAACTGCATGTACTGCCAGTTCTCGGTGAAGCCTATCGGCGGTATGCCGACGATGGTCATCGCGCTGATCTCGGTGGCCACGAACGAGAGCGTGCCCACCCAGACCGGGGTCTTGCGGTTGCCGAGGAAGTAGTCCTTGGTGTCGGTCTCCTCCCTGCCCTTGAAGTAGGAGATCACGAACAGCGCGGCCACGGCTACGGCCAGTATGGCGTAGTCCAGGCCGGCCAGGCCGGTTATGCGTTCGAAGGCGGCTGTCTCGTTCATTTTATTCCTCTATTTTGACCGGCATCACGCCGGAAGCTTCGGCCGCGCCGGCGAGCACGCCCGCCGCGCAGCGCTGGAAATCGTCGAGCGCGCAGAAAGCGCACAGCGCGGCCGCGGGACGGGGCGCCAGGCCGTTAAGCACGAAAGGGCTGCCGAAGGCCAGCACCGCGGCCGACGCCGACCCGGCCACGGCCGCGCAAAGGGCCCGGTTCTCCTCTTCGGCCATGTTGATGGAACCGCTGTAGGCGCGCGGGCGAGAGAAAACTCCGGCCGCGAGCTTCATGCCGCAGCCCGGCTGGTAAGGCTCCACCCGCACGCCGAGCTTTTCAAGCCCGTCCACGAAAGCGGTCCCCTTCCAGTCCGCCCGCCGGGTCAGCGGCTCGAAATAGCCCACGGTCTCGCCGGGCTTCACCGAAAAGGCCCCGCGCCCGTAAGCCCAGGCGAGGCAGCGGGGGGCGGCCTCGGCGTTGAAGGCCAGGTGCTCGGGGCAGCGCAGCGCGCCGCGCGGCGCCGGCTCGGAGCGGAACGGCGAAAGCCTGCGCACCAGCGCGTCCTGGCGAGCCAGCGCGGCGTCCACGGCGGCCTCGCTTATGCGCCCGTCCTCCGCGGCCTCTACCAGGGCCGCGAGCAGCGCGCGGGGCTCCTCGGGGTAAAGCAGCACGTCCGCCCCGGCGAGGAAGGCGCGCACGCCGGCCTCGCCGCCCTGGCTCAGGGCCTTCATGTTGAGCGCGTCGGTGAGCACCAGGCCGCCGTAGCGCAGGCCGCGGCGCAGCATTCCGCCTATGATCTCCGGCGACAGCGAAGCCGGGTTATAAGGGTCCACGGCGGGCAGCGAAAGATGCCCCACCATCACAGAGTCGGCCCTGGCCGCCAAGGCGGCGAAAGGTTTGAGCTCCCGCTCCTCGAGCGCGGCCCGCCCGGCCGCCACCACCGGCAGCGCCAGGTGCGAATCGGTCTCGGTCTCGCCGTGGCCCGGGAAATGTTTTATGCATGAAAGCGCGCCCTGGGAGGCCACGCCGGAGATGAAGGCGGACCCGAGGACGGCGGCAGGCGCCGGACAGGCGCCGAAGGCGCGCACGTTCACGATGGGATTGCCGGGCCGCGTGGCCAGGTCCAGCACCGGGGCGAAGACCCAGTCCACGCCGAGCGCGCGGGCCTCGAGGGCGGTGATCTCGCCCTTGCGGCGGGCCAGCGCCTCCGAGCCGGAGGCGCCTATGGCCATGTTGCTGGGGAGCGCGGTAGCGCCGGAGACGCGCTGCGCGGCGCCGTCCTCGTAATCGGAGGAGATCAGCAGCGGGGAGGAGGCCGAGGCCTTCAGCGAGCGCGCGGCCTCGCGCGTCTCGTCGGCGGAGCCGGCGTAGAAGCAGAAACCGCCCACGCCCAGTTCGGCGAGCCGCAGCGCTTCCTCGTGGTCGGTGCGGCCGGGCCAGTAGGCCGGGTGTATCAGCCTCGCCAGTTTGCGCGGGTTCATTTCCGGCGGGCCTTCTCTCCCTTCTTTATGACGGCCCACTGCTTGAGGACCTGGGCCGGGGTGGAGAGTTTTCCCCCGCCGCCGAACACGTGCGGGTGGCGTCGCACCATCTTGGAATTTATGCCGCGTATCACGTCGCGCAGCGTGAAGCGCCCGTCGCGCTCGGCCAGCGCGCTGTGGAAGACCACCTGCAGCAGCACGTCGCCGAGTTCCTCGCGCAGGTTGTCCCAGTCCTTCTTGCGCACCGCGCGGCCCACCTCGCCGGACTCCTCGTGCAGGTACTTCACCAGCGTCGAGTGCGTCTGGCGGCGGTCCCACGGGCAGCCGCCCGGGGCGAGCAGCGTCTTCATGATCTTCTGCAGCGAGGCGAGGCTCGAGCTGCGGGCCAGGGCGGCGCTCTTCTTCCTGAGTTTTTTATCCATAGTTGCTGTCCGCGGCGGCGCGGCCTTCCAATAATATTTTTAAAAGTATATAATTTTACGACGGTTTTCCAAACAGACGCGGAGGGCATATGCCGGGAACGGATACGACGTCCGAGAAGGACTTCCACAAGATACTGGACAACGGTTTCGTGAAACTGGTGGCTTTCATGGGCGGCGACCAGCGCGCGGTCGAGTCGGCGCGCGTGTCGTTCGGCTCGGTCTCCAAGGGCGAGGCCGCCGACCGCAAGCTCATCGAGTACCTGCTCGCCAACGGGCATCTCTCGCCTTTCGAGCACTCCACGTTCCAGTTCCACATCAAGTGCCCCATCTTCGTGGCGCGCCAGTGGATGCGCCACC
>CALMZU010000069.1 GCA_937870775.1 uncultured Elusimicrobia bacterium
AACTATAAGTACGACAAATATATAAACTCCTATATGCCTTTGTGAACTGATGTTTCAAAAATAGGGGACGCTTTTTACTATTTGACTATTTGGATCGCGTTAACAGAGTGTCCATTAGCGGGCCGGATATGGCACATACCGTCCGATAGCACAGTGGTTCCAGTCGGAAGCTTTTGGGCCAACAATTTATTGGGATATCCAACAACCGCGTTCTGTGGGATAGAAGTGAAAGAAAGCACGGTTTCGCGGGCGGATATAGGCGACTTATCCGGGCCGGAAAACGCCGACGCGGCGCAAAGCGAAGTTTGAAGCAGGACCGCAAAGAGTTTCATGTCCCCTCGCTAACCCAGTCAGATAAACCAATCGTAACAATTTCTCCGACGGGGCATCAAGACTAGGGCGTAAAAAAGCCGCCGGGTTGTCCGGCGGCTTTCAGGCGCGTGCTCGCGTGATTACTTGTACTTCTGGCGGGCGTTCAGGTAGACGTTCCACAACTCGTCAATGGAGTGGGTGGGCTGGCCGTAGGGGCTGCCGGGGAGCGAGGCCCATTCCAGGCCAAGTTTTTCCAGGGCCGCCGCGAAGTTGTAGTAGTTGTCGGCGTCCTCCACAAGCGGGGCGGCGTAACGGCGGCGTATCAGTTCCACGCAGGCCTTGTCCTGGCTGGCCGGGGAGAAGTCGGGCAGGCCCAGCGCGTCCTTTATCCCGTCCCAGGTAGTGGAAAGGAACTGGTAGCGGCCGGCGGCGTCCGAGCAGAGCCCGTCGCAGATGACGCGGCGCGGGTGGTCGGAGAAGTCGGTGAACGTGGCGTAAGAGAAGATGTAGTCGTACCTGTCGCCGGTGCCCTCGGCATAGGCTATGGTGTCCAGGAAGGCCTTTACGGTACCGGGCAGTTCCATGACCACGGTGCGGGTGCCGGGCTTGCCGACGCGGACCAGCTTCACGCCGGGAGCGTCGTTGTCGGGCGGCAGGGGCTGCACGGCCATCTTCATGCCGGCCGGGATCTGCGCCTTGAACACCGGGGCGGGTACGGAGAACTCTTCGCCGGAGCCGTTGGCCGTCTCCCCTGAGAGCTGCTCAAAAGCGGAGGCGGAAACGAGGGCCGGGGCTGACAGGGTCAGCGTGACCGCGAGAAGCATCTTGGTTATCGTTTCCATGCCAATAGTATGGCACGCAGGTCTTGACGCCGTAAGGGTCCCAGGGCCCAGTCGTCGCCGGGGCCTAAGGGCCTAGATCCAGCGATGCTGCAGCTCCAGCACGCCCTCGGCGGGCAGATGGCGTATATGGGCCGGCCTGTCCTCGTAGAGAACGCCGTCCCCCTCGCGCTCCACCACGAACTTGTAGGCTATGGCCTTGCCGGCGCTCCCGGTGACGGGCAGCGTGCCCAGCCACATATTGGAATTTATATATTCCAGCTGGAAGCCCTTCTCCAGGTCCCAGTTGCCTAGCTCCGGGCAGTTGCCTATCACCTTCACGCGCTGGCCCAGCTGGGTGGAGAAGCCGTTAAGTATGAAGGCCAGCTCCAGGGCGGCCTTGGCGCGGGGCGGCTCACAATAGGAAATGACGAAGGCGCTGTCGCGCGGGAGCTGCAGGTTGTCTATGCGCCCGCCGCGCACGGTGACGGCGCGGTCCGAGAGCACGTCCTTGTATATACCGTCGGGCAGTTCTATGCCCTCCAGCGTCACGGCGGCGTCGGCGCCGCGGTTGAAGGCGGCCAGGCAGCAGCTGCCGCGGTACACGCGGGTATAGGCGTACACGTCGGCGGAGACGTACTTCTGCCGGTGGCTGCCTATCTGCACCGCGCGGTTCTCGCGGCGCACGCGGGCCAGGCGCTTCACTATCTTGAAGGCCGGCGTGTCCATGTCCCAGCGCTCCATCATCGGGCGGTTGTAAGGGTCGTTGCCGCCGTTGGTGTCGTTGTGCAGGTACTGCTCGGTGCCGTAGTACAGACAGGGCACGCCGCGGCAGGTCAGTATCAGCGCCAGCGCCATGTCCACGCGGCGCTCGGTGGCGCCCGCGGACATGAAGCGCGGCATGTCGTGGTTGTCCAGGAAGGTCACCAGGTGGCGGCAGTCGTCGAACAGGGCGTCCTTCTTGAAGACGTTCTCCACCAGCTCGAAGCCCTGGCCATTGCCGCGGGCCAGGCAGTCCTCCAGGGCGCGCTGCAGCGCGAAGTCCAGCATGCCCATGCCGCTGCGGTTGGCGAAATGCACCGAGGCCGCGTCGTAGCAGCCGCCCTGGAACCACTCGCCGAAGATGAACATGCCGGGCCGGTGGAAGGTCATGTCGGAGACGAACTCCTGCCAGAACCAGATGGGCATGTGCTTGACGGTGTCGACGCGGAAAGCGTCCACGCCCTTGTCGAGCCACAGGCGCATCGCGTCCTTGATATAGTTGCGGTAGCCTATGCGGCCCTCGTTGAAATCGGCCAGGCCGCACAGTTCGCTCGCCTGCACCTGCCCGGCGTTGTTCCAGTCGCGCACGCAGCCGTTGCGGTGGTACCAGCCCAGCTTGTCGTCGTCGTAGGAGGTGAGCAGCACGCCGTCGTCGTAGATCTCGCCCTTGCCGGGGCAGCCGCCCATGTCGGGGCGCTGCGCCGGGCTTGAATGGTTGCAGACGATGTCCAGCACCAGGCGCATGTCGCGGGAATGCATGTCCTCCACCAGCCTGTCCACCACGGTGCGGTGCGAGGAGAAAACGCGCACGTCCTCGGGCGAGCCGGCCAGGTGCTCGTCGAGGCGCTTGAAATCCTTGGCCCAGTAGCCGTGGTAGCCGGCCATGCCGCGCCCTTCCACGTCCACCAGCCCGTCTATCTGGTCGAACAGCGGGGTGAGCCAGATGGAGGAGCAGCCCAGTTCCTTTATGTAGTCCAGCTTCTCTATGACGCCGTTGAGGTCGCCGCCCCAGTACTTGAACCAGTCCTTGCGCCCTGCGTCGTAGGAATCCGGGTTGCGGCCGCGGTCGTTGTTGGGGTTGCCGTTCTGAAAACGGTCCACCACCGCGAAATACATCACGCTGTCATTGAAGGGTCTCATGTTGTAAAAGCCGGGTCAGCCCCGGGCTTCCTCTATAAGTTCGGGCGGGTAGCCTATCGGCAGCACCTTTATCACGCCGGTGTTCTTCTGCGCGTGCGCGGCCATCAGGCCGGTCTTCGCGAAGCCGAGCGTCAGCGTAAGCCTGGCCATTATGAAAACGCCGCTGTGGTGGCCGGTGTCGGGACTGAGGCCCGACGGTATGTCCACGGCTATTATAGGCCGGCCGCTCTTGTTCATCAGCTGTATCACGCGGTGCACAGGGCCGGTGGGCTTGCCCACCGCGCTCACGCCCAGGAGGGCGTCCAGCAGCACGTCGGCCGCGGCCAGTTCCGCGGCCATGGCGTCCAGGTCCTCGCGGGCGGTCATCTGCACCGGCACGCCGGCTGCCTTGGCGGCCTCCAGGTTCTTCACCACCAGCTCGCCGTAACCGCTTTCCTTCGGCGGCAGTATGAAGACCTTTACCGAGGCGCCGGCCTCTTTCAGCGCGCGGGCGGCCACCAGGCCGTCGCCGCCGTTGTTGCCCTTGCCGCAGCAGACCACGGCCTTGAGCCCGCCGGGCTGTTTGCCCAGCTGCTCGGCGGCGAAGGCCAGCGTCTCGCGCGCCACCGCGCGGCCGGCGTTCTCCATCAGCGAGCGGGCCTGTATGCCGTGCTCCTGCGTGGCCTTGCGGTCGAGGTACTTCATCTTCTCGGCGGTGACCACCGGGAAACCGTCGAACTCTTTTACCTGCGGGATCTTGGACATAGACGTTGCGTTACGAAGAGGTCAGATCACCAGCCACACCAGCCAGGCTATGGAATAGACCATGGCGGCGAAGAACAGGGCGCCGACGGCCATGTAGGGCAGCCAGACGGCGAGCACGGCCTTGTTGGCCGATACCGGGTACAGCCGCAGCACCAGGCGCACGCGGGCGTAGAGCACCAGCAGCGCGCAGGCGCAGAGCCACAGGAAGCCGTTAAGCACGCCTACGCGGGCCAGGAAGGCCAGCGGCACCAGCAGCGCGCCGAACATGTCGGCGCAGCCGAAGGCCAGGAACAGGCGCCCGGCGTCGCCCTTCTCGCCGGTGAGCGACATGAACAGGTGTATCACCCCGGCGAAGAAGAAGTTGGCCGCCAGCACGAAGCCCAGCACCACGCAGAAGGACAGGAAGCCGGGCGGTACGGCCTCGGACAGGCGCATGAAGGCGAAAAGCCCCAGCGTGCCCGCGGCATAACCCAGCAGGCCGGTGCGGCCCAGGCCCTCGGGCCTCTCCGCGCCGGCGAGCGACTCGGGCCGCTCTATCAGGTTCTCAAGTGTAGAGAAAGGGTTCATCTTCCCTCCGGCTCAATGGCCGTACCAGCGGTACTCCAGGCTGGGCGAGGCGTCCACGGCCTCGGACAGCGCCTTGGAGCCGAACAGCGACAGCTTGGTGTCCATCAGCGAGAACAGGCTCTCGAACGGGTCGCTGTCGGTGAGCACCTTGGGGTTCTTGCCTATCTTGGCCAGTTCGCCCGCGGCGTCCAGCGCCTCCTGCAGGTCGCCCAGTTTGTCGACGAGGCCGTTCATGCTGGCCTGGCGGCCGGTGTAGATGCGGCCGTCGGCGAGCTCCTTCACTTTCTCGACGGGCATCCGGCGCCCGGCGGAGACCGCCGCGACGAACTGCTCGTAGGAATCGTCTATCATGTCCTGCAGGAGCTTGCGTTCCTCCGACGTCATCTCGCGCGACATCGAGCCTATGTCCTTGAACTTGCCGGACTTTATGGCGTCGGTCTTGACGCCCACCTTCTTCATCAGGCCCTCGAGATTGCTGACGCTGAAGATGACGCCGATGGAGCCGGTGATGGTGCCGGGGTGGGCCACTATCAGGTCGCAGGCGGAGGCCACGTAATAGCCGCCGCTCGCCGACACCTCGCCGAAGCGGGCCACGAAGGGCTTATGCGTCTCGGCCTTGGCGCGCAGTATCGCGTCGTAGATCTCCTGCACGGAGCCCACGGAGCCGCCGGGCGAGTTGATGTCCAGGACTATGGCCTTCACCTCTTTCTTGGCGGCGAGGGTCTTTATGCGTTTGGCGATCTGCTGGCTGCCGCGCTCCCAAGAGCGGTTGGAGCTGCCCTGCGAGATGGCGCCGTATATCGGCACCACGGCCACGGCGTTCTTCGCCGAGGAGATGCCGGCTATCTCGGAGAGGTCCACCTTGGGTTTGCTCTTCTTGGCCACGTCGGCCTTGCCGATCACCACGAAGGCCGCGACGAGCGAGACCGCGTAGAGGCCGGCTATGATCTTGAGCCAGAGCGCCGCGCCGGCGGGCTTGGCCGCCAGAGGGGCCGGCTGCTGCTGCGCGGGCTGCGCTGGCTGCTCGGGGATATTGTTCTGTTCTTCCATTGTTCCTCCAACCGAACGCTGCTAGATCTCCCCCGCGTCCACGACGCGGTTGCGGCCGCCGTCCTTCGCCGCGTACAGCGCGGCGTCGGCGCGGGCTATCAGTTCCTCGGGGCTGCGGCCGTCCTTCGGGAAATGGGCTATGCCTATGGAGACCGTCAGCCGCACGCGCTCGAGGCCCTGCGAGAAATGCTCGGCCTCTATGCGGCTGCGTATGGTCTCGGCCTTGCGCCTGAGGCCGGCCGCGTCGGCGCGCGGCAGCACTATGCCGAACTCCTCGCCGCCGTAGCGCCCGACGAAGTCGGTCTCGTAGACGCCGGTCTTCAGCAGGTGCGCGACGCGCTTCAGGACGGCGTCGCCGAACTGGTGGCCGTAGTTGTCGTTGAGGCGCTTGAAATGGTCTATGTCGGCTATCATGAAGCCCATCGTAGTCTTGAAGGCGGCGGCGCGGCGCAGCTCCTCGCGCACCTTCTCGTCGAGGGCGCTGCGGCGCCACAGGCCGGTCAGGCCGTCGGTGAGCGACAGCCACTCCACCTGGCGGAAAAGTATCACGCGTTTGAGCGCGAAGGCTATCTCGGAGGCGAAACGCGCCGCGGCCGCGGCGTCGGCTTCCCCCCCGCGCACGGCAATGAGGCCGAGGGCCTGGCCGCCGGCCGTCACCGGCGCCACCAGCAGCCCCGCGCCCTGCACCGGCGCCGGCGGGAAACCGCCAGCGGCGGTCAGCAGCTGCGCCAGAGGCGGCAAGGCCGAGCCCCGCCCGCCGGAGGCGAACAGTTCCATCGCGGCCGGGTCGCCGGAGTTGCCGGCCATGTACAGCGCGGCCTCCTCGGACCCGAAATAATCAGAAAGGTATTTACCCAGCTGCTTGGCGGCGGCCGCGGGCTCCACGGTCTCCGAGAGCAGCTTCACCGAGGAATAGATGGCCAGCGTCTTCTTCTCGCCGGCGGCGTTCTGCGTGGCCTCGCTCTTCACGGCGGACAGTTCCTTCTCCAGTAAAGCGGCGCGGGCCAGCGAGGCCTCCAGCCTGGCGCGGTCCGGCGCGCGCCCGGCGCGGCCGTTGAGGGCCACCGAATGGACCAGCGCGGCCGCGGTCCAGGCGGCCAGCGCGGCGTAAGGCCCCGGGGCCCAGGGGCCGCGCAGCAGCATGGCCGAGGCGAAGGCGAACAGGCCCAGCCCTGCCGCGAGGCCGGCCCAGCGGTTGAACCTGCCCAGGAAATAGGACAGCAGCGGCGAGGCCGCGGCGGCGGTTAACCAGAGTTCCTGGCTATGCATAGACCACCTTGTTGCGGCCGCTCTCCTTGGCCTTGTAAAGGCGCTCGTCGGCCGCGCGCACCAGCTGGCTGGCGGTGGCGCCCTCGGCGGGGAATTCGGCCACGCCGAAGCTGGCCGTCACGCGCGACGGGCGCCCGTTGAAATTGAAGGCCCGCGCCTCGAGGGCCCGGCGCAGCTGCTCGGCCACGGCGGCGGCCTGCGCCTTGCCGGCGCCGGTCACCACCACGGCGAACTCCTCGCCGCCGTAGCGCGCGGCAAAGTCTATGTCGCGCACGCCGGAGGAGAGGGTTTCCGCCACGGCCTTCAGCACGGCGTCGCCGGCCTGGTGGCCGTAGTTGTCGTTGTAGGACTTGAAATGGTCTATGTCCGCCATGATCACGGCGAAAGGCACCTTGGAGCGGGCCGCGCGCAGGATCTCCTCCTCCACGCGGGTCTGGAAGGCGCGGTGCGTGTAGAGCCCGGTCAGGCCGTCCTTTATGGCCAGCTCCTTGACCTTCTCGTACAGGTAGATGTTCTCCATGCTGACGCCGGCCAGCGTGCAGGCGAGTTCCGCGCCGCGCAGGTCCTCGGCCTTGAAGCGGTCGGGCTCCGACGCCGAGGCGCGCACGAAGCCGACCAGCCGGCCGAACAGATGCAGCGGCAGCGCCATGAAGGAGCGCTCCTGGCCGCTGAACAGGCCGCGTATGAAGCGGCTGTCCGACTCGGAGTTCCGCACCAGGAGCGGGATCTTGCGCTCGGCCACCCAGTTGTCGGCGAAGTCGCGCGGGGCGCCGGTGCGCAGTTCCACGGCGGCGCCGGGGAAGTAATGCTTCAGCAGGGCCTCCAGGCGGGCCTTCACCTCGTCGGGAGTGGCGGCGGCGCCCATGTCGTGTATGGCCCCGGCCAGGGCGCCCTTGTCCCTTATGCGGGCCAGCGTGCTGTCGAGGTGCAGCCTGTAGCGGGCCAGTTCGTCCTCCAGGTCGCGCACGCGCTCGGCGGCGGCGGCCTCGTCGGCGGACAGCCTGTCGCGCGCGGCCTGCCGCGAGCTTTCGGCGCTGGAGAGCGCGTAGAAGAGCAGCCAGAGACCGAGGGCCTCGGCCAGCGCGCCGGCCATCAGCCCGGGTGAGGCGCCTTCCGGGGATACGTTGGGGAAAATGAAGCCGGCCGCGGTGGCGAGGAACAGGAAGATGTACTTTATCTCCCTCTCGCCGGACCAGGCGAACCAGATGAACAGCGCGCCGACGGAAGGGTAGAGCCAGAGGAAATGGGAAGGCCAGAGCCAAAAGGTCCAGCCCACGGCGCCGAGTATGGCTACCGGGACGGCAACCTTTACAGCTGGGCCGGGCCGAATCATATAGTTAGAATTTTACAATAAATGCGCCCTCAGCGGGCGAGGCAGGAATCCGGGAAGGACCCCAGCCAGCCGGCCAGGCCGCGCGACTCGGAGGAAGGGCGGCCCGGCAGGGCGGCGTAGCGCGCCAGTTCGGCGGCAAGGTCCTCTTTCTTCAGCTGCCCCGCGCAGAGGGCCAGCTTCACGGCGTCGAAGTCCCCGGGACGCAGGACGGCGAACTCCGGCGGCAGCGGCCGGCCGCGGCGCGCGAACAAGAGCGACCAGCGGTCCCAGTACAGCAGGGCCCAGTCCTTCTTCGGCATGAAAACAAGATAGGCCGGCCGGCGCAGCTCCACCGGGACGCCGCCGGGGCCGGGCTGGGTCAGCGCCACCGAGGCGCCGTCGCGGCGAAAAAGAGCCAGTTCAAACCCATTCTGTCCGGCGAAGGCGGCCCAGGAATTCTGGTCCTCCATGGCGGCCGAAACGCGCGGCAGGTACTTGTGGAAAAGGTAGCGCCCGTCGACGTATACGGGGTATTCCGGCGGCAGGGCCCAGCCCAGGTAGCCGCCCCAGTTCCAGGGGTTGTAGAGCCTGCGCCCGCCGAGCGCGGCCGCGTTGGCGCGCAGGTAATCGGCCGCGCCGGCGGCTTCCTCGCCTATGTTCACGCCGAAGGCCAGGTAGCGCGGCCATACCGCGGCGGCGAGGTAAAGCAGCGCGGCCGCCAGCAGGGCCCGCCCGGCGCGCGCGGTCCTTTCGGCGCCGTAAACGGCCGCGGCCGAGTCCAGCGAGAAGGCCAGCGCGGCCATGCAGAAGAACACCAGGTGGCGCGAATGGGAGAAGGCCCCGAAACCCAGCCAGCACAACGCCGCCAGATGGGCGGCCGGCGGGCGGCGGAGCCTCGCCCAGCGCCAGGCCATGAGCGCCGCGCAGGCGGCGGCCATGGCGAAGAAAGGCCAGTGCAGCGGGTTGGAAAGGCGCGGCGCCATCCACTCGGCCAGCCAGCGCGACAGCGACGCCGCGTCGGCTGAGTGCTCTATCAGAACGGAATATATTCGCCAGCCCCAGGGGTTTACCAATGCTCCGGCGGCCGCGGCGAAAGCGGCAAACAGCGGCGGCCACGTAGAAAGCGTCCCGCCGGAACGACGGTCCGCCGCGGCCCCTGCGGCGTAGGTGAGCAGCAGCAGTATGCCGTAGGCGAAGCCGGCGTGCAGGTTGGCCCAGACGGCGAAGAAAGCCGCCAGGCCGGCGAAGCCAGCGGCGCCCGACGGCCAGGCCCGCCCTGAGACGCGGCTTTTCTCCAGCCGCCACAGCAGCAGGGCGAAGAAGAGCACGCTGAAATTCTCCGGTCTTACGTCGGAATTGGGCAGCAGGGCCAGGCCCCACAGCGGCAGCGCCCACCAGCCGGCGGAGGCCAGGCCGTACAGGCGCAGCAGGCCGATGAAAGGCAGGAAGGAGGCGCCGAGCACGGCCAGTTTCAGGGCGAAGAGGCCGGCTTTGCCGGCCGCTGACCAGGCCGCGTAAAAGGCCAGCTGCGACAGCCACTCGAAATCGGTCCAGGGCGCGCCGCGCTCGGTCCAGGAAAGGAAGTCCGCCGAAGGCAGCGCGCGGTGGAGCGTCATCCAGCGCCCGGCCGAGAGGTGCCAGTATATGTCCGGGTTCAGCACCGGCATGGCTATGGCCAGCGCGGCTATGGCGAGGCCGGCGGCCGCGAGAGTTCTTCTTTTGATCCCTTCCTCCATCCGCTCAATCATATAAAAAACCGCGCCCCCCTTTTCAAAAGGCGTTTTTTCAGCAATACTATATCGCCATGAGAATTATAACTGCGACACTGGCCGCGCTGCTGTGCTGCGCGGTGCCGGCTGCGGCGGACACGGCCTACGACCAGCTCAAGAAAGGCGCGTCAGGCGCCGACATTTTCGACGGCGGCGCGCGCGCCGGCGCCCCGGCGGCTTCGCTGAAGGGCGGGACCACCGTCCAGGCGGCGGTGCCTGCCGCCGAGGTAAAGGACAAGGCCGAGAAAAAGGCTACGGCCGGAAAGGTAAAAAAAGCCGCTCCCTACGTCTATATAACGGTGGTCTCTCTGCTGGTCGGCCTGGCCATATTCGGCTTCGCCGCCCCCGCCCTGGCCTTCGCCGCCGCCGCCTCGCTCGCCGGCATCTTCATCTTCCAACTCTTCCGCTGATAAAAAAACCGGGGACAGTATACGCATTTCCTTATTGTGGAAATAGGTATACTGTCCCCAGTTAATTGGTGG
>CALMZU010000070.1 GCA_937870775.1 uncultured Elusimicrobia bacterium
AAGAAGCGCCTGAACTACGAGGTGCTCAAGGACAACCCCGAGCGCAGCATCTGGCGCTACCTGGACATACTGCCGGTGTCGAGCATCAAGAACGTACCGCCGGTGCAGGTGGGCTGGACCCCGCTCTACAAGGCCGAGAAACTGGGCGCCGAGTGCGGAGTGCCGAACCTCTACATAAAGGACGACGGCCGCAACCCGAGCGCCTCGTTCAAGGACCGCGCCAGCGCCGTGGTCACCGCCCGCGCGCTGGAGCTAAAGGAGAAGGTGATCACCACCGCCTCCACCGGCAACGCGGCCTCGTCGCTGGCCTGCCTGACCGGCAGCCTCGACATGAAGACCATGATCTTCGTGCCGGAGACCGCGCCGCAGGCCAAGGTGGCGCAGCTCCTGGTGTACGGCGCCACCGTCATCATGGTGAAGGGCACCTACGACGACGCCTTCGAACTGTGCCTGAAGGCCTCGCAGGAGTACGGCTGGTACAACCGAAGCACCGGCATCAACCCCTTCACCCGCGAGGGCAAGAAGACCTGCGCCTTCGAGATCTGCGAACAGCTGAAATGGGAGACGCCAGACAAGGTGTTCGTCTCCGTGGGCGACGGCAATATCATCAGCGGCATCTGGAAGGGCTTCGTGGAGTTCCACCGCCTGGGCATCATAGAGAGGCTGCCGCAGCTGGTGGCCGTGCAGGCCGAGGGCTCCGACGCGGTGACCCGCGCCTTCGAGAGCGGCGGCGACATACAGCCGGTGTCCGGCAAGACCGTGGCCGACAGCATCTCGGTGAGCCTGCCGCGCGACGGCATGGCCGCCGTGATGGCCGTGCGCGACTCTGGCGGCTTCGCGGTGCGCGTCTCGGACGACGAGATCCTGCAGGCCATCCCGAAGATAGCCCGCGGCTCCAACGTCTTCGCCGAGCCCGCCGCCTCCGCCACCTACGCGGGACTCCTGAAAGCCGTGAAGGAAGGCCGCGTGAAGGACAACGAGAGCGTGGTGCTGCTCATCAGCGGCAACGGCCTAAAGGACATACAGAGCGCCATGAAGTCGGTGGGCAAGCCCTATGTCATAAAGCCGGAACTGCCCGAGCTCAAGAAGCTGGTGGCCGACCAGAAGCTGGCCTGAAGCCAGCACCTCAAAGAGAACCCCGGGGCCGTCCCCGGGGTTTTTCTTTGGCCCTTAAGACCCCCGCCGGCCTGGGTCCAAAGCCTCTTTTGCGCCGGCCATGGCGGTGGTAAACTATACTCGTGAGGTCTACGTTCCTATAATGGAGGGAGTAAAGAATGACAAATAAAATTGCCATAGCGTTCGCATGCCTTGGTTTCGCCTCAGCCGCCGGCGCCGCCGACATCAACTTCGACCAGGGCGTGGACATAAAGAGCGCGATAGAGCAGGCCAAGAACTCCGACATCAAAGCCCCGTATCCTTATTACGGCCCGCACCGCGTCCGCTACAGCCGCGACTGCCGCAGCTTCTCTTTCGGCTCCGGCATGGCCCAGTCCTCGGAGAGGGCCTACCTGAGCAGCACCGAATATATAGAGGAATGCCGTTTCATCCCGGCGCCCCCGCCTCCTCCGCCCCCGCCCCAGGTGCCGGGGACCCCGCCCGCCAACCCCGGCAACAACCCTAAGCCCGGCCAGCCCGGCGGCCAGCCGCATCCCAAGAACATCAACGACGGCCCGCACGGCAGCTATTCCTACCAGGGCAGCTACGGCGGCCAGCAGGGCACCTGGAACTGCCACGAGAGGACCGGCCAGGTGTTCCGCGCCACCGCGCAGATGAACCTGCCCGAGCGCCAGCTGTACCCGTGGGAGAACGAGACCTTCGAGGCCTGCATGGAGGCCGACCGCGTGCAGCTCGACGTCCGCCAGTCGCCCTACCGCTACAACATAGACCGCCAGGGAATGTTCGACCTGACCTTCAACCTGACGGCGCTGTACCGCTCGCCCACCGCGCCCGACGCCAACGGCCTCAGCCTCGCCAAGTTCTTCTACCGCGACGGCAAGTTCGTGATGGACATCAACGACGCCTGGGCCCGCGAGTACGCCGGCGAGAAGGTGGTCGTGAAGGTGGAGCTGATGAAGGACGGCTTCCTGTTCTTCAACAGCAGCAAGGGCGAGAAGGAGTTCACGCTGGACGTGAACGGCGCCTACGAGATAGCCTTCGCCGAGAACGAACTGACCAAGACCCGCGAGTACGTGGACGACAGCGGCGACGTGCGCGGCCAGAAGAAGTACTACGTGAAGTGGGGCTTCAAGCGCGTCGGCTCCGTCTCCACGCAGGACTACGTGAAAAAGGGCTCCACCGACAAGATCCCGGTGTAAGCCCCCTGGAAAATAAAAAACCCGCCGGGAGTCCGGCGGGTTTTTTTATGCCCGGAGGGTTCAGCGCGGGAGGGCTATGGTGAAGGCGGAGCCTTTCTGCAGCTGGGACTTGGCGAAGACGCGGCCGCCGTGGGCCTCGGTTATCTTCTTCACCAGCGAGAGGCCCAGGCCCCAGCCTTCCACCTGGCCGGTGAAGGAGGCCTCCACCTGGTAGAACTTCTGGAAAATATTGTCCAGCTCCTCGCCGGGTATGCCGGGGCCGTTGTCGCCGACGGAGATCAGCGCGTGCCCGTCGCGGGACTGCGCGGACAGTATGACCAGCTTGTCCTTGGCCGGGTTGAACTTCACCGCGTTGTCTATCAGCGCGCGCAGCGCCGCGGCGAGGTGTTTGCGGTCGGCCTTCACGGTGACCGGCTCGGGCGCGGCTATCTTGAAGTTAACGCCCTCGACGGTCCTCAGGTGTTCCTTCATGTCCTCGGCCACCTCGGAGAGGAACTCGGCCGCGTCGAAATCTATCTTCTCGAGCGAGGCCGGCTCGAGGTCGTCTATGGTGACGAAATCCAGCAGGCCCTCTATCAGGCCCTGCAGCTTCTGGCCCTGGCCGTATATGGTGGAGGCCGACTTGCGCACCAGTTCCGGCATGCCCTTGGACTCGGCTTCCTCGCCCAGCACCTGCGCGTAGCCGTTTATGGAGGCCAGCGGGGTCTTGAACTTGTGGGAGATCAGCGACAGGAAGTTGCGCGCCATGCGCTCCTCCAGCCGCTGCGCGGTGACGTCGGAAAGTATCCAGAGCCGGCCTTCCTCCACCTGCTCGCCGTCCTTGTTCTCCTTGAAGAGCTTTATCGCGGTGCCGTCGAGGTAGAAGCGCTTGGGCTTCTCGCGGTACAGTTCGAAGCGCACGGCCTCGGCGGCAGAGCCCAGCACCGCGGGCAGGCCGGGCCTCACCTCGAAATCCTGGAAGGCGCCGGCCACGTTGGAGAACTTGTACTTGTCGTACTCCAGGTAGGCCTTGGCCGCGCTGTTGATGAGCAGTATCTCGCCGTCGACGCCGGTGAGTATGGCGCCTTCCTTCACGCGGCGGAAGACAATCTCCATCTTGCGCTTCTCTTCCTTCACGGAGGAGAAGAGCCGGGAATTCTCTATGGCTATGGCGGCCTGGCTGGCGAAGGCCTCGAAAGCGGTCTTGTCGGCGTCGGAGAAGTCGCCCTCTATGCGGTTGACGGCCTGCACCACGCCTATCACCTTGCCCTTTATGATCATCGGGCAGGTCAGGAGCGAGCGCGTCACGAAGCCGCTCTTGCTGTCGGCCTTCTTGGAATGGCG
>CALMZU010000071.1 GCA_937870775.1 uncultured Elusimicrobia bacterium
CAGCCGCAGGGCGGCCGCGGGCGTCAGCAGCCCGGCGGGCAGCGCGGCCGCGACGCGCGCGGCGGCAGGGGACACGGCCGCGGAGGCGAGGGCGGTATAAACAAGTACGGCGTGGACACGCGCCGCCACAGTTCCATAGTGAGCGAGTCGCCTTACTTCGACGAGCCGCGCAGGGACCGTTACCAGGACCAGGACCAGCGCCCGCAGAAACCCAAGGAGGGCGGGAACTGGTTCACGCGCTTCCTGCGCAAGAAAAAGGCTTAAGGAAAGAACCCCCGGGACCCCCCGGGGGTTCCTGTATACAGGTATACATCTCTTTTCCCGCCGCCCGCCCGCGTTTTATGGTATATTGTGCGTGGGGGGAGAATGGGGTCCGAAAAGACTATCCGTAAAACAGATTATTTCGACGCCGCGCCGGACATGATGTGCGTGTTCTCCGCCGACGGCCGCTTTCTCGACGTCAACCAGGCGGCCTGCCGGCTGGCCGGGTTCTCGCGCGAGCAGCTGCTGGAACGGTCCCTGCCCGAACTGGCGCATCCCGACGAACGCCCGCTTACCGAGGCCGAGCTGCGCAAGCTCGGGGGCGGGGCGCCGTCCTCGTTCTTCGAGCACCGCTTCCGCTGCTCCGACGGCAGTTACCGCTGGCTTTCATGGAGCTGCGCGCTTTCCGAAGGGCTGATACACGCGGCGGCACGGGACATAACCGCGCGCAAGATGACCGAGGCCGCGCTGCTGGAGAGCGAGCGCACGCTGCGCCGCATACTGGACCTGGCCCCGATGGCCATGTCCATAGTCGCCTTCGACGGCACCATAGAGTACATAAACGCGAAGGCCGAGCAGGTCTTCGGCTACCGCCACGAGCTCATCCCGACGATGGAGAGGTGGTGGGCGCAGGCCTACCCGGACCCGGACTACCGCGCCGAGGTGGTGGAGCGCTGGACCTCGCGCGTGCGGAAGGCCATAGAGGAGAACTCCGAGATCAAGGGCGGCAAGTACCAGGTCACCTGCTGGGACGGCTCGGAGAAGACGGTTTTCATCTTCGGCGTGATAGCGGCAGGCAAGGTATTCGTGATGTTCGACGACATCACCACCCGCGAGAGGGCCGAGGAGGCGCTGCGCGAGAGCGAGACTACGCTGCGCCGCGTGCTGGACCATACGCCCATCCCGATAGGCATACAGGACCTCGAGGGACGCATAGACTACGTGAACCGCCGTTTCACGCAGGTGTTCGGCTACGAGCAGAAGGATATCCCCGACGTCTGGCGCTGGGCGGACCGGGCCTACCCGGACCCGGCCTACAGGGCCGCCGTGCTGAAGCGCTGGCGGGAACTGATAGACGCCTCCGCGCGCAACGGCGGCGACGTCGAGGGCGGGGAGTACAAGGTCACCTGCGCCGACGGCTCGGTGAAGACGGCCTACATATTCGGCATGGTCACCGGCGACAAGCTGATAACGATACTCGACGACATAACGGCCCGCGTGGAGGCCGAGGCCGCGCTGCGCGCCAGCGAGGCCCGCTACCGCGCGCTGGTGGAGACCACCGGCACAGGCTACGTGATACTGGCGCCGGACGGAACGGTGGAGAACGCGAACGGCGAGTACGCCCGCCTGGCCGGTTACGACGAGCCGTCCGGGGTGACCGGGCTCAATGTGGTGGAATGGACGGCCCCGCACGACAAGGAGCGCAACGCGGAAGCTGTGAAACGGTGCATGGCCGACGGCAGCGTGCGCAACCTCGAGGTGGACTACGCCGCCGCCGACGGCACGACGATCCCGGTGGAGGTGAACGCCACGGTGGTGTGCGAGGGCGGGCGGGAACGCATACTGGCGCTGTGCCGCGACATCACGTCGCGCCGCATGGCCGAGGATGAGATACGCGCGCTCAACTCCGGCCTGGAACGACGGGTAAAGGCGCGTACCGCCGAGCTCACCGAGGCCAACCAGGGGCTGCTCAAGGAAATGGAACAGCGCATGAAGGCCGAGAAGGCCAAGGAAAAACTGCAGGAGGAACTGCTGCAGTCCCAGAAGATGGACGCCATAGGCCGCCTGGCCGGCGGCATCGCGCACGATTTCAACAACATACTTGTGGCCATAAGCGGCTACGCGGAGTTCCTGCTGAAGACCATGCCAGAAGGCGCCCCGGCCAGGAGCGACATAAACGAGATACTCCAGGAGACCGAGCGCGGCGCGGGCCTGACGCGGCAGCTGCTCACCGTAAGCCGCAAGCAGCCGATGCAGCTCAGGAACGTGGACCTTAACGAATCGGTGCGAAGCGCCGAGAGCATGCTGAAGCAGCTGATAGGCGCCAACATGCACATGGAACTGGCGCTGGACCCCGGCATAGCGCCCATAAAGGCGGACCAGGGACAGATCGTGCAGGTGATCATGAACCTGGTGATAAACGCCCGGGACGCGATGCCCGACGGCGGGCGCATAATCATAAAGACGGCCAACGCCGTCCTGGAAGCCGGCCGCCCGGACATGAAACTGGCGCCGGCGCCCGGCGAATACGTGATGCTTTCGGTCAAGGATACCGGCTGCGGCATGGACCCGGGAACGGCGGCGAGGCTCTTCGAACCCTTCTTCACGACGAAGGAGCAGGGCAAGGGCACCGGCCTCGGCCTCTCGACGGTGTACGGCATCGTGAGCCAGGCCGGCGGCGGCATAGCCCTCGAGACGGCCCCCGGAGCGGGGACCACGTTCAGCCTCTATTTCCCCAGGGTGGTGGCTATCGGCGGTTGAAAGAACCGAGTATCAGCCCCAGCGCCAGGGACCACAAGGCCGCCAGGCCTATGCGGAAGTCCGGCGGGAGCAGGAAGGTGACGGTATGCGCCGGCACCCAGAACCATAACAGAGAAAGGAAAGCCTTATCGAGGCCGGACCAGTTGGCGCGGCCGTCCATGGCGTTGTCCATCAGCCGGTGGACTATCACCAGGAACGGTCCGAACTGCAGGTTCATCGCGAGGGACACGGCGAAGGCCCGCGGGAAGCCCGAGAGCCCGGGCAGCAGGGCGTGGGCGGAGAGCCCGTCGATAAAACCGAGGAAGCCGGTGAAGGCGTACTTTATGCAGACGGCCAGCGCCGCCCAGCCCAGCGCCTTGAGCAGCAGCGCGCGCGGGGGGAAGGGCAGAAAGAAGGCCCGGCGCTGCAGCCACTTGGAGAAGATCTCCCCGAGGGTGCCGAGCAGGGCGAACTGCGCCATGGCGGTATATATGGGATGGGCCTGTACCAGCGCTACGTACCAGTCGGTCATGCCGATATGATAGCAAGCCGGGCGGGCGCGGCGCTACTTCTTCGAGGCGGCGCGCAGGGCCCTGGCCCCGCCGCGGTTGAGCGCCTGCACGTCCTTCTTCGCCAGGTCCAGCACGAAATAGTAATACAACGGCGCGGCGTTGTTGCGGCGCACGGTGGCCACGGCGCGCTGGCTCCCGTCGGGCCCGGTCTCGGCGGCCCAGTATATCCCTTCGATGTCGGAGCCGCGCGCGGCGGCGTCGGCGCGTATGGTCTTCTCCAGCGGCAGCTCGGGCGAACCGAAAGAACGTGCGAATGATACCGGGTCCGGCTGGGCGGCCCGTCGCGGCGGGCTGGCGTAGGCGCCGTGCGAGGCCTGCTGCAGCGCCCAGCGCAGGCCGGCGTACATCAGCGTCATCGCGCCGCCGGCCAGCAGCAGCGACAGCAGGCCGACGGCAAGTTTATGGCCGCGCGGCGCTCCGGGCGGCGGAGAGACCTCGCGCGACTGCGGCGCCGGCGAGGCCGGCGGAGGGGGCGGCGGCTTGGTCAGGCCGTTGCGGATCTCGGTTATGTCCTGGGCCAGGGCGGTTATCTGCGCCAGCATCTCGCGCTGCAGGCCGCTCTCCTCGGCCACGGCCTTCTCGGTGCGCTCCACCCTTTCGGAAAGCGGCGCGAGTTCCGACTTCAGGCCGGCCTCCTGCTTCTCCACGTTCTCCTTTATCCTCTCCATCACGCCTTCGGTGAAATCTATCTTGCGCACCAGCGGCTCCATCGACGAGCTCTGCGAGCCCTGGCGCACCTGCTCGCGCAGGGCCTCCAGCTCGCGGGAGGTGCCTTCAAGTTTGCGCAGCAGCGGCTCCAGGCCGGAGCGTATGTTGGAGTCCTGCCGCGACACGGTGTCGCGTATCGACTCCACGGTCTTCTCCATGGCGCCGAGGTCGCGGCGCAGCGGCTCCAGCGACGGGGCGGCGCCGGGGCCGGCCTTCAGGAGTTCGTCGAGCTTGCGGTTTATCGACGCGATGACGGCCGCGTCCTCGGGGGAAGGCGGGGGGATGGCGGGGGCTCCCGGCGGGAGTTCCGGAGTTTCGGGCGGGGCCTCGAGCGGGCCGGTGACGGGCTCGGTGCGGGCCTCCATAGGGTAATCGGGGAAGAAGCAGCCGGCCAGTTCCGGGAAGGAGATGGCCCTTTTCCAGTGGCGCTCGGCGCCGGAGGTTTCGGCGGCCTCGTCCTGGGGGCAGGCCCAGGCCAGCATGGTAAAGCCCTTCACGGCCGAGAGCTTTTCAGGCTCCAGCGGTCCGACTATCTCGTTGTTAATGCAGACCCAGTACTTCATAACCCTCCGCGCGTGGCGCGTTACCCTAACCGCCTGTATCATACCAAAAAAGCCGGAACTTGTTTTGTAAAATATCCTCATGCCGGACAACCTGTTCTATTTCCTCGCCGTCTCGGTGGCGCTCACGCTGGCCCCCGGCCCGGATATACTCTTCCTGGCCTCGCAGGGCCTGGCCGGCGGCCCGCGCGCCGGTCTGGCCGTGGCCATGGGGCTGAGCTCCGGCCTGCTCGTTCACACGGCGCTTGCCGCGCTGGGGGTTTCGGTGATATTCATGACCTCCCCGGCGGCCTTCAATTTGCTGAAACTGGCCGGCGCGGCCTACCTGTTCTGGCTGGCCTGGGGCTCATTCCGTGAAAAGCCGGCCGTCCCCGGGGAGGCCGCGCCCGCAGGCACAGCGGCGCAGTTGTACCGCCGCGGCGTGGTAATGAACCTGCTGAACCCCAAGGTGGCGCTGTTCTTCCTCGCCCTGCTGCCGCAGTTCGTCGACCCGGCCAGGGGCGGGGTAAGGACGCAGATGGCGGTACTCGGCCTGGTCTTCATGGCGCAGGTGGTGGTAGTGTTCGGCTCCATCGGCTGGCTGTCCGGGGCCATTGGCGCCCGTTTCATCCCTTCGGCCCGCTGGTCCCGGCCGATATCGGCCGCCAAAGGCCTGATCTTCCTGGGCCTGGCCCTCTCGCTGGCTTTCGCCCGCCGCTGACGCTTTTAAAGCCGCCCGGCTTTTTGTTACCATTAATATACAGCTCCTTATAAAACATCCAAGGGAGAGGGTTTCGGATGCAGAACCAAGACACAGCTGCGCCCCGGAGGGCCGGGTCGCTGGACGCTTTGCGCGGCCTGGCCATACTGATGATGGTGTTGTGCTCCTCCATCCCTTTCGGTGTGCTGCCGGCCTGGATGTACCACGCCCAGACACCGCCCCCGACCCACGATTTCATACCCTTGCCCGGACTGACCTGGGTGGACCTGGTCTTCCCTTTCTTCCTCTTCGCCATGGGCGCGGCCCTGCCGCTTTCGCTGGGCCGCAAGGCCGCCGGCACCCCGGCCCCGAAACTGGCCTGGCAGGTGCTGCTGCGCGGCGCCGTGCTGGCCGCCTTCGGCATATACTCCCAGCATATAAGGCCTTTCCTTCTTAACCCCGGCCAGAAGACCGCCATGCAGTGGCTCATAGCCCTGGCCGGCTTCCTGCTGCTGTTCCCGGCGATGTCCCGCCTGCCGAAAGACTGGAAGACCTGGCAGAAGCTGGCCCTGCGGGCCGGCGCCGCGGTGCTGATGGCCGCGCTGCTGTGGGGGATAAAGTACCCGGACAACGGCGGGGGTTTCAGCCTTTACCGCAGCGACTGCATCATCATGTTCCTCTCCGCCATGGCGGTATGGGGCTCGGCCATATACCTGCTGACCCGCGAGAGCGTGGAGCTGCGGCTCGGCGTACTGGCCCTGCTGCTGGCGGCCAAGCTCTCCTGGGCCAACGGCGGCTGGCTGCACGACGCCGTGCCCGCCTTCCCGCTGCCCTGGCTTTTCGACTGGGGCTGTCTGCGCTACCTTTTCGCGGTGATACCCGGCACCGTGGCCGGCGACCTGATAGCCGCCTGGCTGCGTTCTTCCGAGGCCGACGGGGATTGGGACCGGAGCAAGGCCTGGGCCTTCACCGTACTGATGACCGTTATAGTAGTCGTCACCCTGGCCGGCCTGCAGACCCGCCATGGAGCCTGGACGCTGGCCGCCGGCGCGGCCCTCTGCGCCGCCGCCTGGCCGCTGCTGCGCGGCTCCGCCGGAGGCGTCGGCCTGGTGCGTTCCCTTTTCAAATGGGGCGTGTTCTGGTACATAGCCGGCCTGCTGCTGGAGCCTTTCGAGGGCGGCATAAAGAAGGACCCGCCCACGCTCAGTTACTATTTCACCACCTGCGGCCTGGCGCTGTTCACCCTGTCGGCCTTCACCACGCTGACCTCGGTACTGGGCAAGCGCTGGCTGAAGATACTTGAATACAACGGGCAGAACCCGATGGTGGCCTACATGGCCGGGGCGAATCTGGTGGCGCCGGTGCTGGCGCTGACCGGCCTCGGCGCGCTGCTGGCCTCCGTTACGGCTTCGCCGTGGGCCGGCTTCGGCCGCGGCCTGTTCGAGACCGCGCTGGTGGCCCTGGCCGTGGCCTGGTGCACCAGGCGGGGGATATTCTGGAGGGCATGATATGACCGACGAGATAAAGAGACTTGCCTGCGCCTGCGGACTGTGCCTGGCGCCCTGCGCCGCCGCGGCCGCTACGATACCGGCCGACGACCCGGGCATACGCTATTACGGCCGCGTGGACTTCTCGGACCCCAAGCGCCCCCGCTTCGACTGGCCCGGCGTTTCGATAGCCGCGGCCTTCGAGGGCAGGAGCGTCGGCGTTAAACTGGACGACGGGGCCGACGACTACAATCTCTTCGTCGACGGCGTGCTCAAGAAGGTGATCTCCACGGAGAAGGGCAGCCGCACCTACACCGTGGAAGGCCTGGCCGCCGGCGCGCACAACCTGCTGCTCACCAAGCGCAACGGCTCCTCTTTCGGCATAGGCGTGTTCGAAGGGCTGGCGCTAGGCGAGGGCGGCAAACTGCTGGCCCCGCCGGCCGCTCCGAGGCACCGCATAGAGGTGATAGGCGATTCCTTCTCGGTGGGCTACGGCGACGAGGGCCCGGCCGAGTGCAAGGACCTGCGCCCCTACGAGAACAGCTACATGGCCTACGGCCAGATCGCAGGCCGCATGCTCGACGCCGAGGTGCGGCAGATAGCCGTCTCCGGCACCGGCATGGTGCGCAACTGGGCCGAGCCCGGCCCCGAGTCCGCCGAGCCCATGCCGGCGCGCTACGGCAGGCTGCTCGAGAACGACCGGGCCTCGTCGTGGGACTTCTCGAAGTGGGCGCCGGAGGCCGTGGTGATAAACCTCGGCACCAACGATTTCTCGACGGAGCCGCGCACGAAGCCGGCCACCTACAAGGAGCGCTACCACCAGCTGATAAAGCGGGTGCGCGGCTACTACCCCGACGTAGCGGTGTTCTGCATGGCGCAGGAGCCCTTCGCCGCCTACGCCGAGCAGGTGGCCGCCGAGGAGAACGCCGCCGGCAACAAGGCGGTCTATTTCGTGAAGTACGTCCACGACGGGGCGGTCTACGGCTACGGCTGCGACCTGCACCCGACGGTGGCGAGCCAGGCGCAGTTCGCGCAGGCGCTGGCCGCGGCCATCCGCGGCAAACTAGGCTGGTAAGGAGAGATATGGCCTCTATAGAGTTCAGGAACATAAGGAAGGATTTCGCCGGCACCGAGGTGCTCAAGGACATAAGTTTCACCGTGCCGGACGGGCAGTTCACCGTGCTGCTGGGCCCCTCGGGCTGCGGCAAGTCCACGGCGCTGCGGCTGATAGCCGGCCTGGAGACGCCCAGCGGCGGCGAACTGCTGATAGACGGCCGGCCCGTCAACGGCGTGCAGGCCAAGGACCGCGACATAGCCATGGTCTTCCAGGACTACGCGCTGTACCCGCACCTGACCGTGGCGGAGAACATCGTTTTCGGCCTCAGGGCGCGCCGCGCCCCCGAGGAACAGGTGCAGGCCATGCTGGCCGAGACCTCCCGGATGACCGGCATAGCCGACTACCTCGGGCGCAAGCCCGCGCAGCTCTCCGGCGGCCAGCGGCAGCGCGTGGCCCTGGCCCGCGCGGTGGCCCGCAAGCCGCGCGCCTTCCTCTTCGACGAGCCGCTCTCCAACCTGGACGCCAAGCTCCGCATGAGCATGCGCGAGGAGCTCAAGCGCCTGCACGCGCAGGTGAAGACCACCTGCGTCTACGTCACGCACGACCAGCTGGAGGCCATGACGCTGGGCACTCAGATCGTGATACTCAACAAGGGCCGCGTGGAGCAGGCCGGCACGCCCAAGGACCTCTACCAGCGGCCGGCCAGCCGCTTCGTGGCCGAGTTCATAGGCTCCATACCCATGAACTTCTTCGACGGCGAGCACGACAAGGCCGCCGGGACGTTCAGGACCGCCGGCGCGGAGATAAAGCTGCCGGCCGGGGCGCAGGTGAAGTCTGAGGGGGGCAGGGCCAGCCTCGGCGTAAGGCCGGAGCACGTGGCCGCCGCCCCGGCTCCCGGCTATTTCGCCTCGGGCCTCACGGCCACGGCGGACTTCAGCGAGTTCACCGGCGCCTCCTACATCGTGAACGCCGACCTCGGCGGCACCAAGCTGCGCCTGATGTCGGAGGAGGAGTTCGCGCCCGGCGCTAAGCTGCCGCTGTATTTCAACGAGAAGCGCGTTTACGTCTTCGGGGAGAAAGCATGAAGAACCTTATAGCCGCCCTGTTCCTGTTCGCCGCCGCCGCTGTTGCCGCCGAAACGCCGGCCGCCCCCGCGGTCCCGGCGGAGCAGCACCGCGCCAAGCGCTACTGGCTCTGGTGCGACGGCGAGGCCAACCTCGACCTGCTCGGCACGCCCGAGGGCGTAAAACGCATAGTGACCAAGGCCGCCGGCGCCGGAGTGACGGACCTCGTCGTGGACGTGAAACTGATCAGCGGCGAGACCCTCTACAACAGCAAGATCGCCCCCAAGGTCACCGAGTGGAACGGCAAGAAGCTCCCCGGCGACGGTTCTTTCGACCGGCTGGCCGCCTTCGTGAAGGAGGCGCACAAGCGCGGGCTGCGCGTGCACGCCTCGATGAACGTCTTCTCCGAGGCCCACAAGCAGACGAAGCCTATGCGCGGCGTGCTGCTCAATAAGAAGGAGTGGCAGACCTGGATCTACAACGGCGACGGCTCCATAAAGCCCACGCTCGACGTGAACCAGGGCGCTGACGACTACGCCGGCTTCGTGAACCCGGCGCTGCCCGACGTGCAGGCCTACGAGCTGTCGATAGCCTCCGAGATAGCCTCCAACTACAAGGTGGACGGCCTCGTCTTCGACCGCCTGCGCTACAACAACCTGAATTCGGACTTCGGCGATTATTCCCGCTCGGCCTTCGAGACCTGGGCCGGCGTCAAGGTGGAGAACTGGCCGAAGGATATCTTCGAGCACGCCTCCTCCGGCGTTAAACAGGGCAAGAACTTCAAGCAGTGGCTGGAGTGGCGCTCAACGGTGATAAAGGACTTCCTCACGCGGATGGCGGCCCAGACCCGGGCCATAGACCCGAAGACCGAGGTGAACGTGTACGCCGGTTCCTGGTACCCCTTCTACTACGACGTGGGCGTGAACTGGGCCAGCGACGACTACAACGCCGGCTACGATTGGATGACCCCCGGCTATCCCCGCACCGGCTACGTGAAGCTGCTGGACAACCTGATGACCGGCTGCTACTACCCCAGCGTTATTTTTTTTTATGTTAAGGCGAAGAACGAGATCTACACCGACCCGCTCTCCGGC
>CALMZU010000072.1 GCA_937870775.1 uncultured Elusimicrobia bacterium
CGCCTATCTTGGAATAGGTCTTGTCCGCGGCCTTATGGTCTTCCGAAAAATAGAGTTTCCAGTCCCAGCGGTCCGCGGGCACTTCGCCAATGCAGTTGCGGCCGTCCAGCACGTTCTGCCAGAACTGGTCCTTGTTCAGCGCCTTGGGGGCTATGATGCCGAGACCGACTATCGCTATTTTTTCGTTTTTCATATCTTTTTGCCTCTTTTACCGGCTTATTTTGAATCCCACCCCCGGCTCAGGGGTTCCCATTGGCTTAAATTGTATGGGGATAAACGGTAAACGCCGTTTAAAAGGATGTCATATATATATATCTTATTAAAAAAAAGGGACAGTAATCAACGCGCCCCGGCCCGGCCGGGGTATAAAAGGAGGCCGCGGACGGCCTATTTGTTGGTAAGCAGGTAAAGCACCCCTTTCCGGGCCGAAAGCGGGGTGCAGTACTCCTGTTTGTCGGCTATACGGAAGCGGGGATCGGGGTTGAAGGCCACCAGCGCCTTGTACTGGTTCATGCCCTGCCATTCCCATTCCCCTATCATGGACAGGGGCTTCATGGATTTCAGGTAGGCCATGTTCCTCTCATAGCTGAACCAGGCCTGGTAGTCGAAGCCGTTGGCTATCTCGTCCGGGCTTATGCCCTGCCGGGGGCGGGTGGCCAGTTCCCACTTGGCCTTGTTCCAGGCCAGGTAGTCCTTCATGCCGGCCCAGCCTGCCCCGGCGCAGAGCAGCAGGGCCAGCAGGGCGGCAGCCTTGGAGAAACGCACCCCCCTGCCGGCGAAGGCCGCCGCAGCAGCGAAGCCGGGCAGCAGTGTCAGCAGGTAGCGGTCGAAGAACTTGGCTCCTATCATGGAAACGGCCAGCTGCAGCAGCGAGGCGGCGAAGACGAAGCGAAGGGCCGGGCTGCCGGCTCTCAGCGACAGGCCGGAGGCGCACATCAGCAACGCCGCCGACACGGCTGCCGCCGCCGTGCAGATGTTCCAGAACAGTCCGGAGGCGAAGAAGCCGGAGGGTTTCAGCGCCGCCCCGCCCAGGGTCAGCACCCCCAGGCCGGACCTGGTCAGATTGTTCTCAAGATAAGGCAGCGGTCCTTTCACCAGCGCGAAAACGGCCAGGGCCGCCAGTACGATGATGGGCGCGGTGAGGGTAACCCGCCTGTGCAGGTCGTTCTTGGTGAAGAAATGCCTGGCGCTGAATATGAAGCCGGCGGCAAGCGGCAGCAGCAGCAGGCCGGTCTCCATGGCGGCTGAGAACAGCCTGAAGGCCGAGTCCGCGGCCAGCCGTACCGGCGAGGCCAGGTGCGACAGCGTAGCCCCGGATACATAATTGACCGAGGCCCAGGTGGGGCCGTGCATGAAGGTGAACCAGAGCTGGTGCAGCGCCATGGCCGCCAGCGGCAGGCCCCAGGCCGGGGCCAGGTCCCGCCAGCGGAACCGGCCGCGCAGCAGCAGCGCAACGGTGAACGCCAGCGGCAGGGCCACCGCCAGCTGCCGCGTCAGGTAGGCGGCGGCCGTGCAGGCCCCCGCCCACACCAGCGCCGGCCGGTCCTCCGGGTCGTTCAGGTTCCGGGCGAAGAAGTACATGGCCGACAGCATCCAGAACAGGTAATGCACGTCGGTCATGAAAGAACTGGCCAGCACCAGGTAGATGGGGCTGAAGGCCAGCGTAAGGCCGGCCGCCATTTTCTCGAAGCGCCCCGCCCCCAGCTCGTCCATCAGTTTCACGAACATGAAAAGAGCGGCCGCGGCTATGCAGATGTTCATTAGCCTCAGGGCGGCGAAACTGAAGCCGAAGACCTTGGTGACCAGGGTCCCCGCCAGTATATGCGTTATCTGCGTGGAGGAGCCCCAGTCGCTCAGCACCAGCCTGCCCGTTTCGGAGAAAGAGCGCACCGCCAGGGCGTAAGCCCAGTCGTCGTTAAGAGGGAAATCGGCGGCCCACGGCGCCAATGTCGCCGCGAACGCAAGGAATAACCCGGCTACCGCGTATTTTTCGTATCTGCCCACGATCTAAACCCCGTGGCTAAAGTCTAGCATATAGAACGCCCGGCGGCAAGTTTTAAGATTATTGCCGTTTTTGCGGTTTGCCCCGCTCTGCTTGCCGGGCGTAACTTTTTGCAATTCTAAACGCGGCGGCTTTTTGCTAATATAATACGGTCATGAAACTTAAATTCTGGGGCGCGCGCGGGTCCATACCCGTGTCGGGGAAGAATTACATAAAGTACGGCGGCAGCACCACCTGCCTGGAGGTCCGCTCGAAGAAGGGCGACCTCGTCATCGTCGACGCCGGTTCCGGCATAAGACTGCTGGGCAAGGAACTGCTCAAGAACTCCTCCAACGATTTCGACATGCTGTTCACCCACTCGCACTGGGACCACGTGCTGGGTTTCCCTTTCTTCGCCCCCATATACAGCAAGAAGACGCGCATACGCATAATGGGCTGCTCGTTCACGTCGGACCCTGTGCGCGAGATCATAGCCAAGACCATGCAGCCCCCCGGCTTCCCGGTGAAGTTCGAGGAGATCTCGGCCCGGTTCGAGTTCGCCTCGCTGTGCGCCGGCGGCTGCGAGGTGGGCGGCATGCAGGTGCTGCCCATAGAGCTCAGCCATCCCAACAACGGCCTCGGCTACAAGTTCTGCGAGCCCGGCCGCTCCTTCGTTTTCCTTACCGACAACGAGCTGGGCCACGTGCATCCCGGAGGCAGGACCCCCGAGGAATACCTGGCCTTCTCGCGCGGCGCCGACCTGCTGGTGCATGACGCCGACTATACCGAGGACGAGTACGCGCGCCGCAGCACCTGGGGCCATTCGACATGGCGGCAGGCGCTGGACCTGGCGCTGAAGGCCGAGGTCCGCGCGCTGGGGCTTTTCCACCACAACCAGGACCGCACCGACGCGCAGCTGGACCGGATAGTCGCGGATTGCTCGCGGCTGGCCCGACGGGCCGGCTCCAAGTTGAAATGTTTCGCCGTGAAGGAAGGACAGGAGATAAAACTGTAACCGGAGAACGCTATGCCTAAATTCAACCTCTACTCTGCCTGGATGGACCCCGTGTTCTACGTGTGGGCCCTGGTGTTCGCCGCCGCCGTCGCCGGCCTGGTCTTCTCCCTGCGCAAGTACGCGGAACTCAGGAAGGCCGCCCCTCTTGAGGCCGATGGCGCCGAAGAGGAGAACAATCCTTTCGTGGACGCCCCCGCCGCCGAGCAGCCGGACATCCCCGCCGACCAGCCCGAACTCCCGGCCGAGCAGCCCGAGCTGCCCGTCGAGGAGCCGGCCGCCGAGGCCGCCCCCGCGCCGGTTTCCATGCCCGCCTCCGCCGAGGCCTCCGGCGGCAACAAGGCCGAGACCTTCGTGCGCGGCATATACGAGGGCATCAGCGGCATAGACGCCCGCCTGAAGGGCATAGAATCCCGCCTCTCCAAGGGCAGCGTGAACAACGAGTTCACCGTCAAATTCCTCGAGGACATAATCCAGGACATCGACAATCTGGACAAGACCAAGATAAAGGCCCGTATAGAGTACCTGGTAAAGGACCTGAAGAAGTAAAGTGGAAGGACGGCGCCTGATAAGAGCGCGGTACGCCGGCCTCTGCGCGGCGGCCGCGCTCCTTTTTTCCCCCCGGCCCGCGGCCTGCGGGATATTCCCGGTCAACGCTTTCTCCGACGACGCCCGCGGCCTGACCTCCGCCGGCTTCCTGAAGGTGCCGCCTTCGGCGCGCTTCGCGGCGCTGGGCGGGGCCGGCCTGGCGCTGAACGGCACGGACTCCCTGGCGCTTAATCCCGCGGGGACCCGCCTCGCCGCCGCCGGCGCCTCGGCCTCGGCCTCGTACAACTCGCTGCCGGCCGGCGGTTCGCGAGCGGCGCTGGCCTTCTCCCGCTATTCCTCCGCCGGCACCTTCTCGGCCGGGCTGATCTACAACGGCTACGACGCCGGGGAAAGGCTGGACGCGGCGGGCTCCGGTTCCGGCGCCGGTTTCGCCGCCTACGACTCGGCCTATTCGGCCGGCTGGGCCGGGCGCTACGGCCGCCTGGACCTGGGCCTGGCCCTGAAATACATAAGGTGCCGCCTCGACGACGAGACGGGCTCGGCCGGCGCGCTGGACGGCGGACTTGCCTACAGGCCCCCCTACCCCTCGGTCACCGAGTTCGCCCTCGCTTTCAGGAACCTGGGCACGCCGCTGAAGCTCGGCTCCGAGGCCGCGCCGCTGCCTTTCGAAATGGACGCCGGGCTTAAGTGGAAGTACGCGCCGGACCTTAACCTGCTCTTCGAGGGCCGGCTGCCAGCCGACCATTCCCCCTACCTGGCCGCGGCCGGAGAATTGTTCCTGCCTTTCTCCGCGGCTTCGGGGCTGTCGCTGCGCTCGGGCCTCAACTTCCGGAATTACGACGACCACGGCTTCATGGGCGCCTTCGCCGCCGGCTTCGGCCTGAAGCTCGGCGGCTTCTCTCTCGACTACGCCTTCAACCCTTACGGCGAACTGGGCGCCGCCCACCGCATGACGGCGGGCTGGGCCTGGGGCGGAGCGGCCGCCGCGGCCCCCCGCCGCCCGGTCCTGCCGCCGGGCAGGCCGCTGGCCGCCGTGGCGCCTTTCTACGCGGGCCCCGGCGTGACGGCCACCGAGGCTGAGGTGGTGCGCGGCCTCGTGGAGTCGGAACTGGTCCGCACCGGCAGGTTCACGGCCGCCGACCGCAGCCGCGCCGACATGGTGCTGGCCGAGAAGGAACAGGAATATTCGGGGCTTTCTTTCGACGAGTCCGCCGCGGCGCTGGCGCGCAGGGCAGGGGCCGCGCTGGCCGTTTCCGGCTCGGTGCGGCGCGACGGGGAAGGCTACCTTATAACGGTGAGACTGCTGGACCCCGCCGGCGGCGGGCTCATCGCCGCCGAGACCGCGAGGGCGGGCGGCGACTACCTTTTCAGGGAAGCTTCACGCGCGGCGGCCGCCGCGCTGGCCTCCCGCTGACAGATCCTCTTCGAGTTTCTTCACGCGCCAGGTCCGGGCCACCGCCGGGTCAAGCGCGGCAGCGCGGCGCGCCGCTTCCAGCGCCCGCTCGGTGTCGCCAAGTTTCTCGTAAAGCTCGCTTATACGCTCGAACCAGACCGGGTTCGACGGGTCGGCCTGCACCTGGTCGGCCAGCAGGCTCATCTCGGCGCGCAGCCGCTCTATGGCGCGCGCGGCCGAGGCCTTGAACTTCCGTTCCCGCCAGGACCAGAACAGCGCCAGCGCCGCGCACAGCGCCCCGTCGACGGGCAGCGTCAGCCGCGCGTACCTTATCAGCAGCACTATGTTCAGGAAATAGACGACTATCAGCGTCAGCGAGGCGGGCAGGAACACGTCGGTGAAGGAGTACGAGCCCTGGCCGTAGCGGCTCTCCTTGCGCTCCAGCACCCAGGCCAGCGCCGCCGTGTAGCCCAGCGAGAAGACCGTGCAGAAAACTATGATGCCCAGTACCGGCATCAGGCCTCCGCCGCGATCCGGCGCCTTATGATCTTAAGCATCGGCGCGTGCAGCCGGCCGTTGGTGGCCAGCGTCTCGGCGCCCATGCCGGCGCCGACCTGCCACGGCCTGCCGGAGAAATCGCTGGTGCGCCCGCCGGCCTCGCGCGCTATCAGGCCGCCGGCGGCCACGTCCCACGGCTTCAGGCCGAACTCCCAGTAGCCGTCGGTGCGCCCGGCGGCCAGCCAGCAGAAGTCCAGCGAGGCCGCGCCCATGCGGCGCACGTCGTGCGAGATCTTCATGAACTCGGCGAAGAAGCCGCAGTAGAACTCGGCCCGCTCGGCGCGGTCGTAGGCGAAGCCGGTGACCAGCAGCGCCTTGGGTATCGACGGCACCGCCGAGACGTGTATGCGGCGGCCGTTGAGGGAGGCGCCGCGGCCCAGTTCCGCCAGGAACAGTTCCCGCCTGAACGGGTCGTAAACTCCGCCGGCCTTCACCACGCCCTTCTCGGCGAAGGCTATCGACACCGCCGCGGCCGGGAAGCCGTGGGCGTAGTTGGTCGTGCCGTCGAGCGGGTCTATGATCCAGAGCCTGCCGTTGCCGGTGTCCACCGGGTCGCTCTCTTCGGCGAGGAAGCCGTCGCCGGGGAAGGCCCGCTTTATCGTCCTTATCACGGCGGCCTGCGAGGCCAGGTCCGCTTCGGTCAGCAGGTTGGCGCGGCCCTTGAGCTTATAGCCCACCTTGCCGAACTTGGCCGAAAGTATTTTGCCGCCGGCCAGGGCGGCCCGCTTTATCACGTCGAGCTCTTTCATTTTGTCTTTCTCCGCAGCAGCGCTATGCGCGCGGCCGCCTCCTCGGCGGTCATGGCCGCCCTGACGAAATCCACCTTCCGCTTCCCCAGCGCGCGGCGCGCCGCGGCCATGAAACCTGCCCTGAAGGCGCCGTCGTTCATCAGCCCGCCGGCCAGCGCCGCCTTCACGGCGCCGCGCCCGGCGGCTTCCTTCAGCAGCGAGGCCAGCTCGTGGTGGGCGGCGGCTTCCAGCGCCGCGCAGGCCGCGTGGCCGCGCCGGGCCCGCCTGAGCAAATTGGCCGCGTAGGCCGCGCAGCGGCCGTGGCCCATGGGCCCGGCCTCGCTCAGGCGCCCGAGCATGGCGAGATATTGCCGCCCCAGCCAGCGTCCCGATCCGGGGTCGCCTGAAGGAGGGTTCTTGCCCCCGGTCATAACGAAGGCGCCGGGGCGGCCGCCGAAGGCCACCGCGCCGGTGCCCGCTATTATAAGGATGCCCCGCCCGCCGCGGAAGGCGGCGAAATGGGCGGCTTCTGCGTCTGATACCACGTCCACCAGGTTCAGCCTGCCGCGCAGGGCTTTCATAAGGAAGGGTTTCTTCCACTTGCGGCTGAAGACGCCCCGGGCGGCTATCACCAGCGGCGCTTCCTCGCCGCCCGGCCAGGCGGCTACGGCCTTTACAAGCGCGGCCGGCAGCGAGCGGTCCGGACCGGTCCTGAACTTGGCGGCCCTGAGGGGGCGCAGCGCGGAGTCGAAGGCGGCCACCCTTGTCCAGGTGCCGCCCCGGTCCACTCCTATGGCCGCTATGGTGGTATTCTTGGTCATAAATCCGCCGATTGACGACGGGAACAGGTAAATGATATCATATAAGGAAGTCAGCGGTCCTTATGATAAGACAGTCCGACGGCGTAAGCCTCTCAGCCCTTATAAAGCCCGGGAATACCATTTATATAGAGGGAAAGCCCTCCAAGGATGAAGTGCTGCGCCTTCTTACCGAGCGCATGCTGCCTCAGGTGAGCGGCGCCATCAGCGCCAAGGCCCTGGCGGACCGCGTGGCCGAGGTGGAGAAACTCAACCAGGTGCTGGAGAGCGGCTTCTATATACCGCACGCCAAGTTCCCGGAACTCGGTTCCTTCTACGGCGTGCTCGGCCTGATACCGCAGGGCTTCACCGACCCGGCCACCGGCCATACGGTGAAGGCCGCGCTGCTCCTCTTGTCCCCCCACAAGCCGGCCTTCTTCCAGCGCCACCTCAACATGCTTTCGCTCCTGAGCCAGACCTTCCAGCCCGAGCTGATAGACAAGCTGGCCTCGCTGAACGATCCCGCCGCCGCAGCCGCGCTCCTCGCCTCCCGCTAGCCGCCGGCTTCCTGTTCCCGTCGTTAAATATATATAATCTTTATTATGGTAGTTAATCCCCGCTTCAAGCAGGTGTTCGTGCTCAGCACGGCCATGCTTAGCTTCATTTCTTTCTGGAAGGCGGCTTCCATAGTGCTGTGCGACTTCGGCTCGAGCGCCTATTATGCCGGCGGCATAGCCATGAACGCCTTCGGCCCCGCCTTCCCCTGGTTCATCATGGGCGTCATGCTGTTCTCCGGCCTGATGCTCGGCGTCTACACCGAGTCCTGCCTGCTGTTCGTGCGCGGCGGCGTATACGTCGTTGTGCGCGAGGCGATGGGCAAGGTGATGGCCAAGCTCTCGGTCTCCGCGCTGATCTTCGACTACACCCTTACCGGTCCCATAAGCTCCGTCACCGCCGGCCTTTATCTCGGCGGCCTTCTGGAGAACGTGCTTCCGCTGATGCATATAAACTGGCACGTGCCGGCGCGCGCCTTCGCCGTCGTCTTCGCGCTGCTGGTCACCGGCTATTTCTGGCGCGAGAACATACGCGGCGTCGAGGAATCCGCCGATAATAACCTCAAGATCATCTCCTTCGTCACGCTGGTGGCCGTCGTGCTGATAGGCTGGGCCGGCCTGACGCTGTACCACCGCGGCTTCACGCTGCCCCCCTTCCACCCGGTCTTCACCGACAAGGCCCTGGGCTGGACGGTCCATTTCCCCTGGCTCAAGGCCGTCGGCGCCCTCGGCATCATCATGGCCTTCGGCCATTCCATACTTGCTCTGTCCGGCCTCGAGACCCTGGCCCAGGTGTACCGCGAGATAGAGGACCCCAAGTTCGAGAACCTCAAGAAAGCTGTCATAACGATCTTCGTCTTCAGCGTGCTGTTCACCGGCCTGCTGACCTTCATGTCCTCGCTGATCATACCGCCGGACCTGGTGGCCGGCAAGTACGCCGACAATCTGCTCAGCGGCCTGGCGCTGGAACTGGACGGCCCTTACTGGGCGCGGCTCGGCCTGCAGACCATGGTCGTGATCTCCGGCGCGCTGATGCTGGTGGGCGCCGTGAACACCTCTTTCGTCGGCTCCAACGGCGTGCTGAACCGCGTCGCGGACGACGGCATCCTGCACGACTGGTTCCGCCACCTGCATAAGAAGTACGGCACCACGTACCGCATCATAAACCTGGTGGCCATAACGCAGATACTGATAATCCTGATCTCCCGCGGCGACATCTTCCTGCTGGGCGAGGCCTACTCTTTCGGCGTGCTGTGGAGCCTTACCTTCGACACGCTGTCGATGATCATACTCCGCTTCAAGAAACGCGACGAGGAACAGGAGTGGCGCTTCCCGTTCAACGTAAAGTCCGGCGGCGTCTACCTGCCCATCGGCTTGGTGGCCGTGCTGCTGGTGCTGCTGGCCGCCACCGGCATGAACATGCTTACCAAGAAGGTCGCCACGATAGGCGGCGTGCTGTTCACCGTCACGTTCTTCACCATCTTCCACATCTCCGAGAAGATGAACGAGAAGAAGGCCCAGCTCTACATGCCCGACGAGGACGCCGACGAGAAGATGAACCTGCGCAGCGAGTCGGACATCGCCAAGGTGGTGCCCGAGCTGACCGGCACCCGCCGCATCCTCGTGCCTGTGCGCAACCCCAACAACCTCGTGCACCTGGCCGCCGTGCTGGAGACCGTCGACGACGAGACGACGGACATCATCGTCCTCAGCGCCAAGATAGCCAAGGGTATACAGTCCGGCGCCGAGACCATGTCCGACGAGGACCGCGAGGTGTTCAGCGCGGTGGTGCTGCTGGCCGAGAAGTACGGCAAGACCGTGAAGCCGATATTCGTTTTCTCCAACGACCCGTTCTTCTCTATGGCGCAGGTGGCCCAGGCCGCCGGCGCCGACGAGATCGTGATGGGCGTCTCCGGGTCCACCGGCGCCGAGGTGCAGCTGGAGCGCCTCGCGATGGCCTGGGGAATGCTGAAGAAGCCCGGCGAGCCCGGCAAGCCCG
Source organism: uncultured Elusimicrobia bacterium (assembly GCA_937870775.1). Taxonomy (GTDB): domain Bacteria; phylum Elusimicrobiota; class Elusimicrobia; order Elusimicrobiales; family UBA9959; genus UBA9959. Next base: position 9,572 of record CALMZU010000072.1, read on the forward strand.
TGCTCGCCAGGGTGGTCTGGGAAGGCCGCCAGATGACGTTCCAGCTTTCTTAAAGTGAGGGATATATGGCTATAAGAAGGATCTGCAAGTACGGCGAGAAGATACTCGAGAAGAAACTGAAGAAGGTCGATTTCGCGGCGGTGAAGAAGGACCTGCCGGCGCTGATAGCCGACATGTTCGAGACGATGGAGGCCGCCGGCGGCGCCGGCCTGGCCGCCAACCAGATAGGCCTCGACATGCGCCTCGTCGTGATAAAGATACACCGCGAGGACGAGCCGGCGATAAGCATAGTCCTGATCAATCCCGAGATGGCCGAGAAGTCCGGCTCGATGTACGAGGAGGAGGGCTGCCTCTCCTTCCCGGGCCTGTTCGCCAAGGTGCGCCGTTCCGCCAAGGTCAAGGTGCGCTGCCTTAACGAGAAGGGCCTCCCGATAGAGATCAACGCCGAGGGCCTGTTCGCGAAGGCCCTGCAGCACGAACTGGACCACCTGGACGGCATAAGTTTCGTGGACCGCCTGCCGCTGCTCACCCGCCTGAAGCTCAAGCCCACGCTGATGAAGCTCAAGACACAGTGGAAGAAGATCGATGAGAGCAAGATGAAGCCGGAGAAGCTCTGACCGTGCAGAAGCTCCGTACCGTCTTTCTCGGCACGCCGGACATAGCCTGCGGTTTCCTCAACCGCATGGCCGCGGCCGGCCACGAGATAGCCGGCGTGATCTCCCAGCCGGACAGGCCCGTCGGGCGCGGCCTCAAGATGTGCTGCGCCCCGGTGAACGCCCTGGCGGGCGAGCTCAGCCTCGAGGCTTTCAAGCCGGCCAGCCGCGCCGAACTGCATTCGGCGATAGCGGAACTGAAGCCGGACCTCGGCGTGGTGGTGGCCTACGGCAGGCTGATCCCCGAGGAGACCCTGGCCCTGGCCCGCTACGGTTTCCTGAACGTCCATTTCTCCCTCCTTCCCAAGTACCGCGGCGCGGCCCCGGTGCAGTGGACGCTGATCAACGGCGAGAAGGTCACCGGCGTCACCATATTCTGGCTGGACAAGGGCATGGACACCGGCCCGGTGCTGCTGCGCCGCGAACTGCCGGTGCTGCCTTCCGACGACGCGGCCTCCCTTTTCGCCCGCCTCACCGAACTCGGCGGCGTACTGCTCGACGAGGCGCTGGCCATGGTGGCCGCCGGGGACCTGAGGCGCGAGCCGCAGTCCGGCGAACCGTCGCTCGCCCCGAAGCTGGGCAGGGAGGACGCCGTGCTGCGTTTCGACAGGCCCGCCGGGGAACTGCTGGGCCGGGTGCGCGGTCTCGCCTGCGGTCCGAAGCCCCGCTTCACGCTGGCCCTGCCGGACCGCCTGCTGACCGTGCAGGTGGCACGCGCCGAACTGGCGCCCGGAGCCTCCGGCCCCGGCCCGGCCGGCACCGTGCTCTCCGTTGAGGGAGGCAAAGGCTTTGTTGTAAAATGTGGCGACGGGGGAGGCCTGCTGATCGGCCTGGTGAAGCCGGAGGGCAAGAAGGAAATGCCGGCGGCCGACTTCCTCAACGGGCTGCGCCTGAAGGCCGGCGACCGGCTGCCTGCCGCGCCCGCCGATAAATAAGGAGAACATCGTGGGTATCAAGGAATTTTACCAGCGCCATTTCACCACTTCCGACGAGAAGGTGATCAGCCCCGGCTTCCTCGCCCGCATAGGCGGCATAGGCCTGCTGCTCTTCTTCCTGACCTACTTCCTGTTCTCGTGGACGATGGAGACGGTCATACACAACCGCAAGGAAGTTATCGTGCCGGACATCACCGGCAAGTCCTCGGCGAGCGGCCTGCAGGCCCTTTCCGAGCTCAACCTCGCGATGAAGATAGAGGGCACCGAGTTCAACGAGACCGTGCCGATAGGCACAGTGCTGCGCCAGGTGCCCGGCGCCGGCTCGACGGTGCGCGAGGGCAAGATCGTGCGCGTGGTCTTCAGCCAGGGCGGCGAATCCGTCTTCACCCCCAGCCTGATAGGCCTGCCGCTCCGGAACGCCGAGCTGCTGCTGCGCCAGCGCCAGCTGGTGCTCGGCGAGGTCAGCGAGAGCTACTCGCTTAAGGCCGAGAAGGGCACCGTGCTTTCGCAGGACCCCAAGCCCGAGCTCAGCGTGTCCAAGAACACGATGGTGCAGGTGGTCGTGTCCGCAGGCCTGCCGCCGGCCGGCATAGTGATGATGCCCGATTTCCGCCAGAAGAAGAGCGACGAGGCGCAGCAGTGGGCCTCCCAGAACAAGGTGCAGCTCGTGCTCACCGAGGACGCCGCCTCGCTGTTCCCCGGCGGCACCATCATAGACCAGAACCCCGCGCCCGACGCCGTCGTGGCGTCCGACGCGCGCGTGACGCTGACCGTCAGCGGCCGCAAGGGCGGCTCGTCGGGCTCCGAGCGCGAGTTCCGCGTGCACTACGAGGTGTCGCAGAGCGGCTCGCAGCGGCACATCCGCGTGGTGGCCATGGGCAAGACCGGCGACCGCGAGATCTTCAACGGCCTGCGCGACCCGGGCTCCAAGATAGACCTGTCGGTGCCGTACGGCGGCGCCGAGAAGGTGCGCATCTTCGTCAACGGCATACTCGTCGAGGAGCGCCCGGTAAAATGACCGTCTTCCCCTCCCCGTCGGGCCGCGTCGCCGTCGCGCCTTCCGTGCTGTCCGCCGATTTCGCGGACCTCAGGCGCAGCCTGGCCCCGCTCAGGCGGCTGGCCGGCTGGATGCACTTCGACGTGATGGACGGGCATTTCGTCCCCAACCTCAGCTTCGGCCCGGGCCTGCTGCCCGCCGTGGCGAAGGCCTCCGGCCTGCCGGTGGACGCGCACCTGATGGTGGAGCGCCCGGCGATGTTCGTGGAGCCTTTCGCTAAGGCCGGCGCGGAACTTATAACCGTTCACGCCGAGGCCGCGGGCGCCGCCGCCTGCGTGGCGAAGATAAGGAAACTCGGCCTGAAGGCCGGCGTTTCTATAAAGCCCGGTACCCCCGCTTCCAGGCTGGCCCCCTTCATCGGCAAGGTGGACCTTGTCCTTATAATGACCGTCGAACCCGGCTTCGGCGGCCAGTCGTTCATGGCGGATATGCTGCCCAAGGTGCACGAGGCGCGCCGCATGATAGAGCGCCGCGGCCGGCCCGTCTGGCTGCAGGTGGACGGCGGCATCAACGAGGAGACCGCGGTCCCCTGCGTGGCCGCCGGCGCCGATTCGCTGGTGATGGGCAGCGCGCTGTTCAAGGCGCCGGACCCGGCCGCGCTGCTGCGCCGCATGGCGCGCACGCTCTGAAACTGTTCCCAAAAAGCCGAAAATATAATATAATAGACTTTCACGCCAGCCCGCTTGAGCGGGCCGGCGGCTTGTGCCCGTTTTTAGCAGTCAAGGAGGAAACCATGGCAGTTGTTCTTAGGCTTCAGAGGATAGGCAAGCGCACTCAGCCCCATTACCGCATAGTCGCGATCGAGAAGTCGAGCGGCCCGCACGGCGAGCCCCTCGAGGTGATCGGCCACTACGACCCGAAGGCCGGCAAGGAAAAGCAGAAGGTCGCGATCAACGCCGAGAAGCTGGGCCGCTGGGTTAAGAACGGCGCGAAGCCTTCCGAGACCGTCGGCTCCCTGATAAAGCGCGCCCAGAAGGCCGAGAAGGCCGCCGCGCAGCCCGCCGAGAAGAAATAACGGTGAACGGGATGAAAGACCTGCTCATGTACGTTATCGGCTCGCTGGTGGAGAACCCGCAGGCCGTGAAGATAGGGGTCAACGAGGAAGGCGACGTCGTCCGCTTCAAGCTGACGCTGGCCTCCTCGGACCGCGGCAAGGTCATCGGCAAGGAAGGGCGCGTGGTGAAATCCATACGCACCGTGCTGCAGACCGCCGCCGCCAGGCAGAACAAGAAAGTCTACCTGGACATAGACTAAGCCGCAGGGCCGTTCTTTGAATATGCGCGTAGACGCGGTCACGCTCTTCCCCGGCATGATAGATTCGCCGCTGTCGGAGAGCATCGTGGGCCGCGCCCGCGCCGAGGGGTTCCTGGAGCTCGGCTTCTCGAATCCCCGCGATTTTACGGAAGACCGGCACCGCACCGTGGACGACAAGCCCTACGGCGGCGGTACCGGGATGCTGATGATGGCGGAGCCGGTTTACCGGGCTCTCAAGAAGGTAAAGAAGCGCGGTTCCTTCGTCATACTGATGACGCCTAAAGGAAGGCGCTTCGACCAGTCGGTCGCGCTCGAGCTCGCGAAGAAGAAGCACCTGGTCTTCATCTGCGGGCACTACGAGGGCATCGACGAGCGGATAACCCCGCTGGCCGACATGCAGCTCTCTATAGGCGACTACGTGCTGACCGGCGGCGAGCCGGCGGCCGTGGCGGTGATAGACGCGGTGACGCGGCTTATCCCGGGCGTGCTCCGCAAGGGCGACGCCACCGTGAACGAAACGTTCACCGACGGGCTGCTGGAGGCGCCGCACTACACGCGCCCGGCGGTCTGGCGCGGCAGCAAGGTGCCCGAAGCGCTGCTCAGCGGCAACCACAAGCTGATAGCCGACTGGCGCATATCGCAGGCGAAGCAGCTGACGGGAGAAGCGAGGCCGGACCTCGCGGCGGCCCCCGCCCCGGTGAAAGTCCCGGCGAAGCGCGGCAGGTCCGCGAAGAAGAAGTGAATTTTGTTTTCAACATACGCCGTTCAACGGCGCTGACACAGTCTAGGAGGCAGTAAAATGAATAACATCGCTAAGTATCTGGGCATCAAGAACGAGAAATTCGATTTCAGTGCCGGCGATACCGTTAAGGTGTATACGAAGGTCGTCGAAGGCGACAGCGAGCGCATACAGGTGTTCGACGGCGTCGTGATCTCCCGCCGCGGCTCCGGCATCTCCGAGAGCTTCACCGTGCGCAAGATCTCCTACGGCGTCGGCGTCGAGCGCGTCTTCCCGATACACTCCCCCCGCATCGACAAGATCGAGGTCGTGAAGGAAGGCAAGGTCCGCCGCTCCAAGATCTATTACCTCCGCGAACTGTCCGGCAAGGCCGCCAGGCTCGAGGAAGTTGAGAAGGAGATAGAGGCTTCGGTCCCCAAGACCGAGACCCCCGCTCCCGCCCAGCAGCCCGCGAAGTAAGCCACCGCCCGCTCCCGCGCGCCCGTCGGCGCGCGGGGCGGACTGGCGGGTCTAACGTGCCCCTCTGCAGATTCGATAATTCTGTCGTACAGGAACGTAAGCCGGCCATCCTTATAGGCGTAGACGAAGCCGGGCGCGGCCCTTTGGCCGGTCCCGTCACCGCCGCCGCCGCGTGGATCCCTCCCGCGGCCTTCCCCCTCATCTCACCGCTGGTCAACGACAGCAAGAAACTTTCCGCCGCGAAGCGCGTGAAGGCGCTGCGCCTCATGCTGGATTCCGGCGTGCGCTTCGGCCTGGGCTACGCTGGTCCGGCCGAGATAGACCGCGTCAACATCCTGGAGGCCACTTTCAACGCCATGGGCTCCGCCGTCGGGCGGCTCCTGCGCTATACCGGCGCGGACCCGCGCGGCGCGCTGGTGCTCGTCGACGGGCCGCTGCGCATAAAGCGCCTGGAGCTCTGCTCGCAGGAGCCCGTCGTGGATGGCGACGCGAAGTCCCTCTCCGTGGCCGCGGCCAGCATCTACGCCAAGGTGATCAGGGACCGCTGGATGGAGCTGCTCGACGGCAAATATCCGGGCTACGGCTTCGCCGGCCACAAGGGCTACGGCACCGCGGCGCACATGGCCGCGCTGCGGAGCCTCGGCCCCTGCCCGGAGCACCGCATGAGTTTCGCCCCGGTGGCCGCCGCCGCGGCGGAGGCCCGGCGGTGAACCAGAAAGGCGCCGCCTACGAGGAGGCCGCCGCGGCCTTCCTGCGCGCGGCGGGCTACGAGATACTGGACCGCAACTGGTCCTGCCCCATGGGCGAGCTGGATATAGTGGCCCGGAAGGACGGCACCGTGGCCTTCGTGGAGGTGCGCGCGCGGTCCAATCCCGGGTACGGCGGGCCGGCGGAGAGCATAACCCCGTCGAAAAAGGTTAAAATAATCAGGGCGGCCATGGCCTACATAAAAGCGCGCCGCCCGGAAGCCGAAGAGTACAGGTTCGATATCGTGGGGATAGTGCCCGGCAACGAGCCGGACCATATTGAGGGCGCCTTCACGGCCGACGGGGCCGGTTACTTCTAGGCGCAAGGAGACACCAATGGCAGAAGACATACTCGCTCAGGTAGAAAAGACGGCCTCCTGGCTGAAGAAGAAGGCGCGCGGCTGCAGGCCCGTCACGGCGATCATAGCCGGTTCCGGCCTGGGCAAGGCCCTCCCCCGCCTCGAGGACGCTTTCTCGATACCGTATAAGGACATCCCCGGCTTCCCGGTGACCACCGTCGCCGGCCACGCCGGCGAGCTGGTGTTCGGCCGCATGGGCGGCGCCGACGTGGTGATGATGCGCGGCCGCTTCCATTACTACGAGGGCCACAAGCTTTCCTTCATCGCCTTCCCGATACGCGTGCTCGCGTCCCTCGGCGTGAAGAACCTGCTCCTGACCGCGGCGGTCGGCTCGCTGAAGCCGTCGATAAAGCCCGGCGATTTCGTGCTGCTCGAGGACCACATCAACCTGATGGGCTCCAACCCGCTGATGGGCAACCACCACGAGGCCTTCGGCGCGATGTTCCCCGACATGAACGACCCGTACGACCCGGCGCTGCGCGCCGAGGCGCTGCGCCTGGCGAAGTCGCTGAAGGTGCGCGCCTTCTCCGGCGTCTACACCGCGGTGACCGGCCCGTCGTACGAGACGCCCACCGAGGTCCGGATGTACCGCACCCTGGGCGGCGACGTGGTCGGCATGTCCGTCGTGCCCGAGACCATAGCCGCCCGCCAGCTTAAGCTGCGCGTGGCCGGCGTCTGCTGGATCTCCAATTTCGCCAGCGGCATCTCCAGGACCGTGCTCACGCACGAGGAAGTGCTGGAGCTCGGCGACAAGGTGTCGGTGAAGATGCGCGGGCTCCTCGAGGGCATGCTGCGCTCGAAGGCGCTGAAGAAGTAAATCTATATAAAGGGGTATATACCATGAGAATGCTCGACCTGCTGCTGAAGAAACGCTCCGGACTGGAGATGACCGACGAGGAACTGAAGTTCATCGCGATGGGCGCCGCCGAAGGCACCATCCCCGACTACCAGCTCTCTTCGTGGCTGATGGCCTCCTTCCTTAACGGCCTCACCCCGAAAGAGACCGCCGGCCTTACCCGCGCCATGGCCCTCTCCGGCAAGAAGCTCGACCTTTCCGCCGTGAAAGGCATGAAGGTGGACAAGCACTCCACCGGCGGCGTAGGCGACGGCGTCTCCATAGCGCTGGCCCCCGTAGTGGCGGCCTGCGGCGTGGTTGTGCCCATGATGAGCGGCCGCGGCCTCGGCCACACCGGCGGCACGCTGGACAAGCTGGAGGCCATGAAAGGCTTCAACGTGCGCCTCAAGCCCGACTATATCGTCAAGCAGCTGAAGGCCACCGGCCTCAGCATGTTCGGCCAGACCGCCGAGCTCGCGCCCAGCGACAAGAAGCTCTACGCCCTGCGCGACGCCAGCTGCACCGTCGAGGCCCTCCCCCTCATCGTCGCGAGCATCCTCTCCAAGAAGTACGCCGAGGACATCACCGGCCTGGTGATGGACGTGAAGTACGGCAGCGGCGCCTTCCTCAAGGACTTCAAGCCCAGCCGCGAGCTCGCGGTGGCGCTGATGAAGACCGCGAAGCTCCTGGGCATACGCTGCGTCGCCGTGATGACCGCGATGAACGAGCCCCTGGGCGTCGCCATCGGAAACGGCATAGAGACCTCTCAGTCCATAAAGATACTCGCCGGCGAGAAGGGCCCCGAGGACTTCGTGCGCGTGCTCGAGGTGCTCTCCGGCTGGATGATACACCTGGGCGGCAAGGCCCGCACCGCCGAGGAAGGCATGGAGAAGGCCCGCGCCGCCATAGCCGACGGCAGCGCCCTGGAGAAGTACCGCCTGATGGTAAAGTGGCAGGGCGCCGACGTGCGCGTGGTGGACGACCCCGACCGCTACATGCCCAAGGCCAAGTTCTCGAAGCGCATTCTGGCGAAGAAGGCCGGCTACCTCACCGCGATGGAGGCCCGCACCGTAGGCTTCGCCAGCGTGGCGCTGGGCGCCGGCCGCGCGAAGGCCGAGGACGCCGTGGACTTCGGCGCGGGCTTCATACTGGCGGCTAAGCCCGGCGACAAGGTGAAGCCCGGCGACCTGATAGGTACCGCCTACGCCTCGTCGGCCCCGAAACTCGCCGACGGCGTTAAGATGTTCGAATCCTCCCTCGCGTACGGCCCGAAGGCCCCGCGCAAGGAACCGCTGATACGCGAGATCATAAAGTGACCCCCAAGGAGGGCAGGACAATGAAGAACGTTCATGTCTCGAAGCACCCGCTGGTGATGGACAAGATAGCGCGCCTGCGGGACAAGAGGACGAACGTCGCCGACTTCAGGCGGCTGATGGGCGAACTGGCGATGTTCCTCGCCCATGACGCGCTTACCAACGCCAGGCTGAAGAAGGCCAGGGTCCGCACCCCCGTCGGCGTGGCTGACGCGCAGAAACTGGCGCACGACCTGGTGTTCGTCGCCATACTGCGCGCTGGCCTCGGCATGGTGGACGGGCTGGTGACGCTCTGCCCCGAGGCCCGGCTCGCGCATATAGGCATATACCGCGACGAGGAAACGCTGAAGCCGGTGAAATACTACGTGCGCCTGCCCGAGGACGTCTCGGACAGCCTCGTGGTGATAGCCGACCCGATGCTGGCCACCGGCGGCTCCGCCGTGGAGGCCGTGGAGATCATGAAGAGCCGCGGCGCAAAGAACATCTGCTTCATCTGCATGATAGCCTCGAAGGAGGGCATAAAGCGCCTTGCCTCCGCCCACCCGGACATGCCCATCTACGTGGGCACGGTGGACGAGCGCC
>CALMZU010000073.1 GCA_937870775.1 uncultured Elusimicrobia bacterium
CGTTCTGACCGGCGGCCAGGTGATCGCCGAAGAAGTTGGCCTGACCCTCGAAAAAGCCACGGACCGCATGGAGTTCGAGGCACTGCCGCTGTTGCAGGAGACACGGTCCGGCGACTGCAACGGCATCAATTCCGGCTGCCACTGCAACCAGTCCTACACCGTCAGCAGCACTAAATAAACTATTGTTGTTAAAGAACAACCTCCGCCGGGAATATCCCCGGCGGAGGTATAAACAAGGAGAATTTATGTACATAGCGATAGCGTTTCTCGCAGCCATATTCGCTGCAGCCACTCCGGAGAAAACCAAAAATGTCTCTCCAGTCACTCCGCAGCAGCAGACCGCGCTGGCTGCCCCGGCTGCCCCGGTACTCATAGACAGCCGGTTTTTCCGCAACGGTGAAGTGGCGCCGTGGGAGAAGAACGACGACCCGGCTGAATTCCTTACCTCGGCCAGAACCTGCTGAAACCAATTTTCCCGGAGGGAATATGAACAAATACTACGTCAGCCAGTACCTTAACGTAATCGACCTAAAGAATTCTGCCCTGCTGTTCAACGGCACAAACGGCTGTATGGACGCTGTTTCAACGAAGCTGGGCGACAGCCTCCGGGCAAAGGACGCGGCGGCGCTTTCGTTCCTGTCCCCGCAGGACCTGGAATTCCTCGCAAAGCGCGGCCACCTCACCACCCTGCCTCCGGAAACCGAATGGGCGCGCTTCAAAGAGTTCGCCGCCGCCCTGCACACCAGGCGTGAGCGCCAGGCAACGCACGGCGGTATAATGCTGCTGATGAGCTATAACTGCAACCTCGCATGCAAGTACTGCTACCAGCAGGAGCACCGCCCCCACAAGTCCAGAGCGGTCATGACGGAGAAGTTCGTCGAGGACCTGTTCGAGCGCCACATTTCTTCCGTTCTTCCCGGCATAGAACTGAAGAACACCGAGATTTCTTTCTACGGCGGCGAGCCGTTCCTGCCCGCCAATCTGCCGGTGATACGCAAAGCGCTGAGCTACGCGAAACGCTACGGGATGTCCTCCAGGGCCATCAGCAACGCTACGCAGGTTGAGGGTATGCTGGACATCTTCGGCGCGGGTCCCGGCAAGGTGAATTACGTGCAGGTCTCCCTCGACGGCGACCGCGAACTGCACGACAAGTCCCGCATTCCCGCCTCCGGGGAACGGACTTTCGACAGGATAGTGAACAACATCGCCCTGATGCTCAAACAGGGCACCCACGTGAACATAAGGCTCAATCTGGACAGGCGCACCCTGGCCTCGATCCCCAACCTGGTCAAGGAACTGAAGAGCCGCAACATCCTCGGCGCGCCTAATGCCAGCATCTATGCCAGCCCCCTGCACGATAACGTGGCCGAGGTGGACACCACGCATTTTATGGACGCGGGCGAACTTTCTTCCAAGGTCTTCGACCTCGGCATAGACATGGAACACCCGGTCAGCCTGCGGGCCAACGACATGAGCTATCTGTTCAAACTGGAAAAGGGCTTGGGCCTGATGCAGACTTCCTTCTGTATGCAGACCATTCAGAACACGCTGGTGGTGG
>CALMZU010000074.1 GCA_937870775.1 uncultured Elusimicrobia bacterium
GCCAGCGCGGCCGTGCGCTCCACCGCCGCCGCGGTCATGGTGTCGCCGGAGGCGAAGCCCCAGGCGCCGCGCCAGAGCACGCGCACGCCGTAGCCCAGCGACGAGGAATCGGTAAGCCCGGCCGTCTCGCCGTTCTTCATCGTCACGTTCTGCGAGCGCTTCTCCACCACGCGCACGTCGGCGAAATCCGCCCCGCGCTTGTCCGCCACTTCCACGGCCTTCGAAGCAAGTTTGAACATATTTTCCTCAGAACTCCGTAGCGGAAGAGAAATTCAGGTCCTTTATGCGCAGCGCCGGGCAGGAGAGGATGCCGCGGTCCGCCCAGGGCTTGGTGTCGCGGCCCACCGCGTCCACCCGGGCCAGCGCCTCCACGGCGCTCTGCGTGAAGCGCAGGTTCTTTACCGCGCCCTTCAGCTTTCCGTCCTCTATGAGGAAAGTGCCGTTGCGGGTCATGCCGGTCATCGTCAGGTCCAGCGGGTTAAGCACGTTGGTGTAGTGGAACTGCGTCACCAGCAGGCCGCGTTCCGTGTCCCTTATGATCTCCTCCGTCGTGGAACGGCCGGGTTTGACGGCGATGTTTATGGGCAGGGGGCCCATCCAGGCGCCGAAAGGCAGGGCCCGGCCGTTGTTCGGCAGGCCGGCCTTCTTCGCGTTCTTCCTGTCGAGGGCGAGGTTCTTTACCACCCCGTCCTCCACCAGCGTCAGCGCCTCCTTCGGCGTGCCCTCGAAATCGAACGGCATGCCCGGCGCGTCGCCGCGCGGGTCGTCCGTTACGGTCAGCAGCGGGCTCAGCAGCCTGCGCCCCAGTTTGCCGCAGGCGAAGCTCTTGCCCTCGACGTAGGTCTGGCCGCCGAGGCCGCGCGCGCATACGGGGTGCACCAGTTCGGCGGCGGCGGCCGGCTCCAGCACCACGGTGTAATGGCCCGGCGCCGCGGCCCGCGGCGAACGCGAGGCCGAGGCCTTGCCGCGGGCGGTCTCGTTGGTCTCTTCGAAAGGGATCTCCGCCGCGTCGAAGACCGGGCGCTCGTACCAGCCGCTGCCGTCGCGGTCCTGCACCGTGACGCTGTACATGGCCTGGGTCTGCCTGTGCCTGGCGAACAGGCCCAGGTTGTTGGCCAGCACCAGTTCCTCGGCGCCGGTCTCGAAGGTGCCGCAGGCGGTCTGGCCGGCGCGCGCGCAGGCGCGGGTCAGGGCCTTGATCTTTTCCGCCCGGTACAGCGGCGTCATTGAGGCGGTGTTCTCGAAATAGAGTTTTTTTCCGGGGCGGGCGGCGGGGGCGCGGTACAGCGGCAGCAGGTCGGGGTCCTTCTTCTGCCGGCGCAGGGTGTCCAGGCCGCTTCTCACCGCCAGCTTTACGGCCTCGTCGGAATCCTGGTTCAGCGACACCGAAGCGGAGCGCCCGTCGTCGAGGAAGCGCAGCGTGTAGTCCCGCCGCGAGGCGGCCACGTTCTGGGAGACGGCGTTGTTGGCGAACCGCGTCAGCGCCGTGTCGCGGTGCAGCGCCATTATCTCGCACTGCGTCCCGCGCGACAGCCTGAAGACCTTATCGCACACTTTTTCTATGGAATTCATTCCTGTTCTCCCTGCGCCCGGATGAAAAAAGGCCCGCGGCCTTCGGGCTCGCGGGCCTGCGGTTCGCGCGGCGGCCTAGAGGGGCGGCGTCTCCGGCGGAGGCTGCACTGCCGGGTCCTGGTGCTTGCCGTGGCGCTTGTGGCCCTTCTTGCCGGGCGCGGCGGCCTCGGCCGCGGGGGCGGGCGCCGGCGCGGGGACCGGCGCCGGCTGGGGGCTGAACAGCGGCGGCAGGGTCTCCTTGGACTCCATCCATTTCAGCAGCGTCTCCTCGCCGGTTATCGAGTAGGTCTCCGGCGTGTTGAAAACGGTCAGCTTGTTCTTCTTGGCGCGTTCGGAAAGTATCTCGGCGCTCTTGCCGCGCGAGAAGCCGGGGGCCTCGAGGAGCTTCAGGTTCTGCTGCGTCATGCCCAGCAGGTAGCAGGTGCCGTCCTGGTTGGCGCCGATGGCCACGGTCTTGTCGGTCACCGAGTCGAAGGCCTGGTACAGCCAGTCCTTCTTCAGTTCCGGCGAGAGATGGCTTATCATCACGGCCTTTTTGGCGCCGGTGAAGAAGCCCAGGCGGAAGGCGTCCTGTATGCGGTCCTCCACGGCGTGGTTCTTCACCTCGAGGAAGCCGGGGTCCTCCTGGTCGAGCCAGGTCATGTCGGGGTGGCGGCTGGTCTTCTCGTAGGAGATTATAAGTATGGCGTCGGCGAAGTTCTTCGCGAGCTTGTACGCGTTGGACAGCAGGTCGCCGTTGACGTGCACGGCCCTCTCGGGCCCGAAAGCGGTCTTGAGCTCCTGGCTTATCTTCTCGGTCTCCGGCGGGTCCACCAGGAGTATTATGCAGTTGTCGCGTTTTTGTGCCATATAAAAAGGTCTTTGAGTCGGAAACTTAAAGTATATTATACTAAATTGCGCTATGAACCCGGGAAAAAGGCCGGTGATAATATACGGAGGAAGTTTCGACCCGCCGCACCGCGGACACGCGGCGCTGGCCGCCGCCGCTTTGCGCCAGCTGCGTCCCTCCGCGCTTTACCTCGTCCCCGGCTTCCGCACCCCTTTCAAGGACCTGAAGCCCGTGCCCTTCGCCGACCGCAAGGCCATGCTGCTGGCCTCTCTTTCCGCCGCCGGGCTGGGCGGCCGGCCCGAGGTGAAGGTGAGCTCCTTCGAGGCCGGCCTCCGGCGGGTGGTCTATACCTGGGAGACCGTCGCCCATTTCCGCAGGCTGCACCCGGGCGCGCCGCTCTATTTCCTGATGGGCTCGGACTGCCTGGCCGATTTCCCGAAGTGGCGCCGCACGGACCTGATACTGCGCGAGGCCGCGCTGCTCGTCGGCATGAGGCCGGGCCATTCCATCTCCGGCCTGCGCGGCGCGCCCTTTACGCCGCTCCGCGGGGTTTTCCCCCGCGCCGCCTCCAGCGACCTGCGCGCCCCCCTCTTCTGCGGCCGCTCCCCGCGCGAACTGCAGCCCGCCGTGCTGCGCGTCATAAAGGAGCGCGGGCTCTACCTCTCGTCGGAGAGGGAACTGCTGCGGCGCGAGATCACGCCGGCCCGCTACCGCCATTCGCTGTCGGTGGCCTCGCTCGCCGCCGAGCTGGCCCCGGCCGCCGGCCTGCCCGCGCAGCTGGCCGCTTTCGCCGGACTGGTCCACGACTGCGCCCGCGACATGGCCCCGGCCGCGCTGGTCAGCTACGCGCTGAGGCGGGCCCCGCGCACGCCGATGCTGCGCACCCTTATAAAGGAAGCCCCCGTGCTGCTGCACGCGTGGGCCGGCGCCGCCCGCGCGGCGGAGCTGTTCGGCCCGCTGACGCCGGAGATCCGGGAGGCCGTTGAACTGCACGCCACCGGCGCGCCGGGCATGGGCCCGCTGGCCCGGCTCATCTATACCTGCGACCTGGCCTGCCCCGGCCGTGATTTTCCCCAGGCCGCCATGGTCCGGGAACTGGCCAGGCGCGACCTGGACGCGGCTTTCAGGGCGGCCAATTATGTTAAACTTGTATATGCGTTCTCCGGCGGCGGCTGGGTGCACCCGTTGAGCGTGGAACTATGGAACAGTCTTCAGGAAAAAAAGAACGGGTGATAACGGCCATCGGCCTGGCGGCGGCGCTGGCGCTGGCCGCCGCCCAGCATTTCTGCCCGGCCTCCCGCGCCCTGCGCGACGGCAGGGACCTGCGCCTGGCGCTCCTGGGCGAGCGCGTCTCCATGCTGCTGGTCTACCAGCCTTCCTCCAGCACCGTCAAAGCCTTTCCCTTTTCCCACGGCCGCCCGAAGAAGGGCGCCACCGGCTGGCAGCGCACCGTCGATCTCTCGGCGCAGGCCGGCATGCCGGCGGAGGCCGGGCGCGACGAGGTCTTCTACGTCTCGCTGTCCACCGCGCCCGAACTGGACGTCATGTGGGGCGTCCTGAACGGCTGGCGCAACAGGCCGGAACTGTTCTTCTCCTCGGCGAAACTCCTCGACGGCCTGCGCCGCTCCGGCGCCACCAACCTCGGCCGCTTCGACATGTTCTCGGTCTTTTCCGAGGCCACCCGCCTGGGCTCCACCAATTTCGTGGTCTCCGAAACGACGCGCCAGCAGGCCGCGCCCGGCGAGGAGGCGGCCGACGAGGGCGCCCCCGCCCCGCGCGTGGAGGTCTTTAACGCCTCCGGCCGCACCGGCCTGGCGGCCAGGGCCGCCAAGTTCCTGCGCGGCCGCGGCTTCGACGTGATAACAGAGGGCAGCGCCCCGCGCGAGGCCCGCACCCGGATACTCGGCTTCTCCGCCGATACCGCCGACGCGCTGAAACTGCGCGCCGCGCTGGGCCTGGAGGAGATGGAGATCCGCGTGAAGACTTCGCAGCGGAGCGTGGCGGGGGCCGCGGTGGTGATGGGAGAGGATTTCAACGAGGCCGCTCTGGCCGAGTGACGGGGAACGGGAGGGTAACATGGACATGGTCACGATACTGAAGACCGCGGTGCAGCGCGGCTCCAGCGACATTCATATCTGCGTCAACAAGCCGCCGATGATGCGCCTGAACGGCGAGATCATCCCGGTGGCGGACGGCGTGCCGCCGCTCACGGCGGAGCAGACCAAGACGCTGATCTACTCGACGCTCTACGACGAGCAGCGCGCCAAGCTGGAGAAGGACTGGGAACTGGACTGCTCCTTCGCCGTCACCGGCGTGTCCCGCTTCCGCCTGAACGTGCTGGTGGCGAGGAACGGCATAGAGGCCGTGATGCGCGTCATCCCGTCCAAGATCCCCACGCCGGAGGAGCTGGGCCTGCCGCCGTCGATAGTGAACTTCTCCAACCTGCCGAAGGGCCTGGTGCTGGTCACGGGGCCCACGGGCTCCGGCAAGTCCACCACGCTGGCCGCGCTGATAAACCTCATCAATATCAACAAGAAGAAGCACATACTCACCGTCGAGGACCCGATAGAGTTCACCTACGAGGCGCAGGCCTGCGTGGTGCGCCAGCGCGAGATCGGCCAGCACACGCGCAGCTTCAACAACGCCCTGCGCGCCGCGCTGCGCGAGGACCCGAACGTGATCCTGGTCGGCGAGATGCGCGACCTGGAGACCATACAGCTCACGATCACCGCGGCCGAAACGGGCCACCTGACCTACGCCACCCTGCACACGCAGGACGCGCCGTCGACGGTGGACCGCATCATAGACGTTTTCCCGCCGCACCAGCAGACGCAGGTGCGCGTGCAGCTGGCCGCGTCGCTGCAGGGCGTGGTGTCGCAGATACTGCTCCCCCGCAAGGACGGCAAGGGCCGCGTGGCCGCGCGCGAGGTGATGGTGATGACGCCGGCCATAGCCAACCTGATCCGCGAGGGCAAGACGCACATGATCTACTCGGCCATCGAGACCGGCGCCAAGTTCGGCATGATACCGATGGACCGCGCGATGGCGATGCTGGTGAAGCAGGGCCTGGTGGCCTTCGACGTGGCCGTGGCCAAGGCGCACGACCAGGAAGGCTTCAAGAAGCTCTGCAGCGAGAGCGGTATCTAAGGGGGGCGCATGTCTCAGGAAAAACTGCAGGGGATGGCCATTTTCCGCGGCCTCCCGGAGGGGACGCTGGAGGAGTTCGCCGCGTATTTCACGCAGAGCTCCTGCCCGGCGGGCGAGGTGATATTCAGGGAGCGCAGCGCCGGCGACACGCTGTTCATCATCGTCGACGGCGAGGTGGTGATAGAGAAGGCCATGGACGAGGAGGACCGGGAGTTCAAGGCCCTCGCGATACTCTCCGGCGGCGACTTCTTCGGCGAGATGGCCGTGCTGGAGGCCGGGCAACCGCGCTCGGCGCAGGCCCGCGCCTCGAAGGACACCTCGCTCTACGAGATACACCGCGACAAGTTCTTCGCCTTCATAAAGGAACACCCGCAGGCCGGCATAGGCATCTTCACCGGCATCATGCGCACGGTGTTCCGCCGCCTGCAGCACACGTCGAGCGAGCTGACGATGCTGTTCGACCTGAGCCGCCTGCTGCTGCTGCCGCACCGTTCCCCGGCGGAGTTCCTGTCCGCCGTGATGGACGAGATGAAGCTGTACATGGACGGCGTCTGGAGCGTGAAGGCCTACGTCTACAACCGCTTCAACGAGGAGTACGAGCCGGCCTATTCGCGCGAGGGCTTCCCCGGCGGCGCCGCGGCCCGCGTGCCCGAAAGGCCGCAGAGCGGCTGGCTGGACGACCGCGCCTACCTGATGGCCTGCGAGGCCGAAGGGCGCAGGCTGGCGGCCGCGGTGTTCGAGCGCTCGGAGCCGCTGTCCGCCGTGGAGAAAAACAACCTCGCCACCATATTTAATACAATATCATCCATACTCGGTTCCGCCGTGATCAACATAGAGCACCAGGCGGAGGCCGCGATGATGGAAAAACTGAGGAACAGAAAGAACACAATATGAGCATCCCCAAAAGCAGCTTTAAGAAAATAGCCGTTATAGCCGCCCGCGCCGGCGATTCCAAGAAGGCCGACCCGGTGAAGGTATACGACCTGGCCGGCAAGTCCACGCTGGCGGATTACGCCGTGCTGCTGGGCGCCGAGTCCGCCCCCCACCTGGAGGCCGTCGAGGAAGAGGTCTCCAAGCAGCTGAAGGGCGAGAGCGTGTACTGCCTGCACAAGGACGGCTCGCGCTCCAAGACCTGGAAGGTGCTGGATTACGGCGGGGTGCTGGTGCACGTCTACGATTCCAAGGCCGCCGAGTTCTACGCGATAGACAAGGTCTACGGCGAGTACAAGCCGGTGGAGTGGGAAGAGAAGCCCGCCGCCCCGGCGCAGGCCCCGGCCCCGGCGCCGAAGGCCGCCGCCGCCAAGCCCGCCAAAAAGGCCGCTACGGCGAAGAAGGCCGCTCCAAAGAAAGCCGCCAAAAAAGCCGCGAAGAAAGCCCCCGCCAAGAAAGCGGCGGTGAAAAAGGCGGTAAAGAAGGCCGTTAAAAAGGCCGTGAAGAAGACCGCCCCCAAGCCGGCCAGGAAAGCCGCGGCGAAAAAGATCCTTAAAAAAGCCGTGAAGAAGGTAGTGAGGAAAGTTGCGAAGAAGGCGGCCCCGGCGAAGAAGAACTCGAAGAAGAAATAATGAAGATCTCAACACTGGAAGCCGACCTCAAGAGCCGCGCCAAGGCGGCCTTTTCCCTCGGCGACGCCGAGGTGGCCTCTTTCGCGCTGGCGGCGCCGCCCCCGCATATAAAGGCGGACGCCTCCATAGCCTGGCCCATAGCCGGCGCCAAGCTGCTCAAGAAGCCGCCGATAAAGATAGCCGAGGAACTCAAGGGCGCGCTGGCCGGCGCCGTCGAGGCCGAGACCGTGCCGCCCGGCTTCGTGAACGTGAAGTTCGCCGACGCTTTCCTGTTCGCCGCGCTGAAGGACCTTTCGGAGCCCGGCTGTTTCCACCGGTCCGAGTATGCCGGTGAGAAGATCTGCCTCGAGTTCGTTTCGGCCAACCCTACCGGCCCCATGCACCTCGCGAGCGGCCGCGGCGCTACGCTGGGCGACAGCCTGGCCCGCATCTGGAAGGAACTTGGCGCCGACGTGGCCACCGAGTTCTACGTGAACGATGCCGGCCGCCAGGTGGAACGCCTGGGCCTGTCGCTCAAGGCCCGCCTGGAGGGCAAGGAACCCCCGGAGGACGGCTACCACGGCGACTATCTTAAGACCCTGGCCGCCGAGCTGCCCAAGGAAGCCGCCGGCTGGACCGACAAACAGTTCTCTGATTACGCCGTGGCCGAGATGGTAAAGCGCCACAAGGCCGACATGCAGGCCTTCGGCGTGCATTTCGACCGCTGGTTCATGGAGACCGAGCTGCACGCGCTCGGCGCGCCGGCGCAGGCCCTGGCCACGCTGAAAGAGCGCGGCATGACCTACGAGAAGGAGAACGCGGTGTGGTTCGGCTCCGCCACCGAGCTGGAGTCCGACGACAAGGACCGCGTGCTGGTGAAGTCCGACGGGCGCAATACCTACTTCCTCAACGACATCGCCTACCACCTGAACAAGTACTCGCGCGGCTTCAACCGCCTGATAGACATCCTGGGCGCCGACCACCACGGCTACGTGCCGCGCATGGAAGCCTCCGTCGGGGCCCTCGGCCAGAAAGGCGCCAGCTTCAAGGTGATCATACACCAGCAGGTGTCCCTGCTGCGCGGCAAGGAAGTAGTGAAGATGTCCAAGCGCGCGGGCGACTTCATCTCCCTGAAGGAGCTGATAGAGGACGTCGGCACCGACGCGTGCCGCTTCTTCTTCGCCTCGCGCGGCCCCAACACCCACCTGAACTTCGACGTGGAACTGGCGAAGAAGCAGTCGAACGAGAACCCGGTGTACTACGTGCAGTACGTGCACGCGCGCATCCGCTCCATCTTCGACAACGCCGCCGCCAAGGGCGTGGACCCGGCCGCCTCTTTCGACGAGGCCAAGGCGCAGATCAACCCCGAGGAACGGGCGCTGATGCTGAAGCTGCTGTGGTTCGAGAAGGCGCTCACCGACTGCGCCCGCGACAACTCGCCGCACCACCTGACCACGTACCTGACGGAGCTCGCGGCTCTGTTCCACTCGTTCTACGACCAGCACAAGGTGCTGGATCCGGAGAACAAGGAAGTCACCGCCTACAGGCTGTTCCTGCTGAAGGCCGTGCAGGGCATGATAGCCAAAGGCCTCGGCCTCCTCGGCGTCTCAGCCCCCGAGCGCATGTAAGCGTTACGGCACCCATAGAAGAACCGCCCCTCCGGGCGGTTTTTCTTTTTAATCTGTTAAGATGGGCAGCGGCATGGGGGCGGAACGCAAAACGCGCTCGCCCACACCGTGGGCTCGCTCCGCATTCGGCCGCGGCGCTTACGCAAGCCGCGGCCTCACGAGGGTTTTGCTAACCCGCCCCCATGTCGCTGCCGGAGCCGGTGAAACATTTCCCGGCATTGGCGTGTCATAAATGGTGAGGGAAAGGTAGAATAGTGACGATGGAGAACGAGGACGGACTGCTGCGGCGCATAGCCGACGGGGAGCGCGAGCTCTTCGGCGAGCTGGTGCTGCGCCACCAGGACTTCATCTTCAACGTCGTCTCCAAATACGTGCGCTTCGAGGAAGAGGCGCGCGACATAACGCAGGACGTCTTCCTGAAAGCCTACGAGAACATAGAGGGTTTCCGCGGCGAGTCCAAACTCTCGTCGTGGCTTTACCGCATAGCCTACAACCTCAGCATGAACTGGAGCGAGCGCCGCGCCGGCCGCGAGACGCAGCTGGACGACGAGGCCGCCGAGAACATCCCCGAGGCCCCCGGCATAACCGACGAGCTCTACGAGCGCGAGCTGCAGCTGGCCCGCATAGCGGAACTGCTGGAGGAGATGCCGGAGAAGTACCGCGCCGTCATAAAGCTCTATTATTTCGAGGACCGCCAGTACCAGGAGATAGCCGACGCGCTGGGCCTTCCTATAAATACCGTGAAGGTGCATCTGCTGAGGGCCAAGGAAATGCTGCGGAAAAAATTGGGCGGAACAGGCTGAAACATTTTGGCGTCCCGCGTGTCATATAGGTTGAGGGGACGGCGCGGCCGCCCCTGGTAGGAAGAAGGAGAAAAGAAATATATGCTCAAGTTCCTGTTGAAACTTTCGCTGCTGACCGCCATGGTGATAGGCGTGATACTGCTGGTGCAGCACGTGGGCCCGCTCGGCCCCGACACCAAGATAATGCTCAAGTACATAGGCCTCGGCGCCCTGGCGCTGGCCGCCCTGTGCGTGGTCTCCATAACCGTCATAGCCCTGGCCGGCATAGCGCTGGCCGTGTTCGCCATAAAGCGCGGCGCGGCCTCCGCCGAGAAAATGGCCGGCGGCATACGCGGCGGCCTCGACGGGCTTAAAGGCCTGAGCGGCCTGGCCGGCCTCGCTGGTCTGCAGGGCCTGGGCGACATAGGCAAGATGAGCGGCCGCACGGTGGAGATCTCCGTGCCCAAGTACGACGCAGCCTCTTTCAAGGTGAAGACCATGACCGGCGACCTGGATGTTACCGGCCAGGACGGCGAGGGCGCCCGCGCCACCGTGGAACTGCTGGAGCGCAGCGAGGGCGACGCCGAGGCCTGTTTCGAGAACGGCGAGCTGAAGGTGAAGAGCCGCTCCGGCGCCAAGGTCATGCTGGGCGACGCCAAGGTGTTCCTGCCCGCCAGGCTCTCCTCGCTCTCCGTCGAGAGCGTCAATGGCGACATCACGGTGAGCGGCTTCCAGACCGACGGCCCGGCCTTCTTCAAAGGCGTAAACGGCGACATAGGCGTGAGCGGCCTTAAGAACACGGCCGAGGTCGCGGTGAAGACCATCAGCGGCGACGTGGAGATAAAGGACTCGCAGCTGGCCTCGCTCACCGCGCAGACCATCAGCGGCGACGTGGAGATAAAGGATTCCTCCGCTGACCGCGCCGTGATGAAGACCGTGAGCGGCGACATAGACTATACCGGCAGCGCCATAAAGGAGCCCGTCGTAAAGACCACCAGCGGC
>CALMZU010000075.1 GCA_937870775.1 uncultured Elusimicrobia bacterium
TTTATGATGGCGGATTCCAGCGACCAGGAGCTCTCGTCCTCCTCGTAGCGGAACTTGCCGCGGCCTATGAAATCGTGCGCGGCGGCGGACCTGCGGGCGCAGTCGGCAAGCCTGTTCACGGCGTACTTCTGGCCCGAGGCAGCCAGGGCCATAACGGCGAAGCGGCGCACCTTGAACTCCTCGCGGTCATATGAAACGGTGAAGGCCAGGTCGTCTATCAGCTGTTTCGCGTACGCCTCCGGCTTGCCGGCCAGCACCACGCCCAGCGCCAGGGCGGCCGAGCCGCGCACTTCACTGTCCGCGCCGTACTTCATGGCGTCGGACAGCTGGCGCGGCAGCCAGAACAGCGTTTCCCCGGACACAAGGGGGGAAGCGCCGGCGCCAAGCATGCTGAGCGCCCTTATGGAGGTGAGCGCGGCCGCCTTGCCCGGCTTCACGCCGCGGTAGTTGCCGTGGCGGTACATGGACAGCAGGTTCATATGCCAGCCGGCGTGCTTGTTGTAATCCCTGCCGTACAGTTTGAAAAGGTAGGCCGCCGAGCCTGGCTGGCTGGCCGGTTTAATGCGGGAGACAGGCGCGTAGTTCTTCGCCACGCGGGTGTTGTCCTGCGGCGCCACGATCTGGCGGTTCACGTCCGCCAGGGAGGACGAAAAATCCTGCTCCGCGGCGGAGTAGCCGCAGCAGGTCAGCAGTATCACGGCTGTCAGAAGACGGTTCATAAAGGCTCCGGATATAGGATACAGCGCGTTTCGCCCTCTGTCAACCTCTTGGCATGTAAATTGCTCTTTACGATCAGTTGAGACGCGGCGCCTTTATGCGCCGATATTTGGTTAAATGTATGCGGCGTGCGGTATCGTACTGCGCCGGCTGAATTATGCTGAAATTCCTGTGCCTGTTCCTTCTTGTTCCCGCTCCCGCCAGGGCGGGGCACGTGGACGCTTCGCTGGTCTCGGCCGAGGCGGCGGCGGCGCCGGGGGAGAGCTTCGGCGCGGGGCTGCGGCTGAAGCTGCGCGACGGCTGGCACGTGTACTGGAAGAACCCGGGCGACGCCGGCACTGCCCCCAGCCTGGCCTGGCGGCTGCCCGCCGGCTGGAGCGCCGGCGAGCCGGCCTGGCCCGCGCCCAAACGCATAGAGTTCCCGCCGCTCACCAATTTCGGTTACGACGGGGAAGTGGTGCTGCCGCTTACCCTTACCGTGCCGGCCGGCGCCAAGCCCGGCAGCCGCGCGCTGCTGCGCGCCCGGGCCGAATGGCTGGAATGCCGCGAGAAATGCGAGCCCGCCGGCGCCGACCTGGCGCTGCCGGTGACCATCTCCAGGAACTCCGCTCCTAAAGCCGGCGAGGCCGCCCTGATCTCCGCCGCGCTGGCGCTGGTGCCTTCGCCGGACCCTTCAGCCGCGGCCTCCGCCTCTGCGGACGGCGGCAAGGTGACGCTGCGGCTCAAGGGCCGCCACCCGCTGGCAGAGTTCTTCCCTTCTGAACAGTACGCCTTCGACGGGGCCCGCCCGGCGGTGAGCGTGAGCCCGCTCGGCACCGAGCTGACGCTGCGGTCCGCCCCCGGTTCGGAACTCCCGGCAAGGGTGGAGGGCGTGCTGCTGCGCCCCGGCCTGCCGCCGGCCGAGGTCTCGGTGCCGGTGAAGACCGGCGGCATTTCAAGATTCCTGCTGCTTGCCTTCGCGGGCGGGCTGCTCCTTAACCTCATGCCCTGCGTGCTGCCGGTGCTCACTTTCAAGGCGCTGGGGCTGCTTAATCGCCGGGACCTGAAGCCGCGCCAGGCGCGCCTCGAGGCGCTGGCCTATACGGCCGGTGTGACGCTTAGTTGCCTGGCGCTGGCCGGCCTGCTGCTGGCCGCGCGGCGCGGCGGCGCGGCGCTGGGCTGGGGCACTCAGTTCCAGTCGCCGTGGCTGGTGGGCGGCCTGGCCCTGCTCTTCATCCTCGCCGGGCTCAGCCTCTTCGGCCTTTTCGAACCGGGCGCCCGGTGGATAGGCGTGGGCTCGTCGCTCTCTTCGCGCCAGGGCCTGGCCGGCTCTTTCTTCTCGGGTGTCTTCGCCATGGCCGCCGGCGCGCCCTGCACCGCGCCTTTCATGGGCGCCGCGCTGGGCTGGGCGGTAACGAGGCCCGCCCCCGAGGTGCTGGCCGCTTTCGGCGCGCTGGGTCTCGGCGCGGCCGCGCCTTACGCCCTGCTCTCGTCTTGGCCCGCCCTTATACGGTTAATGCCTAAGCCGGGCCAGTGGATGGTGACCCTTAAGAAACTGCTGTCTCTGCCGATGTTCGCCACGGCGGGCTGGCTGATATGGGTGCTGTTCCAGCTCTCCGCCGCCGCGCCGGCGCAGGCCCCCCTGTGGCGCGCCTGGTCGCCGGAGGCGGTGGCGCAGGCCCGCGCCGAGGGTAAGACCGTGGTGGTGGATTTCACGGCGGCCTGGTGCCTGACCTGCCAGGTGAACGAGCGCGCCGCGCTGGCCTCGCCCGAGGTGCGCGCCGCGCTGGCCGCGCCGGGCGTGGCCGCCTTCCGCGCCGACTGGACCGGCCGCGACGGCGCCATACAGGCCGAGCTTTCCAAGTACGGCCGCAACGGCGTGCCGTTATACGTGGTGCACCCGGCCGGCGGGGCCGAGGTGCTGCTGCCCGAGCTGCTTACGCCTGGCCTGGTGCTGCAGGCCCTTGGCGCGCCGGCGCCCTGCGGGCGGGCCGGCGGCTGCTAGTTATTTGAAGATTATGACCAGCGCGCCGGCGGCTATCATGCCTGCGCCCAGCCACTGGTAGGCCCCCAGCTTCTCGCCGAGGAAAAGCACGGAAAGGATGATGGCGAAGACCAGGCTGAGCTTGTCTATGGGCGCCACCAGCGAGGCCGGCCCGGTCTGCAGCGCGCGGTAATAGCAGATCCACGACAGGCCGGTGGCCAATCCCGATAATATAAGGAAGACGAGGCTGTGCCTGTTAAGGAGCAGCGGGTTCTTCCATTCGTGGCGCGCCGCCACCAGCGCGCCGAGGAAGGCTATTATCACGAAGGTGCGTATCAGCGTGGCCAGGTTGGAAGGTATGTCCTTCACGCCCACTTTGGCCAGCACGGCGGTCAGGCCGGCGAACAGGGCCGAGCCCACGGCGTATATCTTCCAGTCTGTCATGGCTTCTCCTTAAACGATGTCCTCTTCCTCCAGCGGCGGGAACCAGCGCTGGGCTACGAAAGTGGGGATGACGGCGCTGGCTATCAGTACGCCGGTAAGCAGGGAGTACTGTTCCTGGTCCAGGTAGCCGGCCCTGAGGCCGAACAGTACGGCCATCAGGCCGAACGTCAGTCCCGTCGACATCAGCAGCGTTGAATGCATCACGTCGCGGGGGAAATATCTTTTCATCAGGAAGTAGACGCCGGTGAACTTGGCGGCCTGCTTCACCGCGAACAGCGCGGCAAAAAGCCCGGCGGCGCCCCATAGCGCCGGAAGCGAGACCCTGAGCCCGGCCACGATGAAGAAGAACGGGGTTATGAAGGCGTAGGCCGTGGTGCGCAGGCGTTTCTTTATGCCGGCCGTGCTGCGGGCCTCCTTGAAGTGCTTGCCCATGACCAGCCCGAACAGGAAGGCCGGCAGTATGGCCTGGCTGTCGCCCAGTTCTGCCAGGTATACGAAGCCGAGCAGTACGAAGAAGATATACTTTATCTCCGGCTCGGCCACCTTGCCGGCCAGCCGCGGGTCGCGTATGAAGCCCATGGAAAAGCGGCCGGCGAAGAGCAGGAAGGCGCCGGACACGGCGAGGAAAATGAGCGTGTAAAGGTTCGGCCTGAGGAACAGCACGCTGAGCGCCAGCGCCGTGAGGGTATTGGTAAGGAAGGTGCAGACCATAACGACCTTGCCGGTCACGGTGCGGCCAAGGTCCGTTTCGCTGAGTGCGGAGTACACCACCGCGAGCGAGGTCTCCGACAGCGCTACGCCGGTTATCAGCGAGGCCGTGGGACTCCAGCCTGCGGCGTACCTGCAGAACGCGTAGCCGGCCGCGAACGGCGCCAGGAACGAGAACAGCGCCAGCGTCGAGGCCTGCCTGAAATTCTCCTTCAGCAGCTTTACGTCCACTTCGGCGCCGGAGAGGAAGGTCAGCACTATGCCGCCGAAGCCGGCGATATAGGTCATCCAGTTCTCCGCGCCGAGGCCCAGCGCGCCGGCGCCCACGCCCAGCAGCACCTCGAAGATGGCCACCGACACGCCGAGCCTGAGGCTCAGCAGGCTGGCGGCCAGTATCAGTCCGCCAGCTATCAAAGGTATCTTGTCAGGTTCCATAGATCATCGTTAA
>CALMZU010000076.1 GCA_937870775.1 uncultured Elusimicrobia bacterium
TCAGTTGATGGATATGGACCCCGGTGACGTCGCCAAGACGCTGGTGGCGATCAACACCATGATGCTGTTGCTGCTGCAATCCAAGTCCGGCGCCTCGCCGGTCACGATGTGGGACGACTATTTCGCGCCGGCGGTGCGCCAGTCGCCGCTGTAATACCAGAGCTTGTTGGTCTTGTCGTAAAGCTTTATCTTCACCGAACCGCCGGCCGGGCTTATGCCCGAATGCTGGTCGAAATAGGTACCATAGAATACCGGCGAAGTGCCGGCCACGCCGCCGTCGGCCGGGTACGTGATGGTGGAAACGGGCGGCACCGCGTCCCAGTAGAAGGTGAAGGTGGAACGCGTCACCTCTATGTTCGGGTCGGAACTGCCAGCCGCGTTCACCACACTGTCGTACGCCACCGTGGCTACATAATAAGTAGCGCCCGTGGTCAGGCTTGAGGGAGGCGGCACCTGGGCCGCGGCCGTCCAGAAATACTCGCTGGTACCGGAACCAGCCTGGCGGTTATACCAGGAAGTATAAACCGGGGGCAGGCCGGCCGTCCAGTTGCTGGCGCCATAGTCCCAGTAGGAGCCTGTCTTCCAGATCATCCACTTCACCAGGCTGATCGCGCCCTGGGTATTGTCGTAGGCCGTACCGCTTATGGTAGGCATGGCACTCACGAACCTTCCGTTGGCGGGGAAGGCCATGGTCGAATTGGGGACCTCCAGGTCGGCCTTGTATTCGTCGAAGTTGAAAGTGGTGGTGCTCCAGCCGTTGCTGTAATTGCCGGCGCTGTCCTTGGCGCGGACGTAGATCTGGTACTGCGTGTTGTGCGTGGTCCAGGTGCTGGCCGAGAAGGCCCAGTTCATGGTAGCGCCGGCGCTGGGCGAAGCCGTGCCGGTGGACAGCCAGACCGGGCTGGTGCCGTAAGGCTCCCAGCCGTTGCCGCCGAGGACGTTGCCGCCGGTGATGTCCCTTATGCACAGTTCCACGCCGCTGGCCTTCATGAAATAATTATCGTAAGCCGTACCTTCTATATACGGCAGCGATTTGCGGGTCGTGCTGTTGAGCGGCTGGGTTACGACCACCTCGGGAGGATCGTTATCGCACTTAAGCACTATCGGTATATCACCATAGGTATTTGTAAAAGGCCTGGCGAAGGAGGCCGGGTTGCCGACGGCCGCGCTGTACACGTAGTAGTCGGCCGTGCCGTTGGCCGTCAGGGCGTTGGCGCCGGCCACCGTAGCGCTGGCCATATCCTTGGTATCCATCAGCGCCACGCGGTAATGGTTGCCGTTCACGCTGCCGGTGGAGAAGAAATAGACGAAATAACTCTCGCCGGCCGTCAGCATGCCGCCCGGGAACGACTTGCCTCCGGTAGGCTGCCAGCCCCAGGTGGTGCTGACATCGGCCGCGGCGGCGAAAACGGTGCTGTCTATGACCACCGTGTAGGGGGAGACCGCCTTTATGACGCGGATGAAC
This sequence comes from uncultured Elusimicrobia bacterium, assembly GCA_937870775.1. Taxonomy (GTDB): domain Bacteria; phylum Elusimicrobiota; class Elusimicrobia; order Elusimicrobiales; family UBA9959; genus UBA9959. The sequence continues at coordinate 1,466 of CALMZU010000076.1, forward strand.
AATTTATCGGCCGGGGTGCCGACCTTCTGCATGAAGACCTTGGCGTTGACTATGTTGCGGGTGTTAGAATCGGCGGTGAAATAATAACCCACTGTCCTAGGACCATAGATATTGCTCTGGTCAATGGTGTTCTCCAGCGAATTCGGGCTGGTCAGCGTCAGGCCGCCCTCGCCGTTGGAAAGGCCCTCGTTGCTGCTGGTGGCGAAAGCCGAATAGGGCTGGCCCTGGTAGTTGGCGCCGCTGTCGTAACGCAGCACGAAGGCCGGCATGGCGTTGGAGATCAGGGAGTAAGGCTCGACGGAGCTCTTCGAGTAATAGACCTGCAGGTTGTTGTCCGCCACGCCGTTGGGGTAGATCAGGTTCGCCGAATCGTCCACGGTATCGGCGCTGGAATAGCCGAAGAGCGTACCGTTGCGGAAAACGTTGGCGCCGGTCAGCGTGGCCGGGCGCATCAGCAGGTAATAATCCTGGCCGGCGTTAACGGCGGTGGCGCTGGTGGCCTGCACCTGCCAGTAGGCGTAGCCGGAATTGGCGCCGCTCTGGTTTATGTTGGCGTAGGCCAGGTAGGTCTGCGCGCTGGCGGTAGCGCCCAGGGCCGTGGCCAGGCCCACGAGCATGGACTGGTTGGCGTTGGGTGCGCGGCCT
>CALMZU010000077.1 GCA_937870775.1 uncultured Elusimicrobia bacterium
AAACCCGTTTAGTAATGGGCGGAACCATGCTCCGCCCCGGAACCATATTCGGCAGCCGGGCTACCGGAAACTTAGGCGACAATCGCTATGAGGACTTCACTGGCGGCACCAACGACGACGACGCCTACTTCTTCACGCTGTCTCCGGTGAATGGTTCTGCTGACGAGATATGTTGGATCGTCGGCGTAAGCCGATACATGGTTATAGGCGCCGTGGGCGGGGCGTTCCGGGCGTCCGGCGGCGGGGTTGATACTCCTATAACTCCCACTTCGATATCCATTCGCCAGATAGATGCCCGTGGGGGTATATTCAACGATACCCCTGTATCCGACGGAAATCTCCTGTACTTCGTGCAGAATGGGGGTACGGCACTGCGGGGGCTCAAATACAGCTCCGACGCTGACGACCTCGTGGGGTACAACGTGAGCCTGGGGGCGGGACACATAGCCGCGGCGGGCATAAAGAAATCCGTCTTACAGACGGGGTTCAACGATATCCTATGGTTGCTTAGGGACGACGGACAGCTGGCCGGGATAACCGTCAACTCCGACGAGAATGTAACCGGATGGCACCGGCACCGTCTCGGGGGCACAAACGCCCGCGTAGTGGATATCGCGGTTCTCCCGCAGGGGGATAGAGACGACGAACTGTGGATAACGGTATGCAGAACCATAAACGGTTCCGACGTGTACTCCATAGAAATTCTCACCGAAGAAGTTTCATTCCCGGACCCCGAGGACTTCTTTACCGGCGCCGGTAATGAGGCGACGGATAAGACGGCGTATCTCAACGCCATATATCGATTACAGGAAAGATACATACATCTCGACGCCGCGGCTACTTATAACGGATCGGACCGCGGAGTGGCGGTGGAAGCTACACTTACCCCCGGCGCTGTTACGGGCGTCGGCGTGACATTCACCGCCTCAGAGGACGTGTTCCTCGCCGGAGACGTAGGCAACGAGCTTTGGAAGAAAGCAGATATAGCCTCCGGGATTGGCGAGGGCCGGGCGGTCATAACGGCGGTTACGGACGCCAAGAACGTCGTCTGCGATATAACCGCGGACTTCGATTCTATGGCGGCCATACCCGCAGGGGATTGGTATTTTGCTGCCGACGAGATATCTGGGCTGACGCATTTAGAGGCCGAGAGAGTAGCTGTGGTAACAGATGGAGCGGTGTACTCTGACGGGGTTTCTGGGTCGGATTATCCCGAGGTCATAGTTGCCTCCGGGGCCATAACGCTGAGTGCCCCCGCTGCCGTAGTGCACGTCGGGCTCCCGTATCGCGGGGTGCTCGAAACCCAGAACCTTGAAATTGGAGGCCAGACGGGCCCCGCCCAGGCCAAACCCCGCAATATTTCCTCTTTGGCTATAAGATTCCTGTCTTGTTTTGTTTGTGAGTACGGCAACGATATCTACCATATGACCCCGGTAGTGGACCTCATGGACGGGCAGATAGCCGGCCGGCCGGCCCCGGTGTTCTCCGGTATTAAGGAACTCCCGTACGAGGATAATTGGAGCGGGGATAACTCCGAGGATAAAAGGGTCGTAATAATGCAGCGGCTCCCGCAGCCTTGCATTGTCCAGTTTATTGACGTACAATATGCTACGGCGGACGGAGAATAAAATGCTGGTACCGTTTAAACGCGAACACATATTGAATTTACACGTCAGAGAACCCGAGGCTTCGGATATGTCGTGCGAGGGTATGGCCGCCTCCCTCGAATGGCTAGAGAGGACTGGAAATGGGAAAACCCTTTTCGCCCCCGATAATAAAACGGTGCTTGGGGTTTTAGGCGTAGTACCCATGACGCCGGGGGTGTGCGAGGTATTCGTCATACCATCCAAGGAACAGGCCAAGTACGCGAAACTTTTTGCGTCCGAAGTAAAAAAAGAGTTGTGGGCTATGCGCCCAAAATTTCGTAGAATACAAGCTGTAGCCAGGCCGGATCAGTTCTACTCACGGTGGCTTTCTTGGTTAGGATTTCACCCCGAAGGGGTACTGAGGAAATATGGCATCGACGGCAGAGATATGCTTATGTGGAGCATTGTTTAAATGGCGACAACCTCTGTTCTATTAGGCTCCTCGATGGGGCTAGAAATAGTCTCCGGGCTTTTTAATATGAACGCCTCGGAGAGTCAGGCTTCCGCCCTCCGGTCCCAGGCGTCCCTCGTCCGGGCCGAGACCGCGGCGGAGATAGAACGTTATAAGATTTCAGCGTCGAGATATAAAGCTTCGCAGAAGATGGCTTATATAAAGTCCGGGGTACAGATAGAGGGGTCTCCTCTCGACGTTCTCGACGAGACCGCCCGCACTGCCTCCGAGAACATAAGCGCGATACGGGCCCAAGGCGAAGCGGAGGCTACGAAACTTACCTCCCAGGCTCGCCAGGTTCGCAGCGCCGGCCGTGCTGCCCTGGTAGGTGGATTTACCAAGGCCGCCGGACTTTACGCTATGTATGGGGACTTCGGGGCCACAAAGGGCCCCGGCACCGGAATGTATAACCCGGGGTCGAATCTTAACCTCTACAGCAATACCTCTGAATTGGGGAAACGCTTAGGATTTTAACATGGCAAAAATACCTCACATGGAATTTGGCAACAGGCCTTCGGCCGCCGTGGGTATAGTCTCTGGGGGTTCAGCCGCCGGAGATATCGCCGCGGGTGCCGCGCAGCTTGCGGAAATAGGATTTCGCCGGGCCGCTTCCGACGAGGAAGCGCGGCGTAAAGCGGAGGCCGCGGAGGAAGCTAAAAGGCAAGAGGCTCTGGCGGCTAAGCAGAAAATCGTCGATACCATAACTGCTGGTCGGATGGGTAACGATTTCGAGTCGCAGTCCATGTCGGTTATAGAAACCATCAAGCAGCAGTACGCCGACGAGCCGGAGAAGGCAGCCAAGGCCTACGTCGATGAAATGAATTCCCGGGCGGACGAGATGTACCGCTCCGCCCCCAATCCCGCGGTGGAACAGCACTTGGCTACCGAAACCCAGAACGTGATAGGAAACGGCCAGAGGGCGGTATTCGAGTGGGCTATGTCTCGCCAGACCCAGAAGGCCAAAACGGACGTGGACGGCCTCATAGATGGCGCCGCGGCCAAGGCGGAAAAGGTTTCTGATTACAGGAAACTCGGGGCTTTTATGGAGTCCGAGTGGACTCGTATAGGCTCTCGGGCGGAGATGGCCTTTGGCGGACGATCGGCGGAAAAGAAACAGAAATTTCAGCAAGACGCCGCTATGGCTTGGGTCAACTATAACGTAGTTCAGAATCCGAAGGCCGTCGATTCGGCGCTTGACTCCGGGGCGCTCGACGGGCTTATTCCGGTGGAGGAGCGCAAGCGCATACGGCGGGACGCGCGAAACGGCTTCGAGGCCCTATCAGAGACCCAGGAGTATAATCTTTTGCGGGACGCTGCGGAGCACAACAACAAGTACGTCAATATGTACCTCAGCGGAGAACTCAAGGCCTCCGATATCTGGAACGAGAGAAAGCGCTTAGAGGTCCAGCGGGCGTCGGTAGCCTCAGACCCCAAATTCCTCGTAGGTGGTAAACTCACTGTGGCCGGTGAGAACCAAATTAAGATAGTGGACTCCCAGATGAAGACCATAGACGCCCTTAATAATTTCTACATGAAGACCCGCGACAAGGGCGTGGATAACGACGACGCGGTTTCCGAGCTTCTCCGCTTCCAAGACGGCCTTTTCGGTGAGAACGCCGGGGATAATAGACAGGATTTACAGGCGTGGTCTGAACAGCAGGCCAGGCTTTTTAAAGCTCGCGGGGACGGGCGAATTTCAAAAGGCACCTTCGACACGA
>CALMZU010000078.1 GCA_937870775.1 uncultured Elusimicrobia bacterium
GCCCGCGCCGGGCGCGCGCTGGGCCGCGCCCTGCCGCGCGGCCGCTTCGAGAGGCTTTCCATAGCCGGCCGCCGCGTCGTCATCGACGGCGCGCACAACGCCGAGGGCATGGCCGCGCTGCTGGCCGAGCTTGCCCCCTGCTCGCCGGTCTGCGTGGCCTCGTTCATGAGCGACAAGGACCTGGCTCCCCTGGCCGCCGCCATGGCCGAGGCCTCGTCGAGGATAATCTTCACCCGCTCCAGTTCCTACCGCTCGGCCGACCCGCGCGCCGTGGCCGCCGCGCTGCCGCCGCAGCTGCGCCGCCGGGCGCTGGTGGTGCCGGACCCGCTCAAGGCGCTGCGCCGCGCCGTCTCGCTGGCGCCGCGCGGCGGCACCGTGCTGGCGGCGGGCAGCCTCTACCTCGCCGGCGACCTTATAGCCGCCCTCGCCGGGCGGCGCGCCTTCCACCCGCGGGAAATGCTGGTGAAGTAATCCTCGCGGCCCCGCCGACTATTTAGTAAAATATCACGGTCCCGTCGTGGAAGCACGGCGGTCTGGGCCCCCATAGCTCAATGGATAGAGCACCTGCCTTCTAAGCAGGTGATCCAGGTTCGATCCCTGGTGGGGGTACTCGCTTTTTCCCCCTCACGACGTGAACGGCGCTATTATTATATAATTGGACAGGCGGGAACATGTCCTATAAAAGCCTTTTCATATTTTTCGCCGCGGCCTGCGCGGGCTGCGGCCCGCGTTTCGACGACGCGCGCGCGCTTGAGAAGCAGGGCCGCCTTATAGAAGCGGCCCGCGAATACGCCGCTTTCGCCAAGGCCGAGCCTAAGGCCGCCGAGGCGCCCGGGGCGCTGCTGGCCTCAGCGCAGATCTATTCGCTGCAGCTCGGCCTCTGTTCCGAATCCCGGCCGCTGCTCGAACGCCTGGCCCGCGAGTACCCGTCGTTCAAGATGCCGCCTGACGTGTTCCGCCGCATCTTCGTCTGCCCGGACTATTTCCCCTCCGCCCCCGGCCTTAAATGGGTGTACGGCGACTCGCAGACGCTGGGCCGCAACGCCAGGCAGGTGGCGTCCATAGGCGGGCAGACGGCGCGCGGCGCTGAACTCTCCAGCGTTTTCTATGCCGGCGATTCCGTCGTGAGCCGCCAGAAGAAGATCTACCGTTATTCCGGCATGGGTTTCGTGGAGAACCAGCAGGGCCGGGACACGCTGATACTGGACTACCCGCTCGAGGCGGGCAAGACCTGGACCACCTCCGGGCCCGAGGGCCGGCTCACTTTCCGCGTGGAGAAGGCGGGCCTGACCGTGAAGGTGAAGGCCGGCGAATTCCAGGATTGCGTCAAGGTCAGCCGCCGCGCGGCGGGCCTGCCTTCGTGGATATACGAGTATTACGCCCCGTGGACCGGCAAGGTGCTTACGTCGGTGGCCGGCAAGGGCTTCGAGAACAGGGTTACCGAACTGCTTTCATATGACAAAAAAAAGTGACGAGAAACCCGCGCCCTGCCTCTTCGGCGAGGCCGTCTGCGCCCCCCCGGCCAAAAAGGGCGGGCTGCTGGCCTTCTCCTATTCCAAGCTCTCCCTCTACGAGGAATGCCCGCTCAAGTACAAGTTCAAGTACATAGACAAGATCAAGGAGGAGCCGAAGTTCTACTTCGCCTTCGGCTCGGCGATACACGCGGCGCTCGAGTTCATGTACGCGGTGAAGGCCCCGCCTTTCCCGACGATAGAGGAGGTCTGCGAGGCCTTCCGCCGCGAGTGGGGCAGGAAGAGCTACCTCGAGAAGGGCTACCGCACGCAGCGCAAGGCCGACGACGATTTCGAGAAGGGCCTCCTCATGCTGAAGGCCTACTACGAGCATAACCGCGCCCGCCTGGCGCCGCCTTTCCTGCTGGAGTACTCCACCGACGTGGAGGCCGACGGCCTGCTGGTGCGCATCATAGCCGACAAGATAGAGTACCAGGGCGAGGGCCGCCTGCTGATAACGGATTACAAGACGGGCAAGGACGTGAAGCGCGAGCCGGCCCAGCTCTACATGTACCAGAAGATAGCCGAGATGGACCCGCGCCTGAAGGAGAAGATCGCCGAGCAGTACGGCGAGCGGGTCTCGTCGGTGCGCATCGGCCAGATGCTCTACTACCACGTCCCGACGAACAAGGAGTACCATTTCGACCGCGCGGACGACCGCGAGATAGGCGCCTTCTGGGAGCGCGTGCTCGGCGTGGCGGATTCCATAAAGGGCCTCAAGTTCGAGCCCACGCCCGGCGAGCGGCAGTGCGCCTGGTGCGACTACAAGAGCATGTGCCCCGCCTTCATTGGCGGCCAGCTCCCGCCCCCGCCGGCGGCCGCGGCCACCTCCAACATAGAGGAGCTCGTGGACCGCTACGGCCGGCTGAAGGAGCGCATGGACGAGATACAGGCCCAGCTCGCCGAGGTGGCCGCCTCCATAGCCGGCGCCTCGAAGGACGGCGGCGAATACTCCGGCTCGTCGTACACGGCTTCCGTGAAGAAGGGCCACAAGTGGGAGTTCCGCGACCGCGAGGCGGTCATAAAGGTGCTCAACCAGTTCGACCTCTACCAGAAGGCGATGACGCTGACCTTGAGCGGCATCACCGGCGTGCTGGAGAGCGAAGGGATACCCGAGGAGGCCAGGAAGCGCCTGCTCGAGCAGGCGGTCAAGAAGACCTCCGTCGATATACGCGTTACCAGGAAGTGACATGGCCGAGAAATTCGTTATAGTCCTGGACCAGGGCAGCTCCAGTTCCCGCGCGCTGGCGCTGGACCAGGACGGCAACATCCGTTACAAGTCGCAGCGGCGGCTGGAGGCGGCGTACCCCGCGCCCGGCCGCGCCGAGCACGACGTGCGGCAGCTCTACGCCGGCCAGGCCGAAAGCCTGGAGGAGGTGCTGGCCCGCATACAGCCCTCCGACGAGATAGTGGCCCTGGGCATGGCCTCGCAGCGTTCCACCGTCATCTTCTGGGACAAGTCCTCCGGCGAGCCGCTTTGCCCCGCCCTTAGCTGGCAGGACGGCCGCGCGCTGGAACTGCTGGGCAAGGTCCCCCTTTCCAACACCAAGATACACGACCTCACCGGCCTCTACAAGACCCCTTATTACAGCGCCTCCAAGATGGCCTGGGCGCTGGAGAACTATCCCGAGGTGAAGGCCGCGGCCGCCGAAGGCCGGCTGCTGATGGGCCCCGTGTCCACCTACCTGCTGTGGCGGCTCTCCGGCGGCAAGAGCTTCGCCGCCGACCCGTCGCAGGCCCAGCGCACCATGCTGTTCAACCTGCGCCGGCTGCGCTGGGAACCCCGCCTGCTTTCCGCCTTCGGCCTGAACGCCGGGCTGCTGCCGGAGATAAAACCCAGCATGGGCCGCCTGGGCTGGGCCGAGGCCGGCGGCCGCCGCATACCGGTGACCGCCATGCTCGGCGACCAGCAGGCCGCCATGCTGGGGCTCGGCCTCGAGGCCCCCAACTCGGCCGCTCTCAATTACGGCACCGGCGCCTTCATGCTGGTGAACACCGGCCGCAAACCGCTCAAGATACGCGGCCTGCTGAACTCCTTCGGCTGGCAGCAGGGCAAGGGCAGGAAGAACATCTGCTATTTCACCGAGAGCACCGTCAACTCCGCCGGCACCGCGCTGGAATGGCTGCGGCTGAAGTTCGGCCTGTTCGAGGATATCTCCGACGTGGACGGCATGTGCCGCAAATCGAGGAACCGGCTGCACTGCCTGCCGGCCATAGGCGGCCTCGGCGCGCCCTACTGGGATTTCACCACGTTCACCACCTTCGCGGGTTTCTCGCCGCATTCGGACAAGTACGACGTGGTGCGCGGCGTCACCGAGGGCATAGCCTACATGGTGGCCGACGCCTTCGACCTGGTGAAGAAGAAGGGGCTGAAGATAGAGGAACTGAAGGTCTCCGGCGGCCTGTCGAGGATAGACTGGCTGCTGCAGTTCCAGGCCGACGTGACCGGCGCTCGCATCTGCGCCATGGAGGAGTCCGAGGCCACCGCCGTGGGCGCCGCGCTGGCGGCGGCGCGCGGGGCGGGCCTTTCCCCCGCCTGGACGCCCAAGGTCTCGCAGCGCGTGTTCACGCCGTCCATAGGCGAAGAGGAGCGCCAGAACCTGATACGCGGCTGGCGCATTTTCGTCAAGGACATACGGCGGGCCAGCCGCGACCTGCGGCGCCTCAACGTGCTGCCGCATCCGTAACTTCCGGCGCAAATAAAAAAGGACGGGCTTGCCCGTCCTTTTTCATGCCCCGCCGCAGGTTATTGCTTGAGGCCCTCTATGTAGAGCAGCGCTTCCATGGCGGCCTTGCAGCCGGAGCCGGCGGCCACTATGGCCTGCTTGTAGCGCGTGTCCATCACGTCCCCTGCGGCGAACACGCCGCACACCGAGGTGCCCAGCGTCTCGTTGACGGCCACGTAGCCCGCGTCGTCGAGGTTCAGCTTGCCGCGGAAGATCTCGGTGGCCGGGCTGTGGCCAATGGCCACGAAGACGCCGGGCGTCTCCAGCCTGCGTTTTTCGCCGGTCTTCACGTTCTTTATCACTATGCCGTCGGCCTTGGCCTCGCCGGTGATCTCCTCCGGCACGTGGTCGAAAATTATCTCCACCTTGGGATTGGCGCGCAGTTTCTCCTGCAGCCGGAACGTGGCGCGCAGTTGGTCGCGGCGGTGCACCAGGTACACCTTCGAAGCGAACTTGGTGAGGAACAGCGCGTCCTCTGCGGCCGTGTCTCCGCCGCCTATCACGCAGACTTCCTTGCCGCGGAAGAAGAAGCCGTCGCAGGTGGCGCAGCCGGAGACGCCGCGGCCTATGAACTTCTGCTCCGACGGCAGGCCCAGCCAGCGGGCCCTGGCCCCCGTGGCCACTATCAACGACGTGGCGGTGTATACCTTGCCGCTCCCTGCGGTCAGCCTGAAGGGCCGCTGCGAGAAGTCCGCGTCCTTTATGTCCTCGCGGAATATCGCCGCGCCGAGGCGGGCGGCCTGCTTCAGCATGCGCTCCATCAGGTCGGCGCCTATCACCGGCTCGGGGAAGCCGGGGAAATTCTCTATCTCGGTGGTCTGCAGCAGCTGGCCGCCGGGCGCCACGCCGCCGAACAGCGCGGTGCTCACGCCGCCGCGCGCGCCGTATACCGCGGCGGTGAAGCCCGCCGGGCCGGAGCCTATTATGATCAGGTCGAAATGCGTCCTTTCCTCGGCCATGTTCCCCCCTATCTGCGGTAAGCGGCCATCGAGGTGGGCGTTTCCCAGAAACGCGCCTCGTCCACCGGCAGGCCCATGCCCGCGGCGGTGTCAAAGATGAGCCGCGCGAAGGTCTCGGCGGTCGGGTTCTCCGCGGTCAGGTAGCAGGCCTGGCCCTGCGCCTTAAGTACCGGCGCCAGCGGGTCCGCCTCGCAGAGTATCACCTTGTGGTCCAGGTTCTCGTCGAGCCAGGCCTTCATCAGCCGGCCGAGCTCGGTGAAGTCCATCACCATGCGCTCGGCGTTGAGCTGTTCCGTCTTCAGTATAACTTCCACCAGGCCGTTGTGGCCGTGCAGGTTCTCGCACTTGCCCTTGTAGTTCAGCAGCCTGTGGCCGTAGGCCACGTGGTAGGTCTTTTTTACGCTGTACATCGTTTCTCCATCCCGGCCTTCTTCATGAATTTGCGCACCAGGTTCATCGAGAGGCCGACTATAGTGTCGTAGCGTCCTTCTATCTTCTCTATGAAAAGGTCGTCCTTGTCCTGCACCGCGTAGGCGCCGGCCTTGTCGTGGTGCTTGCCGGCCATCCGCCGGAGCTCTTTCTCGTCCAGGCGGCGGGCCTTGCAGCGCGAGACGTCGCTGCCCGAAAGGTATATCCCCTTGTCCACCCACACCAGCGCCACGCCGGTGTGCACCGCCTGCCAGGAGCCGTTCAGCAGCCTGAGCAGGCGCAGCGCGTCGCGGTGCCCCTTCGGCTTGCCTATCACCTCGCCCTTGCAGTAGACCAGCGTGTCGGAGCCCAGCACCGGCGACTCCGGGTGCTCCAGCGCCACGCTGAGCGCCTTGCGGCAGGCCAGCTCGCGCACTATCAGCGCGGGGCGGCGGTACGAGGAGTTCTCGTCGGCGCCGCTCGGGACGGCGCGGAACTTTATGCCGGCCTCGGCCAGCATCTCCATGCGCCGCGGCGAGCGCGACGCCAGTATCAGCGTCGGGCGCTTCATTTCACCAGCTGCTTGTAGATGACGGCGGAGATGAAGATGCCGATGATGCTCGAGATGTTGAACTTGAACACCAGGCCGCCGGTCACCTCTACGAGGTTCAGGTCCACGGTGGTGGGCTTGAGGCCGGTGTTGATGGCGGTGTTTATAAGGTTGCCCACCTGGCTGCCGGCCGGGAACCAGATGCCGAAGAGCTTGCTGATGAACATGCCCAGCAGGGAGCCCACCACGACGACAACTATCACGTTCAGTACGTTCTTCATATCATTCACCTGTTGCCTTATCCTTCGGGATGTTCGTCGTGAAAAGGGTGTTCGCCCCGAGCCAGTCCAGGTATTCCTTGGACGCGCCGTCCATCTCCACGAAGACGGTCTCCGGCACGGCGTAGGGGTGGTGCTGCTTGACGAACTGCATGATGTCCTCGCGCAGGGCCCGCCGCGTCTTTATCAGCAGCAGTATCTCCGAGGACTTCTCTATGCGGTCCTTCCACCAGTACGTCGATTCCACGCCCGGCACGGCCGAGACGCAGGCCGCCAGCTTGCCCTTCAGCAGGCCGGAGGAGATCTCCTCGGCCGTCTTCCGGTCGCCGACGGTGACGAAACAAAGGTCGTATTGGGTCGACATATTGATAATGTTATAAATAGCGACCGCGCAAGTCAACCTTCAGAACGTCAGCACTATGGGCTTCTGCGAGGCCCATTCCTCCGGCCCGTACTGGGCGAAGGAGGCGATGATGATGAGGTCGTCCTTCTGCACCAGCCGCGCCGCCGCGCCGTTGACGCCTATGATCCCTTTGTCGCCGTACAGCACGTAGGTGGAGAACCTGGCGCCGCTGTTGATGTTGTAGATGTCCACCTTCTCGTGCTCCAGCAGGTCCGCCTTGCGGCACAGCTCGCGGTCTATGGTGATGGAGCCGTTGTAGTTGATGTCGGTCTGGGTCACCTTCACGCGGTGTATTTTGGACTTAAGCAGGGTGCGTATCATTTGGTCTTCTTCTCCTTTGAAAGTTTCACCGCCTCGGCTATGCCGTGCAGCACCAGGTCGGGCACTACCTTGTCGAAAACGCCGGCGTCCTCGAAGAGCTTGGAGAACCCCCCGGTGCCTACCGCCAGCGCGTTCCCGCCGAAGTTCTGCTCCTTTATCCCGGCCACTATGCCTTTTATGGCGAACAGGTTGCCGTGGTAGAGGCCGGACTGTATCCCCTCCACCGTGGTCTTGCCGACGAGGGCCGGCGGGCGGGCTATCTCCACGCGCGGCAGCTTGGCCGTGCCCGACGAGAGCGACTCCATCGAGAGGCGCAGCCCCGGCATGATAACGCCGCCCAGGTACTCCTTGGCCGCCGACACCGCGCAGAAAGTGGTGGCGGTGCCCAGGTCCACTATCACCAGGTCGCGGCCCGGGAACAGGGACGTGGCCGCTATGGCGTTGGCTATGCGGTCCGCGCCGATCTCCTGCGGGTTCTTGTACTTCAGGTTGAGGCCGGTCTTGATGCCGGCCTGCAGCACGAATGGCTCCGACTTGAAATACTTGGCCGAGGCCTGCACCAGCGGGTAGATCAGTTCCGGCACCACCGAGCAGATGGCCACCTCGTCGATGGAGGCCGGGTCCACGCCGTTCTCGCGCAGCGCGGCCTTGAAGAACACGCCGAGCTCGTCGGAGGCGGCCTGCCCCTTGGAGGTGCGGCGGAACCGGAGCTTCAGCTCCCCCCCGTCGAAAACGCCGCCGTATATCTGGGTATTGCCTACGTCAAGAGCGAGCAGCATGTATCTCCTCCTTAAGAAGGCGCGCCAGCGCCTTTACCCCGCGTACCGAGCCCGTACGGGCGCCGCCGCGGTATATGCCGAAAGTCCGTCCCTCGCCGAGGTCGCGCAGGTCGTTGTGGACGACCAGGTCCGCGGCGGCCAGTTTTGCCGCGGCTTCCTGCGCGCGGGCCTTGTCCGCGCCGGCCGTCAGCTTGAAGCCCACGACGAAAGGCTTCCTCTTGCCGCCGGCCGCCGCGTAGGCCTTCAGCCTGTCGAGCAGCTTGAAATTGCGCTTCAGTTCCACGGTCAGCACCGGCGCGTCCGAAGGCAGCTTGCCGGCGGCGGGCGCGGTCCAGCGGCCGCCGGCCTTAACGCGCTTCACCGAGTAGTCGCTTACCGCGGCCAGGTGGACCACCGCGCCGAAGCCGCCCGAGGCCAGCAGCCGGCGCAGTTTTCCGTCGAGGTCGGAGAAATCCGCGAAACTGACATCGCGCTCGGGGCGGCCTTCGGGGGCCTTGGACCCCAGCCCGCGCAGGCAGGTGACGGCGAAGCCGGCCCCGGCGAAGGCGCCGGCCAGGGCCGCGCCGGTGGCGCCGCTGCTGAGGTTGGTGATGAAGCGCACCCCGTCTATGTTCTCCCGGGTGGCGCCGTAGGTTATCAGTACTTTCATTTAAGCGCTCCGTATACGGCCGCCAGTATCTCTTCCGGCTCGGGCAGCCTGCCTTCCCCGACGTCGCCGCAGGCCTGGCGTCCGGAGGCGGCTGGCAGCACCTTAACCCCCCATTCCGCCAGGCGCGCCATGCCGGCGCGGGTGGCCGGGTGGGCGTACATGTTCTTGTTCATCGCCGGAGCGACGAGGTAGGGCTTCTTCAGGTCCCAGGCCAGGAAGGCCGTGGAGATATAGTCGTCGGCCACGCCGGCGGCCAGCTTGTTGATGATGTTCGCGGTGGCGGGGCAGATGATGGCCAGGTCGGCCCATTTCCCCAGTTCTATATGCTCCAGCGCCCGCTTCTCCTCGAAGGTATCCGTGAGCACCGGCTCGTGGGTGAGCCCTTCGAGCGTGGCCTTGCCGATGAACTTCAGCGCGTTGGCCGAGCAGATGGTCTTCACGGCGTGCCCGTCCTTGACCAGGCCGGACACGACGGAGCAGGCCTTGTAGCAGGCTATGGAGCCGGTCAGCTGGAAGAGTATGTTACGCTTTTTCGACATTGTCTATCAGCCTCACTTTGCCCAGCCGCGCGGCCGCGAACCTGCGGCCCCAGCGGTCCTCTACGTAATCCGGCTCGAAGCCGAGCTTTTTGAGGCCGCGCTTCACCTCGGCGGCCGGCTTGCCGCTCCTGAGCGCGGCCGCCAGCGCCGGCGCGAGGCGCCGGTGCTCCGGCGTCAGCAGCTGATTGCGCGAGCTCAGCGCCAGGCCGTCATCCTCGCGCACTATCGGGCAGGGCACTATCTCGGCGTCGAGGAACAGCGCCTCCGCCATGCCCTTGAGCAGCCGGTACTGCTGGTAGTCCTTCTCGCCGAAATAAGCCCGGCGCGGCTTCACCAGGTTCAGCAGCTTCAGCACCACGGTCAGCACCCCGTCGAAATGGCCGGGCCTGTAGGCGCCGCAGAGCAGCGCGCTGTCCGCGCCTTCGGTGACGCGGTAGCGGTAGCCGTCCGGGTACATCTCCTCCGGCCGCGGCGCCAGCAGGTAGTGGACGCCGGCGCGGCGCAGCAGCGCGGCGTCAGCCGCCGCCGGACGCGGGTAGTTCTTCAGGTCGTTCTTGTCGTTGAACTGCGTGGGGTTCACGAAGACGCTCACCACCGTCACGTCGTTCTCCCGCAGGGAGCGCCCGACGAGAGACAGGTGGCCGGCGTGCAGCGCGCCCATCGTCGGCACGAAGCCGACCCTGCGGCCGCGGAAGGCCTCAGAGGCGCGCAGCGCCCGCCAGCTCTTTATCGCGTTTATCGTTCTCATGATCGTCCTTCCCGGGGAAAGCCCCGGACTTCACCTCGGAGTCGAAAGCGTTCAGGGCCGCCGTCACGGCGGCGCGGCCGTCCATGTACTTCCTGACGAAGGAAGGGGCCTTGTCGTAAAGGCCCAGCAGGTCCTGCAGCACCAGCACCTGTCCGTCGGTGTGCGGCCCCGCGCCTATGCCTATCACCGGCACCCGCAGGGTGCCCGTCACCTCGCGCGCCAGCTCCGCCGGCACGCATTCCAGCACCAGCGCGAAGCAGCCCAGCTCCTGCAGCCTGAGCGCCTGCCGTTTTATCTGCGCGGCGCCTGCCGCGTCCCGGCCCTGCACCCTGTAGCCGCCGAGGCCGTGCACGTACTGCGGCGTCAGGCCGAGGTGGCCCATCACCGGTATGCCCGAGCCGGTGAGGCGCTCTATCACGTCCTCGTGACCGTCCACGCCCTCGAGCTTCAGCGCCTGCGCGCCGGCCTTCATAAGTTCCTCTGCCGCGTCCATCGCCGGGCCCACGCCCTTGCGGAAGCTGAGGAACGGCATGTCGGTTATCACCAGCTTGCCGCCGGCGGCGCGCGCCACGGCGGCGGTGTGCAGGGACATCATCCCTACGGAGGCGGTAAGCGTGTTCTCCATGCCGTGCATCACCATCGCCAGGCTGTCGCCCACCAGCAGCGCGTCCACGCCGGAGGCCGCGGCCAGCGAGGCCATGGTGTAGTCGTAGGCCGTCACCATGGAGACGCGGCGGCCCGGCTTGCGGTAAGAGTAAAAGTCCTTTATCCTCATTTCTCCCCCTCGTGCATTTTCCTGAGACCGGCGTAGACCGCGCGCAGCCGGCTGCCGCGCAGCGCGCGCAGGTCCGACCTGACGGTGCGGGCGTCGCCGCGCGCTATAGGCCCTGAGAGCCCCGCTTCCGGCGAGGCCTTGAAATTATCGAGCGAAGCCTGGAAGTAGTCCAGCACCGCGGGGCCGGGCAGGCCCAGCGCGCGCAGGCCCCGGTAGGCCCGCTGCCAGAGCAGCACCGGCAGGTTGCCCCCGGCGGCGCACAGCGCGTGATACAGCGGCTTGTCGGCGGGGCGCAGCTTCACGCAGCGGTTCAAGAGTTCCGGCGCCACGTCCCTGAGCGAAGGCCCGCCGGCCTCGGCGGCGAAGACGATGCGCCTGTAGCCGTCCAGGTCCCGCAGCCTGCGGGTGAGCGGGGCCAGCGGGTGCAGGCCGGCCGCCCCGCGGCAGCTGAAGGCGCCGGAGAAATGCACCAGCCTGCGGCCTTGCAGCCACGGGTTGGCGGCTATGAAGCCGGCTATCTCCGAATCGGGGATGAGTATGAAAACGGTGCGGCAGGCCGACAATACGGACTCCGGCCGGCGCCCGGTCGAGCGGTGCCAGCTGAGGCAGGGTACTTTCAGCAGCCTGAAATACTCCAGGAGGTTCTTCGCGGCATTTCCCCGGCCTACTACGCCGTATGGAGCGCCGCTCTTTGCAGCGGTTCTTTTCATAACGGGTACCCGTCGCGCGGATCGGGTCCTTATGAAATTATAGCAAAAGGGCTACTTTATCAGGTCGCAGCCGGAGAACTCGGAGCGGGCCTCGTCGAGGCGTTCCTTGTTGGCCTCGCGCCAGGCGGCGTCGGAGCGCACCTCGCCCTCGTAGGCCTTGGCGAAGCGGGAGAAGATGTCGCTCTGCTTGTCGTAGAAGGTGCGCTGGTAGCGGTACACCTCGTAGGCCGGCAGCGCGCGCACGCGCGCGTCGTTCTTCATTGCGTCGGCCTGCGTGATGGCGCCCTTGCGCACGCGCACCAGGTCCCGCTCGTAGAGCAGCTGGTAGAAGCTCTCGTCGTTGATGGCCTTGCGGGTCTTGTCCAGCCAGACGCGCTG
This sequence comes from uncultured Elusimicrobia bacterium, assembly GCA_937870775.1. Taxonomy (GTDB): domain Bacteria; phylum Elusimicrobiota; class Elusimicrobia; order Elusimicrobiales; family UBA9959; genus UBA9959. The sequence continues at coordinate 11,735 of CALMZU010000078.1, forward strand.
GTTCTCCAGCGTCTCCAGCGGGCGCCTGCAGTCCGGGTCGGAGGACAGCGCCTCGCGGCGGGCCTGCGTCATGGCGTAGCGTGAGTTCTCCAGGACGTAGGTGCAGAAGGCCGTCTTCATCGCCGCGGAGTCGGGCGCCTTGGCGAACTCCGCCTCGGTGACGCCGAGCTCCAGCGCCAGCCGGGCCTGGAACAGCGCGCCCAGCTCCTCCTCCTCGGAGATGACCTCGTCGAGGCCGGTGCGGACGTAGAGCCTGTATATATGCGCCGCGCGGGCCGCGGCCAGCGCCAGCACCAGGTCCGAGCCGCGGTATTCCGGCGGCAGCAGTATGGTCCTTTTCTTGAGGTCCAGCTTGTGGCAGAGCCCGGCGGTGTTGGCGTACTCGAAACTTACCGGGTTCTTCTGCAGGAACTTCAGCAGCGCCCTTCCGTCCTTCGTGCGGCCGATCAGGTCGAAGGCGCGCTCTATCGACGGCTCGCTGGTGAGGCGCGCCTCGCGGTGGGCGGCGCAGCCGCAGGCGGCCAGGCAGGCCAGCAGTGCAAGATGTTTCTTCATGTTATTTTCCGAGCAGTCCTTTAAGCAGCTTCGCGGCGCCGGGCGCCAGTTTCTCGGCGGCCTTCTGCACCGCCGGCTGGGCCGCGATGCTCCTGATGTCCGGCTTCACCGACGGGGAATCGAACGTGCCCTTCACGGTGAAGGCCACCGGGGCCGTCATCGTGACGCCGCTGGCCTTCTTCATGCGCGTCTCCACGCGCATGTCCAGGCGGCCGGCCGGCAGGTTGACGAGGCCGCCGGAGGAGGCGTCGGCCACGTCGGAGACCAGCGAGGACTTGTTTATCTTCATCGTGCCCCTGGAGAAGGCGTAGTCCCCTTCTATCCTGTCGAAGGCGATGTCGTTGAAGTCGGGCAGGCCCAGGCCCTTCACGGCCCCGGAGGCCTTCTGCAGGACCAGCAGCGGGTACAGCGCCACCTTCGCCGCCTTGTTCTTCCCGGCGAGGACGTAGAGTTCCGAGAATTTGCCGGGCCCGGCGGTGAACGAGGCCGAGCCGTCCAGGGCGCCCAGGTCGGCGGAGGCGTTGACCAGGGCCAGCTTCAGGGAGGCCGGGCCGCAGCTGAAATTCGGATGCTCGATGCCGCCAAGTTCCACCCGGCCGGAAACGTCGGCGTAGAAGGGGGCGGCGGCCGCGGCCTTTTCCCCCGCGTCGGGACCTGCGGCGGCGCCGGACGCCGGGGTTTCCTTTAGCAGCAGCTTCGCAAGCTTCACGTCGAACTCCGCCTTCGGATGGGTGGTGACGGAGCGCGCCGAGAAAGAGGCCTGCAGCGCCTCGCCGTCGAGCTTCCCCTCCAGTTTTTTAGACGAGGCCGAGTCCATGGTGAAGTCGACGACGCCGGAGAGGGCGCTGAGCTTGTGGCCGGCGAAGGAGGCCCCGGCGCCGTTCAGCGCCGCGCGCCCTCTGGCCGCGGCCTTGCCGTCCCAGGAGAATTCCGCATCGGCGGAGGCGGAGCCCGAAAGAGCGTAGGCCCCGAGTTTCGACGGGGCTATGGCCGCGGCCCGGCCGAGGTCCTTTACCGCGGCCTTGGCGCGGCCGGAGGCCTTAAGGCCAGGACCCGAGAAGGCCACGCCCGCCCGGCCGTCGGCGTCCAGCGGCCCGGAGCGCAGCGAGAAGGCCCTGACGTCCGCGTAGCCGTCCTTCAGCCTGACGTCGGCGGACAGGTCCGAAAGCGGCAGTTTGAGGCCCGGCGGCACCGGGTACTGCCTGGCCTTGCGGGCCAGCAAAGTGGTGTCTATCTCCGGGACCTGCGCCTTTACCGCGGCCTCGATATCGTAGGTCACGGCGGGGTTCCAGGCGGCGCGGCCCTTGATCGCGGCGCGCACCGGCCCGGCCATCAGTTTCACGGAGCGCAGCTTCACGTCGCGCGCTGTCAGCTTCAGGTCGGCGTCGGCGTCTATCTCCGGCAGCAGTATCCTGGCGGGCAGGCCTTTGAACACCGGCCTGAGGTCGGCCGTGGAGAAAGGTTTTACGTTCAGTTTCAGTTTTGCGTCCGGCTCCAGCAGGCCGGCCAGCGAGCCGCGGAATTCGGCCTTCACGCCTCCGAGCTGCAGCGAGGCCTTGTCTATCTCGGCCTTGCCCTTCGCCGGGTCGAAGCCGCCCAGCGACAGGCGGCCTTTCAGCCTGGCCGGCATGGAGGCGGTAAGGTACGGTGAGGCCACGTCCAGCGTGAAGTCCCCCTCCACCGGGAACATCCCGTCGGGAGAGATGCCGGAGGCGGAGAGGTTTATGTCGCGCAGCGTTACCGCCATGCCGTCGGCGCCGCGGTAGCTGAAGCGCGAGCCGCGCACTTTCAGGCTGGATACCGACAGCCGGCGCTGCGGGGCCGCGGCCTTCGGGGCGGGGCGCGCCGCGGCCGCCGGGCGCGACGCCAGCAGGTCCGAGAAATTGTAGGTGTCCTTCCTTACCTCGGCCACCCGCATGTCCAGGCCGGAGGCCGAGACGGAGTTTATCTTGACCTCGCCGCGCAGCAGCGCCCTGAAGGAAGGCAGTACGGAGAAGGAGGAGGCGGTGAAGAACTCGCCTTTGCGGAAGTCGGGGTATTCGGAGACCTTCAGGCCGGTTATGGACAGGCCCGACAGGTTCAGCGAGACGCTGTCGAAAGTCAGCTGCCGGCCCAGGTTGCGGGCGGCGAATTCCGTGACCAGCGCCTTGAGCCTGGCCTGCGTGAAGTACAGCTTCAGCGCCAGCGCGGCGCCGGCCATCAGCAGCGCCAGCCCCCCCGCGCCCCACAGCGCGGCCTTTATGAATTTCTTCATGTCCTACATTATATAAACTTCCCCCGCCGGCCTCCTTCAAAACTCCGGCTTAAAAATGCTAGATTTTCTGTGGAACATGAACGCCCTCATAGTAAACCTGAACCTCTCGGTGGACAAGACCGTGGCCCTGCCGTCCTTCGAGAGAGGCAACATCTACAGGCTTTCCAACCCCATAACCCTGCCCGGCGGCAAAGGCGTGAACGTGGCGCGCACGCTGCGCTCGCTCGGCCTCGAGGCCCCGATAGCAGGTTTCGTCGGCGGCCACAACGGCCGCTGGATAGCCGAGCGTCTGCGCGCGGAGGGCTTCGGCGCTTTCCTCGAGCGGCACTCCGGCGGCGAGTCCCGCGTCTGCTACACCGTGGTGGACAGGCGCGGCCGCACCACCGACCTCAACGAGGAGGGCCCGGCCGTGCCGGCCTCAGCGCAGGCCGGCTTCCTGAAAAAATTCGGCGCCCTGGTGCCGCGCTTCCGCGCCGCGGCCGTCTGCGGCCGCGTGGCCGCCGGTCTCAAGAAGGGCTTCTACGCCTCGCTGGTCCGGCTGGCCGCCCGGAGCGGCTGCTTCATCGTTTTCGACACCAGCGGCCCGGCGCTGGCCGAGGCCGTTGCCGCCGGGGCCGGCGGCGTGAAGATAAACCGCTATGAGTTCCAGGAACTTTCCGGGGCGCGCTTCTCGGCCGCCGCGGTGCATTCCTATTTCAGGCGCAAGTCCCGCGCCGGCCTTAAGACGCTGATAGTCACCGACGGACCGGACCACGCCTACGCGGCCTCGCCGTTCGGGCTGTGGCGCGTCTCGCCGCCGCCGCTCGGCCGCCTCAAGAGCGCCGTGGGCGCCGGGGACTCGTTCATGGCCGGTTTCCTCTTCGGTTTCCTGAACGGTTACGATTTTGAACGGACGCTGAAGCTGGCCGCCGGTTCCGCGGCCTCCGACTGCCTTAGCCTCGGGGCCGGCTTCATAGACAGGGACCAGGCGCTGACCTACGCCCGCAAGGCCCGGGTGACGAAGATAGGCTGACAGGAGAACATATGGAGAACTTCGAAGCTGTCGAGAAGATACTGGCGAAAGCCGGCGCCGAGGGGCGCAAGAGCCTCAGCGAACCCGAGGTCTACGAGGTGATGAGCCTCGCCGGGCTGGAGGCTCCCAAGTACGCACTGTATCCCGCCGCCGGGCTCGATCCCGCCGCCGCGGCCGCCGACGCCGCCGGCCGTTTCACCGGCGACAAGGTCGTGCTCAAACTCGTCTCTTCGAAGACGCTGCACAAGACCGAGAGCGGCGGCGTGAAGGTGCTGGAGCGCAGCGCCTCCGCCATGGAGGAGGCCCTCAAGGCCATGGCCGCCAAGTTCGCCGACGCCGAGGCCTTCATGATGGTCGAATTCCTCCCCCACGCCGCTTTCGCGCTGGGCGAGGAACTGCTGCTCGGCGCCCGCTCCGACGACGCCTTCGGCCCGCTTATAACCCTCGGCCCGGGCGGCACCAACGCCGAGGCCCTCACGAAGTCGCTGGTGCCCGGCATAACCCCGGCGGTAATGCCCGCCGACCTGGCCTATAATTCCAAGGCCTGGTCTGATTTCCTCGCCGGCAGCTGGATCTGGAAATACGTCTCCGGCAACGTGCGCGGCGGCAAGCGCCTGGCGCAGGACGGCGAGATGGTGAAGTGGCTCGAGGGCTTCGCCCACCTGATGAAATATTTCCGCGACGGAGGCTCCTCGGACTGGGCCATAGAGGAGTTCGAGGTGAATCCCCTCGCCGTGGCCCGCGGCCGCCTGACGGCCCTCGACGGCGTGCTGCGTTTCCGCAAGGCCAGGAAGACCGCCCCCCGCCAGAGGCCTTCGAAGAACGCCGTGCACGGCCTGCTGCATACCGGCGCCGCGGCCGTGGTCGGCGTCAGCGAGAAGAAGATGAACATGGCCCGCATCATCGCGAACAACATCGTGAAGGCCGGCTTCCCGCGCGAGCATACCTATATAGTGAAGGAAGGCGTGCCGGAGATAGACGGCATAAAGTGCGTGCCTTCGCCGGCGGCCCTGCCCGAGAAGGTGGACATGTACGTGGTGGCCGTCCCCTCCTCCGAGGTGCCCCGCGTGATAGCCGAGGCCGGCGACTCCGGCAAGGTCAACGGCGTGGTGCTGATCTCCGGCGGCATGGGCGAGAAGGCCGGTTCCGAGGGCATGGCCGGCACCGTGATGGACGCGCTGGCCCGCGCCCGCGAGAAGAACCCGGACTTCGCCATCTCCGGCGGCAACTCGATGGGCATCGTGCTCAACGGCTCCAAGCTCAACACGTTCTTCATCCCCGAGTACAAGCTGGCCCACCCGATAGGCGAGAACCCCTACAACGCCAGGACCGCCTTCGTCAGCCAGAGCGGCGCCTTCGTCATCTCGACGATAAGCAAACTGCCGTGGCTGAAGCCGGCCTACAGCGTGACCGTGGGCAACCAGCAGGACGTGACCGTGCCCGACTACGTCGAGCGCCTCGCCGACGAGGAAGACCTGAAGGTGATACTGGTGTACATGGAGGGCTTCAAGCCCGGCGACGGCCTGGCCCTCGCGAAGGTGATAGAGAAGGCCCGCTCCAAGGGCAAGCAGGTGGTGCTCTACAAGGCCGGCCGTACCGCCGTCGGCTGCAAGGCCGTGATGGGGCACACCGCTTCCATAGCCGGCGACTACCTGGTGACGCGCCTGATAATGGAGAACGCGGGCGCTCTGGTGGCCGACAGTTTCGACGAGTTCAGCGACCTCGCGGCGCTGGCCTGCTCTTTCGCCGGCTTCAGGCTGAAGCACGGCAATACGTTCTTCTTCAGCAACGCCGGCTTCGAGGCCGCCGGCATGGCCGACGGCGTCACCGGCCGCATGACGGCCGACATGGGCCCCGGCGTGGCCTCCGGCGTGGAAAAGGTGCTCAAGGAACACCGCCTCGACGGGCTGGTGGACGCCAAGAACCCGCTGGACATCACCCCGATGGCCACCGACGCGGCCATAGGCGGCGTGATGAAGGCCGTGCTGGCCTCGGACGAGTTCTCCGGCGCCGTGGTGTCCATGGTGCCGCTCACGGCGGCCATGAGCACCGTCCCCAAGGGCGGCGCCTGGCCCGACGACCTGGACAAGTCCTTCCTCAAGGACGCGGCCGCGGCCGCCCGCGAGGCCGGCAAGCCTATGGTGTTCTGCTGCGCGGCCGGCCCGAGGTTCGAGCCTTACTGCGCGCTGGCGCAGGACCTGGGGCTGCCGGTGTTCCGCTCGGCGGACCGCGCGGTGCGCATGTACCGCCGCTACCTGGAGTACGTGCTGCCCTGAACCGGCCGCGCATGAAAAAAGCCCGGGAAGGCCCGGGCTTTTTCATTTCCCCCCCGACGGGGTTACAGCGCCGCGCGCAGTATCTCCTCTATCTCCGGCTGCTGCATCTCCATGCCCCACAGCTTTACGGTGGCCGCGGCGTTGGCCGCGACCTTAGGTATGTCCGCCGCGGGGATCTTCAGCTCGCCGAGGCGCACCGGGGCGCCCACTTCGCGGAAGAAGGCTTCCATCGCCTTTATGGTCCCTTCGGCCGTGGCCTCGCCGAACACGCCCCTGCCGAAGTTCTCGAGGCGGGCCCTGCCGCCGCGCTCAAGGTATTTTCCCGCCCAGGCCGGTATCACTATGGCCAGGCCCGCGCCGTGGGGTATGTCGTAGAAGGCGCTGAGCGAATGCTCTATGGCGTGGTTGATGAAGCCGCCGCCGCCGTAGCCGCAGTTGGCCAGGCCGTTCAGGGCCAGCGTGGCGGACCACATCATGGACGCGCGGGCGTTATAGTCCTTCGGGTCCTTCATTATGCGGCGCGTGGAGGCTATCACCGAGCGGGCCACCGCGTGCACGAGCTCGTCGGTGACGGCGTTGTCGGCGTCGGAGGTGGTGAAGTAGTTCTCTATGATATGCGCTATGGCGTCCACGGCGCCGTAGGCGGACTGCTCGCGCGGCAGCGTCATGGTCGCCTCGGGGTCCAGCGCCGAGACGCGCGGGAACAGCGCGGGGCCGCCGGCCGAGTACTTCTGACGGGTCTCCTCGTTGGTGACCACGCAGCCGCTGTTCATCTCGGAGCCGGTGGCCGGTATGGTCAGCGCCGTGAAGAGGGGCAGGGCGCTTTCAACTTCGGCCTTGCCGCAGAAGAAATCCCAGACGTCGCCGCCGTACTTCGCGCCGGCGGCTATGGCCTTGCTCTCGTCTATCACCGAGCCGCCGCCGGCGGCTATTATCATGTCGCAGCCCTCGGCGCGGGCCTTGGCTACGCCGGCGCGCACGTGCGACAGCACCGGGTTGGGCTTCACGCCGGAATGCTCGGCGAAGGCGACGCCGTTCTCCCTGAGCGCGCGGGTGAGCGCCTCGTAGACGCCGTTCTTCTTTATGCTGCCGCCGCCGTATACCAGGAGCGCCTTGCGCCCGGCCTTGGCCGCGGCCGGGCCGAGTTCGGGTATGACGCCGCGGCCGAACACGATCCGCACGGGGTTGGAAAAATCGAAGTTCTGCATAATGCCTCCTTGACTGTGACCAGTGTATATAATCCGGCCGGAAAAAGAAAGGAGGGAGCCGTAAAGCTCCCTCCCTTCCGCGCGCCGCTCCTGTTACCTGGCGGCGTCCACCCTGAAGCCGCGCTGCGGGCCGCCGCCGCGGGTCTGCTGCTGGAGGCAGCCAGAGATGAAGGCGCGGGCTATCGTCAGCTCGTCGAAGGTGTTGATGCCGAAGTAGCGGCTTTTGCCGGCCTTGAAGTCCACGTGGTCCTGCTTCACGAGGTTCTTCGAGTTCAGCTTGCCGGTATAGTCGTTGTACATGACCTCGACGTGGCAGTCGAGGTAGTCGCGGTTGAGGCTCTTGAGCCACAGGCCGTTCTCGCGCAGGTCCGCCTTGAACTCCTTGCTCTCGACGAACTCTATGCGGTCGCGGAAATCCTCGGTAAGGTCCAGGTAGACGTTCGGGTCGCAGTAGTCGCGGTCGGGCCTGAACGAGAGGTAGACCTTGTCGCGCATGATCTTGGCGAGCCTGGCGCCTATCTTGCCGCCGGTGGAGTTGACGTAATCCTCCTGCTGCTCGTCGACGCCGCCGGAGAGGATGTGCGAACCGACGCTCTCGGTGGCGCCTATCAGCGCCGCGCGCAGCCCGCCGCGCACGTAGCCGTAGAGCATGATGCCGTGGAAGTGGTACCAGGCGCCGTACTTGTCGCCCTTGCCCTGGTAGAAATTGCTGATAGTGGCCAGCTTGCGGGTGACGGCCAGCTTGTCGCGGTCCGGGTGGCGCCAGTTGTCGGAGAGGATGTTCTCTATGGTGAGTATGGTCAGGTACACGTCGCCGTTATTCAGGCGGTAGCTGGCGCGGAAGGCCTGGTCCATCGTCATGGAATTGTCCTGGCGCGCGAGGATCTCGTTTATCAGAGCGGCCTCGGTGCCGGTCTTGAAGTGGCGCGACGTGACGCCGCTGGCCAGCGCGGTGAGCAGCTTGGTGAAGTTGAGCGGGATGACCTCGCCCTTGTCCTTGCAGTACTGTATGAACTGGGGGCTCCACTCGTGCGGCTCGCCGAACCTGGGCTCTATGCCGTTGGCGCGCTCCTCGTTGATGATCTGCATCATCATGTTGAGCATCTCTTTCTTGCGGAAAGGGTTGATGCGGCCGTCTATCTGCAGCTTGGAGTTGTGCAGCTGCACTATCATGCGCTCCTTCTCGTCGGCCGGGATGTCGAGCGCCTTTATCTGTTCCTCGGTGGGCATGGGCGCGACCTGCGGGTCCTGCACGACGGGGTTGATGTCGTTGTAGGTGCCGCCGGCGGGGTTGCCGTTGTCCTGTATGATGCCGAACAGCACCTGGAAGAGGGTCTTGGGAAGGTTCTTGGTGTACACGGCCAGCGCCACGTCGCTCTGCAGGTCGTGGCGGCTGTAGGCCAGCTGGCGGTACTGGCGGGCGAACTCGAGGTCGCCGTTTATGCCGGGGATCTCTATCTTGCCGCCTATCACGTGCAGGCGCTGCCCCGGCTTGCCGCTCATCAGCAGCGGGTCGTACGAGCCGGCGTCAAGGTAGAAGTTGGCGGTCCTCGCCGCCGGTACCTCGAAGGCCGAGGTCTCCCTGAGGTCCCTGGCGCTTATGGATTCCAGGCTCTGGGCGGAAGCCGCGGCGGGCGCGAGTGCGAGAACTATTAAAGTTATAAGTTTCACGGTTATTCTCCCCGTCATGCCTCGATATACTATAATCTAACAGACGGAACCCGTTTTGTCGAGCCCGCAAGGGCCTACGCGGGCCCGGTTTTTGGACCTATACGGTACCTGGGACCAACATGAAGATAATACACCTCAGCGAGGCATACGGCTGGTCCGGCGGAGCGGCGCAGGCCCTTTTCCTGGCGCGCGAGCTGCGCGCGGCGGGCCACGACAACATTATCGCCTGTCCCGCGGACGGGGACCTGGGGCGCAGGGCCGCGGCCGACGGTTTCCGCGTGGTGCATTTCCGTCCGAAACGCGATTATGACCTGAAGACGGCCTTCGCGCTGGCCCGCCTGCTGGACGCCGAGCGCCCCGACGTGGTGCAGGCCCACCACCCCAAGGCCCACGCCATGGGCCTGATAGCCAAGTTCCTCGCCCGCCACAAGCCGGTCTTCATCTTCACCCGCCGCGTCTCGCACCCGATAGTGAAGGGCCGCTTCGCGCGGCTGAAGTACACCAGCCGCCTGATAGACGGCGCCATAGCCGTGGCCGATTCCGTGCGCGCCCAGCTCATTGAATGCGGCCTCGAGCCGGGGCGCGTGCGCACCATATACAGCGGCACCGACCCGGAGCGTTTCTCCCCCCGGCCGCCGGACCCGGGCATCGTCTCCGAGCTCGCGCTGCCCGCCGGCCTGCCCGTCGTGATGCTGATCGGCAATTTCAGCGAGCACAAAGGACAGCACGTGCTGGCGGCCGCCTCCAAGATCTTGCGCGCGCGCGGCCTCGACTTCGCGCTGGTCTTCGCCGGGCGCGGCACCGATTCTCCTGAACTGAAGGCGTTGTGCGCCGCCGCCGGCCTGCCGGCGGACCGCTGCCGTTTCCTCGGTCTCAGGAACGACGTGGAGCGGCTGCTAACCGCGGCGTCGGTCAGCGTGAACGCCGCCATAAAGGGCGAGGCCTTGAGCGGCAGCATACGCGAATCCATGGCCGCCGGCGTGCCTGCCGTGGCCGGCAGCATCTCGGGCAACGCCGAGATAGTGACCGACGGCGAGACCGGGCTGCTGTTCCCTCCCGGCGACAGCGCAGCCATGGCCGACCGCCTGGGGCGCGTGCTGACCGACCCCGCCCTGCGCGAGCGCTTCTCCCGCAATTCCGTGGCCAGGGTGCGGGAAGGCTTCAGCACGGCCATAATGGGCCGCCGCACGCTCGAATACTACCGCGAACTACTCTCCCGCCGCGCGGCCTGAAAGCCAGGACCCGGGGCCCCTGAATTTCGTACAATAGAGGTATCCCTTAATATCCGGAGACCATTGTGACACGATCACATCAGCCCAAGCTGCTTTTGACGAGTGTTATGAAGCCCCTCGGTACCGCCTACGGCGACGCCGAGAGCGTAGGTTACGAACTGCTGCACGCCCAGATCACGCGCGCGCAGGGCATGTTCAGCCCCCGCGCCGTGCACAAGCAGTTCGGCCTCGACTATATCGCCGAGAACCTCGAGAATCCCACCGTCGTGCTGCACTACCCGTCCAGCCGCGAACTGATAAAGGAACTGAAGAAAGGCTACGATTACGTCGGCATCTCCTTCATCATGGTGACCTACCACCGCATGAAGGAGGTCTCCGCGCTGGTCCGCAAGTATTCCCCTAATTCCAGGATCATACTCGGCGGCTTCGGCACCGTGCTGCCCGACGAGGCGCTGACGCCGTACGGCGACCATATCTGCCGCGGCGAGGGCGTGGCCTTCATGCGCGACCTGCTGGGCCAGCCGCCGCTGGCGCAGCACAAGCACCCCTTCATCGGCAGCAGCCTGAAGGTCTTCTCGAAGACCGTCTCCTACACCGGCATGATCTTCGCCGGCCTCGGCTGCCCCAACGGCTGCGACTTCTGCTCCACCTCGCACTTCTTCAAGCGCCAGCACCTGCGCCTGCTGCACACCGGCGCCGACGTGTACAACGTCGTGCGCCAGCACCTCGAGCACAACCCCGAGGCCGAGTTCACCATCCTCGACGAGGAGTTCCTGCTGAACCGCGACCGCGCGCTGGAGTTCCGCGACCTCGTCGTGAAGGGCGGCCGGCCGCTGTCGATCTTCGTGTTCGCGTCGTTCAAGGCGCTCTCGATGTACACGCCGGAGGAACTGCTGGAGATGGGCGTGGACGGCGTCTGGGTGGGCTACGAGGGCGAACGCTCCGGCTACGCCAAGCGCGCCAACGACAAGTCCCCCGAAGAGATCATCGCGGCGCTGAAGGCTAACGGCATAACCGTGCTGGCTTCGATGATAGTCGGCTTCGACTACCAGACCCCCGAGATCATAAAGGCCGAGCACAAGCACTTGATGTCGCTGAAGCCCGACCTGTGCCAGTTCATGATCTATAACCCGAACCCCGGCACGCCGCTCTACGAGAAGGTGAAGTCGCAGGGGCTGTTCCGCCGGGAGTTCGCCGAGAACCCCGAGCATTACTGGCACTGGGCCAGCGGCTTCCGTTCGCTCACCGAGCACCCGCACATGACCGGCCAGGTGGTGGAGAAGATGCAGCGCTGGTGCTACGATCAGGATTTCCGCGAGCTGGGCCCGTCGATATACCGCGTGATGGACACTACGCTGACCGGCTACCTGAAGCACAAGGATTCCCCCAACGCTTTCCTGCGCCTGAAGGCCGCGCGTTTCGCGCGCACGCTCAGGATGTCCTACCCGATGTACCTGCCCGGCGAACTGTTCGGGCCCACGCTGCGCGCGCGCGCCATCGTGCACCGCATCAAGAACCGCGTCTACGCGGCGCTCGGCCGGCCCACGGCCGCGGAGCGCGCGCTGAAGTACGGCGCCCTGGCGCTCGCCCTGTGGACCTCGTTCAAGCTCCGCTTCAACCTGTTCCAGAACCCGGCCATGACCCGCAAGGGCTGGCGGCTGCCGCCCGAGCCGTTCACGAAAGAATGGCTGCAGGCGCAGCTGCAGAAGTACAACGTCCCGCAGCGCCTGCAGGTGCTCGTCGAGGAATACGACGGCCGGCGCAACCAGCTGAAGGTGCGCCTCGAGGGCGCGCTGGACGGCCGCCAGGGAGAGAAGCTGGCCGAGGACCTGCGCGCCTACCTGCGCGAGACCAAGGGCAGGCTGCTGATAGATTTCGCGAAGGTGAAGGCGATGGAGGAGAAGGCCGCGCTGGACTTCTACGCGAAGCTCGGCGATTACCGCAAGCGCGTCAGCATCTCGCTGCCGGCCGGCGCGCCAGCGCACGCCGCGCAGTTCCTGCTCCTGGCCGAGGTCTTTAAGATCTACAAGGCTTGAGCCCCCCGTAAAAAGAAAAGGCCCGGGGGACCGGGCCTTTTCTTTTATCCTCTTCCGGCGTCAGTCTAGATCCCCTTTCAGCATCCTGGCCCGGCGCGCCGCCGGGAAGCGCTCTATGGCATAGCGCAGCGCGGTGCGCGGCAGGCGCGCGTAATTGTCGCGGAGGAAATCCGTAAGGGCCTTCTCGGAGCAGCGTTTCCCCGTCTCCCGCAGCATCCAGCCCACGGCCTTGTGCATCAGGTCGTGCCTGTCGCCGAGCAGCAGCCGGGCTATCTTCAGCGCGTCGGCGCAGTCTCCGTCCTTTATGAAGGCGAAGCAGGCGAGCATGGCTATGCGCCGCTCCCAGAGCAGTTCAGAGGCCGCCAGCCTGTACAGCGGCGCCCTGCTCCTGTCCTTCAGCCAGCCGCCCACTATCTGCGGCGCGCTCAGGTCCACCAGGTCCCAGTTGTTTATGAAAGCCGTGTTCGCCAGGTACGCGTCGTAAATGAGCCGGCGTTCCCCGTCTTCGCCGCGTTCGAAACGGCGCACCATGATCGCCAGCGCGCAGGAGCGCGCCTCGTGTACCGGCGAGCGCAGCAGCTTCAGGATCTCGCCGTGAGGGAGGCCGGCGTACTTCAGGGCGATGGCCCGCGCGACCGGGGCGGTCAGCCCGAGGAATTTGTCCCCCTCGGCGTACTCGCCCTTGCCGGTCTTGAAGAAGCGCAGCAGCACGGCGGCCTTCGCTGGGTCGGAGGCGGCGCGCAGTTCGCGCATGAGCCCGGCGGCGTTCATATCAGCCTGCCCTGCAGCAGCCAGGCCAGGCCGAGGAACGAGAAGAAGCCTATCACGTCGGTGACGGTGGTCAGGAAAATGCCGGAAGAATGGGCCGGGTCGTAACCTAGGCGCTTCATCAGCACCGGTATCATGGCCCCGCTCAGCCCCGCCACGATCAGCGTTATCACCATGGAAAGCCCGGCCACCAGGCCAAGCCAGGGGTTGCCTTTCCAGAGCCAGGCCGCGGCGGCCGTGATAACGCCCGTAGCGGCGCCGTTGACCGCCCCGACGTAGATCTCCGTTCTTACCACGCGCCAGGCGTTGTCCGGCGAGACCTCCCGCATCAGCATGCCGCGCAGCACCACCGCCAGGGTCTGCGTGCCGGCGTTGCCGCCCTGCCCGGCTATGACCGGCAGGAACACGGCCAGCACGGCCGCCTTCGCTATGATCCCCTCGAACAGCGCCACGACGGCGCCGGCGAGGAAGGCCGTGGCCAGGTTGACGGTGAGCCAGGGCAGGCGCCGGGTGATCTTGAACCAGGAGGTCGAGAAGGCGCGTTCCTCGGCGCTGGCGCCGAAGAGTATCTGCAGGTCCTCGGTGGCCTCCTCCTCCGTCGAAGCTATGATGTTCTTTGTGTTGACAATGCCTATCAGGCGCCCGTTGGGTTCGGCCACCGGCACGGCGAGGTAGTGACGGCGGGCCGCTATCGCTATGAGCTCCTCGCGGTCGGTGAACGGCGACACCTTCAGCACGTCCTTTATCATGATCTCCTCTACCGGGGTTTCCGGCGAGGCCAGCAGCAGGTCGCGCATGTTCAGCACGCCCAGGAGCGCGTTGCCCTGGTCGGTGACGTAGCAGTAAGAGGCGCTGGGCAGCTGCCGGCGGGCGAGCTGCCGGAGGCGGGTTATGGCCTCGCGCACGCTGGTGCCGCAGCGGAAGGCCGTGAAGTCCGTGTGCATCATGCGGCCGGCGCTGTCCGGGGGGTAGGCCAGTATGTCGGACATCCCCTTGGAGAAGTCCTCGTCGAGAAGCGGTATCACCGCCCTCGAAAAATCCTGGTCCAGGCGGCGGAAGATGTCGGCCGCGTGGTATTTGCCGGTGCGGTGAAGCACCTCGGCCGCCTCGCGGTGCGTCAGACAGGCGAGCATCGCGGCGGCCGGCCCCGGCGGCAGGTTCTCCAGGCACTGCGCCGCGGTGTGCGGCGGCAGGTCGCGCAGGATCTGGGCCGCGTCCCTCGGCGGCAGTCCTTCCAGCGCCTGTGACGCTTTCACCGGGTCGCTCTGTATGAATTTCTTTACTATCTCGATGGCGGCTTCTGTCTTCTTCATAAAATCGTTCGCCGCCCGCGGCTCAGGCGGAGGCCCGCTTGAGCCTGTCCATTATGGCGCGGCCCAGGCCGCGGGCGGGGACGCGCTCGGCGTATATCACGGCGGCTCCGCAGCGCTCCAGGCGGTGCAGCGCGGCGAACAGCGAGGCCGCGGCCTCGCGCAGGTCGCCGGAGGGCGACAGCACCGCGGAGGCCTTCCAACGGCCGGCCGGCCTCTTCGAGAAAGCCAGGTACGCCGCGCGGCGCGAAGGTTTTATCCCCTCCGGCCCGGCGATTATCCTGAGCCGCACCTTGGGCGCGTAATGCTTCTTCAGGCAGCCGGGAGCGGCCGGGTTCTTGTCCCCTCCCGGCTCCGGCGCCGAGGCCTTGCCCGCCACGGCCTCTATGTCCTCCAGCGGCAGTCCGCCGGGGCGCAGCAGCACGGGCCTGCCGCTCCTGAAGGTGATTATCGTGGATTCCACGCCTATGGACGTCCTGCCGCCGTCGAGTATCAGGTCCGGTCCTTCGCCCAGCTGCCGCCGCACGTGCGCGGCCGTCGTCGGGCTGAGCCGGCCGAAGCGGTTGGCGCTTGGCGCGGCCACGGGGCGCCCGGCGGCCTTTATCAGGGCCCTCGCCACGGGGTTGGCCGGCACGCGCACGGCCACCGTCCTGAGACCGGACGTGACTATATCCGGTATCGCGGCGCTCTTCGGGAGGACAAGCGTCAGCGGACCCGGCCAGAACCTGCGCATCAGGCGCCTCGCCGGGGCGGGGACGCGGGAGAACAACTTCCCGGCGCGAGCGGCGGAGCATTCGTGGAGTATCAAAGGGTCGAAGCGCGGCCGGCCCTTGATCTCGAAGATCCGGGCGCAGGCCCCGGGGTCCGTGCCGTCGGCGCCCAGGCCGTAAACCGTCTCGGTGGGGAAAGCCACGACGCCGCCTTCCCTCAGCAGGGCGGCGGCCTTTCGTATGTTCTTCGTCGTGGCTTTTATTACCGGCATAGCCGCGCCGCCGGAGCGGCGCAGTTAAATTTTAGCAATTTATTCGCCGGGCAGACGGGCGACCTTCACTATGGAGATGAACAGCCCCAGCCTTTTCACCACCTCGGCGAACTGGGCGAAGGCCACCGGCTTGGTCAGGTAGTTGTTGCAGCCGGCGCGGTAGCAGGCCTCCACGTCGCGCGGGTCGTCGGTGGTGGTCAGCATGATGATGGGCAGCGTGGCGTAGCGCGGGTCGCCCTTCAGGCGCCTTAGCACCTCTATGCCGTCGAGCCCGGGCATCTTTATGTCCAGCAGCAGCAGGTAAGGCGCGCCGGCCTCGGCGCGCGGGCCGTTCCCCCCGCCCATGAAGAAGTTCAGCGCTTCCAGGCCGTCCCTCAGGCGCAGCAGCGGGTTGGTGACGCCGGCGTCGGAGAAATGTTCGGCTATCAGCCGGGCGTGGCCGTCGTCGTCCTCGGCTATCAGTATGGTGACCGGCCTTTCCCTTTCTTCTTCGGTCATTTTCCCCCCTCCTGCGAATTGGGCAGTTCCAGCGTGAAAACGGCACCGCCGTCCCTGCCCGGCGCGGCCTTTATCCGGCCGCCGTGCCGGTCCGCTATGCGCTTAACGATGGTCAGGCCCAGGCCGTCGCCCTTCACCTCGCCGCGCGGGTCGGCGCGGTAGAAGAGCTGCCAGACCTTGGCGGCCTGCTCCTCGGTGAGGCCCTTGCCGTTGTCCGATACCGTGTATTCGACGGTACCGCGGCCCGTGTCCCGCCCCGAGATCTCTATGCGGAGCTGGCGCGACTTGTCGCGGTACTTGAGCGCGTTGTCCACGAAATTGGAGAACACCTGCGACAGCTGCGCCCTGTCCCCGCGGCAGGGCGGCAGCAGGCCAAGGCATACCTCCGCCCCGGCCTCGCGCAGCTGGAAGGTAGCCGTTTTGACCACCTCGGCGGCGAGCTTCTCCATGTCCAGCGGTTCGGGCCGCATCTCCACCCGTCCAAGCCTGGATATCTTGAGGAGCCCGTTTATCAGCGAGTCCATCTTCGCCGAACTCGACGTTACGAAACTCACGGCCTCGGGCAGTTTCTCCTCCAGGAGCACCTTGGGCCTTCCCTTCTCCTGGGGGAGCAGCCGGCCGAGTTCGGCGCAGTACTTGGCTATGCTCTCGGCAAAACCCTGTATGTTCACCAGCGGGCTGCGCAGGTCGTGCGAACTGATGTAGAGGTAGCTCTCCATCTCCTGGTTCTTGGCCAGCAGTTCGGCGTTCAGCAGCTCGGCCTTCTTTTCGGCCTCGATCCGGGCGGTTATCACGCGGGCCTGCAGTATGTTCTGGTAGGCCTTCAGCGAAAGCTGCTGGGCCATCAGGAAGAGCGCGTCGCAGATCTTCGCGAACTGTTCTTTGGGCATGGACGGGACTTTTGCAAGTTCCCGGGCGAACTCGGCCTCGTCGGCGCCTATCTCCCTCGCGTAGGCAAGGATCTCCTTCTCGTCGCAGTCCTGGTTCTTGACCTGGCCCATCAGCCAGCTGGCGACGTGCCTGCCGCCCACGGTTATGCTGGCCCCGCCGTCCCACAGGCCCCCGCTCAGGCAGCGCTGCATTACCGGACCGTCCGCCTTGTGACGGCCTATCGTGGTGTCGGATAGAGCGCAGTTGCGGCGGCCTTTCTCTGTTCTCCTTATGATGTCGTTGCAGAGGCGGCAGAAATTGCTGGGCCGGGTTATCGGCGTGCCGTCGGGGCGCGTTATCAGCGAGGCCACGCCGGTGGCCGCCGAGAAGGCGTCCTGCAGGCGCTGCA
>CALMZU010000079.1 GCA_937870775.1 uncultured Elusimicrobia bacterium
AACCCCAAGGTCAGATTAGCAAAACCGCTTATAAAAAACAACGGGGAAGGGGACGGCGGCGTCAGCGGAGGAAGGCGCCTTGGGGGACGGCGTCCATCAGGGGGGTCTCTATCACCTGCAGCTGGGGGCGGCGGCCGAGGGAGGTCTGCTCGTCTATGAAGCGGTTGAGCATCAAGAGGCAGCCGGGGCGCAGCTTAACGCAGCCGCTGGTATCGCGCCAGCGGAAATCTTCCAGTTCGCCGCGGCCGGCGTTGCGCGGGTCCAGGCGGCGCTCGTCGGATTCCCAGCGGTCGGTATGCACGGCGAAGCCGGTGCGGCCGTAGGGGCCGTGATAATAGCGCGGGTTATGGGCCAGCTGCGCGGCCTGGCGCGCCGCGGCCTCCGGCGAGGAGGACTCGGGCCGGCGCTCTATGACGCGCGGGCCTTTATTGTAGGCCGGCTCCCAGACCAGGTCCACCGGCACGGCGTCGGAGCCTTTGTTGTACCAGTGCCTGTACACGGCGGAGAAAAAAGGCTTGGGCTGCCCGTCGGGGTTTTTCACCTTTGCCAGGAATTCGGCTTCCGTGGCCGGGTCCGCGCCGCCGAGCACGGCTATCTCGTATTGGTCCGGGCGTATGTTGCGCAGCGCGTAGACGCCGGGGATGGTGGCGCCGTCGGTGCGGTCCTGCGGGGCGTAGTAGATGGTGGCGCCGCCTATAAGGCCGGCCGCCCAGCCTTCATGCGGCTCGCGCGCGGTGTCGCCGCGGCCCAGGGCCTCGCACTGGTAAGCCCCGGCGTAAGCGCCGGACTCTATCTCGAAACTGATGACGCCGGCGCGGGCGCGGTCATGCGGCAACAGTACCAGCGCGCGCGACACCTTCTCGCCGCGGCCGTCGAGGCCGTTGAGACCCAGGCCGCCGCCGCGGGCGCGCAGGCCGGCGGTCAGCGCGTCCATGGCCGGCGCCGAAGTATCGATGCCGGCCGGGACGAACCGCGCCAGATCGCGCGGCGGCGCGGGCAGGCGCCCGGCGCAGCCGGCGGCGAGGAGCAGCAGTACGGTGAGGCGTTTCACGTCAGATCTTGAAGAATATCCTGCGGCGGTACAACAGCCAGAAGAAGCCCATCCACAGGGCGGCGTAGCCGAAGGCGAAGGCGGCCGAGGCGTTGAGCGGCGACAGCCAGCCGCCGAACAGCGCGTCGCAGACTATCACGCGCAGCTGCTCGGGCTCGGCGGCGCCGGCCACCGGCACCTTGTAGAGCACCAGGAACTTCAGCAGGAAGATGGGCAGCAGATAGGCGGCTATGCCGTTAAGGCCGAAAACCTCGAAGGGCCGGCCCCACGCCTTTACGGCCTTCAGCTCGACGAGCCAGTAGCAGGCGGCCAGCAGCCACAGCGCCAGGCCGCCGGTCACCAGCACGTAGGAGCTGGTCCACAGCGCCTTGTTCACGGGGAAGGCCTGGCCCCACAGCCAGCCCAGCGCCAGCGAGCCCAGGCCGGCGGCCGCGAGGGCCTTCACCTTGTCCAGCGGCGCGCGCTGCGCCCTGAGCCAGAGCCCGGCGAAAACTCCCATCAGCGTGGTGACCAGCGACGGCACCGTGCTCAGTATGCCCTCGGGGTCGTATGGGCCCTGCCTGTAGGTGTGCGCGCCCAGCACTACGCGGTCCAGCCACGAGGCGAGGCTGCCTTCCCTGGTGAGTATGCCGGCGCCGTAGCCGGGCACGGGTATATAGGTCATGGCAAGCCAGTAGCCCACAAGAGCGGCCACGGCTATGCCTATCTGCGCGCGCAGGCTGGTCTTTATGAACAGCAGCGAGCCGAAGAAGTAGCAGATGGCTATGCGCTGCAGCACGCCCAGTATGCGTATGGTCGACGGGTGCCAGTTGGGTATGGCGTTGAGCAGCATGCCGAAGGCGTAGATGATGAGCGCGCGCTTGGCTATCTTGGCTATCTGTCCCTCCGCGCGGCCCTCGGCCAGGCGCTTCGACAGCGAGAAGACTATTGAGACGCCGACGATGAACAGGAAGAACGGGAACACCAGGTCGGCGAAGGTGAGGCCGTTCCACTCGGCGTGGTCCAGCATCGGGTAGGCCTCGCGGTTGCCCGGCGTGTTCACCACTATCATCAGTGCTATCGTTATGCCGCGGAACACGTCCAGCGACATCAGCCTCGAGCTTTCTTTCTTGTTCTCGTCCATATGTCTATTATACGTAACTGGGGACAGTATACCTATTTGTCGAAATAAGTAT
>CALMZU010000080.1 GCA_937870775.1 uncultured Elusimicrobia bacterium
ACGGGGCTTTCGCGCTGCGGGCGCAGGCCAACGGCCACGAACTGCTCGCGGAGCTCGGCACTCCGCTCTACGCCGGGCTGATACGCGGCGGCAATAATATATAATTTATATGCGCCAGCGCGGCGCTATCATGAAGAAAGCCGAAACGACCGCCGGCAAGAAGCTTATCGGCCATTCCGGGTGTCCGCTCGTAGTGCTCGAGCGGGACGGCCGCGTCGTCGTACGCAAGATCTCCAAGTCCCCCGCCTACAACGCCCGCCTGCGCCGCCAGTGCGCCAAGCAGCGGGAGGCGGCTTTCTCCTTCTTCCGGACCCCGGCCGTGCTGGCCGAGGGCATGGAGCGCGGACTCTACTATTTTGAAATGGAGTACGTGAACGGCATCAGCATGGCCGAGTACCTGGAAACCCAGAACCTCGGCGAGATCCCCGAGATAGCGGCGCTGTTCGCCAACGAGATCACGGCGCGGCGCGGCGAGCCGGAGGAACTCAAGCCGCTCTTCGACGCCAAGCTGGCGTCGCTGAAAAGGGAGATAGCCTCCCTCAAGCCGGAACCCGGCCTGCGGGCCGCGGCGCGCGCGGCCTTCGCGCTGCTGGACGGCTTCGCCTGGAAGGGCGCCTACACCGGGCCCTGCCACGGCGACATGACCCTCGAGAACATCATAGTCAGCCGCCGCGGCTTCTACCTGATAGACCACCTGGACGCCTTCCATGAATCCGGGCTGGCCGACCTCGGCAAACTCCTGCAGGACCTGGAGCTCTACTGGTCGTACAGGAACAGGAAGATAGACCAGAACACCCGGATACGCTGCTACCTGCTCAAGAAGGAACTGCTGCGGCTCGTCGGGGAACGCCTGGGCCCCGGGGCCGCGGAGCTGGCCTACCACGCGCTGCTGATGAACCTGCTGCGCATACTGCCTTACGCCCGCACCGCCGGAGTAAGGCGCTTCGTGCGGGACGGCCTGCTGAAAGTGATGTCCATAATAGAGAAAGGAGAATTCCGATGAGAACGCTGATAGTCCCGTGCGCCGGCAGGTCCACCCGCTACCCCGACATGCGCCCGAAGTGGCTGCTCACCCACCCCAACGGCGAGCTGATGCTGAAAAAGGCCCTCTCCGCCGTGGACATGTCCCTCTTCGACCGGGTCTACATCGTTATAGTGAAGGAGCACGACAAGCGCTACGACGCCGGCCTGATACTCAGGCAGGTGTTCCCGTCGCCTAAGATAAAGGTGCACGTGCTGAAGGATTTCACGTCCTGCGTCGCCGAGACCATACACAAGGTCATAAAGGACAACCGCATAAAAGGCGAGATAGTCATAAAGGACTCGGACAACTTCGTCGGCGCCGACTACTCCGCGCGCGGCAACTTCGTGATAGGCATGAACATAGAGCACCGCGAGGTCTCGCGGCTCGCGGCGAAGAGCTTCATAAAGGTCAACGAGGCCGGCCTGATCACCGACATCATAGAGAAACGCGTAAAATCCAACCTGGTCTCCCTGGGGGTTTACGGGTTCGAATCGGCCGAACTCTTCGAGCGCGCCTACGCCAGCCTGTCCGGCGACAAGGCCGCGGAACTCGTCGGCGGGGAGCTTTACATCAGCCACGTGATAGCCTACTGCATAGGGTCGAGCCTCGCCAGTTTCTCGTACTACGAGGCGGGATCGTTCGAGGACTGGGGCACGCTCGGGGACTGGCTGAAGGTGCAGCGCCGCCACGCCACCTACCTGGTGGACGTAGACGGCGTGGTGATGAAGAATTGCGGCCGCTACGGCCGGGTGAACTGGAGCAACAACGAGGAGATGCTGCCCGAGAACGTGAAAGCCCTGAAGGCGCTGGCCGCCGGCGGCGCGCAGCTGGTCTTCATCACCTCGCGCGCCGAGGCCTACCGCCGGAAACTCGAGAAGCTCTTCGCCAGGCACGGCATAACCTACCACGCCATGGTAATGGGCTGCAACCATTCCCCCCGGGTGGTGATAAACGATTTCGCCCCCAGCAATCCCTACCCGAGCTGCGAGGCGGTGAACATCCCCCGCAACGCCAGGCTTTCCGACTACCTCGGCAAGGCGGCGGACTGAAAGTGACCCGGGCCATAGCCGGCTGCCCGGCCTGCGGGGGCAGCGACATAGAGCGGAACGTCTACACCCAGGACGGGGCCTTCGTTTCCAGCGCGCTGCTCTATGACGCCCCGCGCCGGCCGGCCGCGAAGGCCCCGATACGCCTGGCCTTCTGCCGCGGCTGCGGCCTGGTATACAACGCGGCGTTCAGGCCGGCCACCAGCGCCGCCTACTCCTCGGTCTCTTACCGGCTGAAGGCTGTGCTGCCCGGCGGCATGTCCAGGAACCTCGAACAGGTGCTCGGGGCGCTGCTGCCAAGGCTGCCCGCCGGCGGCGTGGCGGTGGAGGTAGGCAGCGGGTCCGGAGCGCTGGCTGCCGGGCTGGCCCGGCGCGCCGGGCGCGTCTGCACCGTCGACCCTTCCGCCGCGGCGGCCCGGGCCCCGCGCGCGCGGAACATGCGGCATTTCGCCGAGTATTTCTCGGCGGACACGGCGGGCCTGCCCGGGCCGCTGGCCGTTTACGGGGCGGGCGCCCATGGCGCCGCGCTGTGG
>CALMZU010000081.1 GCA_937870775.1 uncultured Elusimicrobia bacterium
AGGATGTAAACGATACCGAGGTGGCGGGGATCGCCCGCGAGTACATAGCCAGGGATTTCATGCGCAGCGTCACTATACAGAACATGACGTTCACGGGCCGCAACGGAGAAAACTTCAAGCCGCGCCGGCATATAACCATCGACGAGGTGGAGAGCCTGCTGGAGAAGGCCGGCCCGTTCTCGCGGGAGGACTTCTTTCCGTTGGGAGGCTACCACCCGCTCTGCTACTCGGTGGCTTATTACCTGCATAACGCAGGCAGGCTAACCCCTTTGGCCAGGCTGGCCGACAAGCGCAAGCTCAGCGCCGCGGCTTCCGGCGGTTACCTGCCGCGCCCCAGCGGCGAGCTGGCGCGCGAGATGCTTGACGGGATAAACCGCCTCTGGGCGGAGGGCGGGGATGCTGCGGAGCTGCAAGCGCTGCGCAAGAGGGCCATGACCTTCCAGGCCGGCGATACGGTGCCGGAGGAGCATATTCGGGCGGTCTACATCCACCCGCACATGGACGAGGATAATTTCGATATCGACAGGGTCAGCCGTTGCGGCGACCTGGTTCCCGACGAAAAAGGAAGGATGGTCCCGGCCTGCTCGTATAACCTGCTGTACAGGCAGAAAGACCCCCGGTTCTGGATAGAATAATGCTTAAAGACGAAATACGCGCAGGGATAGCAGCTTTTCTCAAGAACGCCACAGAGCGCACGTTCGAGTTCGATACCTCCTGCCCGCTGGAGGAACGTGTCCCGTTCATTCATTCCGTGCTGTTTCCGGGCGCCGCGCTGGCGCTGTTCTACTTCCGCTTTACCGTCGGCCGGTTGGCGGGATGGATCGATTACTCCCCGCTCAAGGTTTTCATTTACAGGCTCATGGGCTTCAAGATAGGCGAGGGCGTCTTTATTTCACCCGGGGTTTTTCTCGACCCGCATTTCCCCGGGTTGATAGAATTGCAGAGCCATTGCATCATCGGGCAGGAGGCGATAGTTTCCTGCCACGAATATTCCGGATACCACTACAGACTGGGCCGTGTTACGGTGGGCCGGGGCGCAGTGGTGGGCCACGGGGCCGTGATCATGCCCGGCACAACCCTGCAGCCTATGACCTGCC
>CALMZU010000082.1 GCA_937870775.1 uncultured Elusimicrobia bacterium
TCACTTCGGCCATGGGTATAACCTATTTCTACCGGCCGCTTAACTTCGTGCCGGTGTTCTCCGAGACTTTCCTGCTCAAGGTGATGTTCGCCGGCGTCTTCTGCGGCCTGGCCGCCATGCTGCTCATCGAGATGATGAAGTACTTCGAGAGACGCGCGCACGGCCTGCGCATATGGGAACCCTATAAAGGTCTTATCGGCGGGACTTTGCTTGTGGCAATGGCCCTGATAGCTTCCCGGCGTTACCTGGGCCTGGGCCTGGACGTGGTGGAGGATTCCCTGATGGGCGTTCCGGCGCACTGGTACGACTTCGTCATGAAATCAGTGTTTACGTCGGTTACGCTGGCCTTCGGCGGCAGCGGCGGCATCATCACTCCCATTTTCTTCGTGGGGACGACCGCGGGCAGCCTTTACGCCGGGCTAATGCACCTTGATCACGCCACTTTCGCGGCGATAGGCATGTGCGCGCTGCTGGCGGGCGCGGCCAATACTCCGATAGCGGCCAGCATCATGGCCGTGGAACTGTTCGGACCGGCGGTGGCTCCGTACGCTACCGTGGCCTGCGTCATAAGCTTCCTGATGACCGGCAACCGCAGCGTCTACCCTTCGCAGGTGCTGTCGGTGGCCAAGTCCGATTCCATAAAGGTGGAGCTGGGGAAGGAACTTCAGGAGATGAGGACGACATATTCGCCTAAACCAGGCGGTCTCGCCGCGCTGGCTATAAAGTTCATACAGAAGGTCGACGACGCGGTCAACAGCCTGCGCCGCTGACCGCCGCCGTTCCCCCGCTAAAGCCGCGCCCCGGGCGGGGCTGCTATCACCTTACCGCTATATCCTGGCGGGCGTCCACAAAAAGCACGTCGTGAAGTCCTTTGAACGCCGAGACTGATTCCCCTTCAGCTCTGGCGAAAGCCTCTGTGTCGAATCCCAGCAGGGTCAGGTCGGCGTCGGCCGAGGTGCGCACTACCTGAGTCTCGAACAGGTCCTCTCCCGAGTACGGCGTGACCCTCAGGCGCTTAAGCGAGATCGGAAGGCGCTCCTGCAGTATGCGCTGGGCAAGGCGTTCCCGCTGGTTTTCCATTTCTTCCCTCGGGAAAGAGGCGAAAACGGAGATCTCCGAGTTCTTCCAGTCGGGGTGCCCGGCGATAATGTAGGCCAGGAGTATCATAAGGTTTGCGTTGCGGTCGTCCTCCCTGGTTATCCAGACGTGTATCGTCCTCCTGAAGCCGAAGCGTCGGGCGGAGGAGCGCAGTATGCAGATATTCAGGTCGAGCCCGGCTACTATGCGGCAGTTGGCCGCTGTCTTGTTTACGGCGTCAGGGTCGTCGTGGGCCAGCTCGAAGAGCACGCTGTTGTTCTCAAGTCCCGAGATGCCGGCTACCTGGGCCATCTGCGCCAGCGCCGTCTCATAAGTCGGCGACACTACCGTGTCCACGAAGACGGAAGCCC
>CALMZU010000083.1 GCA_937870775.1 uncultured Elusimicrobia bacterium
GGCGAGGCGCTGGACCTGGCGGGAGTCATTAAGACCACGCTGGGCAAGCTGAACGTCTCGCTGCCCGACCTTTCTTACAATCTGATAGTACACACTATGCCGGTGCAGGAGCCGGAGGCGGCCCATTACCACTGGCATATAGAGATAATGCCCAAGCTCACGCACGTGGCCGGTTTCGAATGGGGTACCGGCTTCTACATCAACACGGTGTCGCCCGAAGACGCCGCGGACACGCTGAACTCGGGCAGGAAGTACAAAATCTAGGGTTACGGAGCTCTTATGAAGATCCTTATCGCCGCCAGCGAAGCTTTCCCTTTCTGCAAGACCGGAGGTCTCGCCGACGTGACCGGCGCGCTGGCGCAGGTGTTCTCGCGCACCGAGGGCAACGAGGTGGTGCTGTTCCTGCCGCGCTACCGCAACGTGGGCGGCGGCGCCTTCTCGCCGAAGGCCACCGGCGGCAGTTTCCTGATACCGATGGGCGGCCGCGTGGAGACCGCGACGATGAGCCGCGTGCAGTGGGGCAAGGCCGAGGTGTACTTCATAGAGAGCTCCAAGTACTTCGACCGCCCGGGCATGTACCGCAGCTCGCACGGCGACTACGAGGACAACGACGAACGCTTTATTTTCTTCTCGCGCGCGGTGCTGGAGGGGGCGAAGTTCATAGGCTTCAAGCCCGACGTGATACACTGCCACGACTGGCAGACCGGCCTGGTGCCGGCCTACCTGCGCACGCTCTACAAGATCGATTCCTTCTACGCCAAGACCGCCAGCGTCTTCACCATACACAACATCGCCTACCAGGGCATGTTCGGCAAGGAGACGCTGCTGAAGGCCGGTTTCTCCTGGCTGGACTTCACGCCGGAGAAGCTGGAGTTCTACGGCGGGGTCAACTTCATGAAGTCCGGCCTGGTCTACGCTGACCTCATCACTACCGTGAGCCCCACCTACGCGAGCGAGATACAGTACCGCCCGGAATTCGGCCACGGCATGGAAGGCCTGCTGAAGCACCGCACGTCGGACCTGTTCGGCATCCTGAACGGCATCGACGAGGAGATCTGGGACCCGGCCACCGACACCTTCCTGGACCGCGGCTACGAGCTGAAGAGCTTCCAGCGCGGCAAGGCCGCCTGCAAGAAGGCGCTGCAGAAGGAACTGGGGCTGGAGGAGAACAAGGACCTGGTGCTGGCCGGCGTGGTGAGCCGCCTCGACCAGCAGAAGGGCCTGGACGTGCTGCTGCGCAGCGCGCCGGATTTCCTGGATAAAATGCAGTTCGTTGTGCTGGGCTCGGGCGACCCTGGCCTTTCCGACGCTTTCGCCGCCCTGGCCGCTAAGCACCCGAAGCGCGTGGCCTTCCGCTCCGGCTTCGACGAGGAGCTGGCGCACCGCATCTACGGCGGCGCCGACGTCTTCGTGATGCCTTCCCGCTTCGAGCCCTGCGGCCTGAGCCAGATGATAGCCATGCGCTACGGCGCCCTGCCCGTGGTCACCCGAACCGGCGGCCTCAAGGACACCGTGTTCTACAACGGCGAGCCCAAGGACTCCTCCGGCTTCGCGATAGACTACGCCGACGACGGCCAGCTGCGGTCCATACTGGGCCACATCGTGTCGCTCTACGGCTGGCGCGAGAACTGGAACATGATGGTCAGGAACGCGATGCGCGGCGACTACGCCTGGGGCAAGTCCGCCGAGGCCTACCTCAAGCTCTTCGCCATCGCCTCCCAGCGCCGCCAGCTGTAAAAAACTGGGAAAAAACTGGGGACAGTATACCTATTTCCCGGGAATCCCCCGGGAGTTTCCTCTATTCTTTGCTTATAACTCGACACGCCCTTGTCGGGTTGTCCTGCTATGCTTTATCAAGACGGGGGGGGGATTATGCCTAGAATAGCCAGGGTGGTTGCGCCGGGGTATCCACATCATATTATTCAGCGCGGTAACAGGCGGCAGCGGACATTCTTCGTGGACGGGGATTATAGACTGTATCTTCAACTGATCAAGGAATGGTGTGCAAAATTCTCCGTGGAGATCTGGACATATTGCCTTATGCCGAATCATGTCCATCTTGTAGCAGTCCCGTCTGATGAGAACGGACTGCGTTCTGCGATAGGAGAGGCGCATCGTCGCTATACCCGGTTCATAAATTCCCGTGAGGGATGGACCGGACACCTATGGCAGGAGCGCTTTGCGTCGTATGTAATGGATGAGAAATATCTTGTAGCGGCGGTGCGGTACATAGAATTGAACCCGGTGAGGGCCGGCCTTGTAAAAATAGCCGGTGAATACTTGTGGAGCAGCGCGCGAGCTCATTTGGCAGGTACAGAGGATCCTGTCGCTCAACTTCAGAAAATACAGGAAATTGTTCCTGACTGGGGGGAGTTTCTCGGAATGCCTATCCCGAAGGAAGAAATAGAGTCCATTAAAGCGCATGCTTCCACAGGGAGGCCAGTCGGCACACCAGCCTTTATTTCCGGGTTGGAAGATGAACTCGGAATCATTTTGACTAAAAGAAAACCTGGGCGGCCTGCAAAAGAGAAATACGTATACTGTCCCCAGTTTATGGCGAAATAGGTATACTGTCCCCAGTAAAAAGAAAGCCGCCCAGGGGGGCGGCTTCTTTTGGGGGCGGGGCCGGTTATTTGGCCGGCTCGTGCTTGCCCATGTACTTCCTCTTGAACCAGTTCTCCAGGTCGTCGAAGAGCGTATAGGTGACCGGGGTCATCAGCAGCGTGATCAGGAGCGACAGCGCCTGGCCGCCTATGATGACCCACGCCATCGCACGGCGCGAGCCCGAGCCGGCGCCCTGGCCGAGCGCGGTCGGGATCATGCTGGCCA
>CALMZU010000084.1 GCA_937870775.1 uncultured Elusimicrobia bacterium
GGCCAGGTCCCCGTGACGAGCAGAGCACGGTGGCCGCTTGATGCGCATAGCGCCTGATGCGGCACGGCCATAGGCCAGTTCGCGACGCCGTGTTTTGCGTTCCGGCCGCGGCGGGACCGCGGCTGGGCAGGGGAAAGTTTTTTAGAAGGTGCGGACAAGGCCGGCGGTGAGGCCGAGGCCGCCGAACTGGGTGTGGCCGCCGCCGGCGAACGAGCGGTAACCCTCGGCCAGCGCGTTAACGCGCCACTTGGAATCGGGGATCTGCCATTCGTAGCCGAGGCCCAGGTTCCACGCCGCGCGCCAGCCCAAAAGCGGCGAGGCGAAATCGGACTTCTTTTCCGGACCGCAGAAATTGTGATAGGAAACCCCGCCGCGCAGCAGCACGTAGCGCGTCTGCGGCGTGCCCAGCGGTATCAGCGCCAGCTCTATGCCCAGCGGCACCTCGTAATGCGACAGATGCGCGCGCGTCCCGTCCAGCTTGTCCTGCCCCACGTGGTTGTACTTGATGCCCGTATAATAGCGCACCCACGAGAACAGGTGCCCCCCCACCAGCAGCTTGGGCCCCAGCGTGGTGGTCTCGGTCTTGGTGGAGCCCGTCGGGCGGTCTATCATCAGCGTGTCGGTCTCCAGCGCCAGCGAGGCGTAATGCGCCTTGGAAACGCGGTAGGCGCGGCCCTTCTCCGCCGCCACGTACTTCACCTGCCCGCCGTTGGCCGAAGGCGCCGGCTGGCCCGACTTCAGGAAATCCAGGAACTGCTGTTTCTCCTTCCCCGTCCACTCGTCCTGCGAGCGCAGGTCCGGCAGCGAGGCCGCGCGCGCGGCGGCGCCAAGGCACATGATCAAAGCGGCTGAAATGAGTTTTTTCATCGTTGAGGTCCAACCCCCTTTATATGATACACTAAACCCGTGACCGGCTCAAAAAAACTCTTAATGGCCCTGGCCCTCTGCGCGGCGCTGCCGCCGGCGGCCGGCGCCGAGACCGTGGCCGCGGCCAGGGAGAAGGTGGTGTCGCGCACCATGACCTACCTGAACACGCCGTACCTCTGGGGCGGCATGCACCCCGAGACCGGCATGGACTGCTCCGCTTTCGCCAAGACCGTTTACGCCGACGCCGGCCTTAACCTGCCGCGCGTGGCGCGCGACCAGTACGCCGGCACCCTGCGCATAGGTCCTTCGGCCGTGCAGCCCGGCGACCTGGTTTTCTTCGCCATGAAGAACCCCGGCACCGCCGCGGTGGACCACGTGGGCGTTTACGTCGGGAAAGGCTTCTTCGTGCACGCCTCTTTTTCCAACGGCGTGCACATAGACTCGGTGACCAACCCGTACTATTTCCAGCGGCTGGTGGCCGTGCGCCGCTACAGCGGCTTCTAGGCCGCAAGTCCGCCGCGGGGCGGGACCTTCTGCCCATGCGGGCGGGGCCGGGCCGCGCTAGACTATTTCAATAACGGAGGAACATATGAAACTGCTCAAAGGAATATCCGCCCTCGCCATAGCCGCCGCCTGCGCCGTCCCCGCGGCCGCTGCCACCGACGCCGAACTGAACGCCTTCCTCAAGGACCTCTCCGGCAAGATGGACCTTTCCAAGGCCTGCATCTCCATAGTGGACCTGCGCGACCCGGCCGCCCCCGCGCGCGGCGGCTGGCGCGACAACGAGATAAAGCCGGCCGCCAGCGTGATAAAGATAAACCTGCTGGCCTCGGCCTACAAGGCCGCCGCCGACGGCACGTCGATGGACACCAAGATAAAGATCACCAGGAACAACTGGACCGGCACCTGGAACCCCGAGGAGGACGGCATAGACGACCCCAACCCGCCGATAAAGCTCGGCGAGACCTGGACGCTGGGCAAGCTGGTGGAGGTGATGGTGCGCCGCAGCGACAACGTGGCCACCAACACCCTGATGGACTTTCTGGACCGCAAGAAGGTCACCGAGTTCTCGCAGAGCATAGGCATGACCAACACCTACGTGCGCCACAAGCTCTCTAGCGGCACCGACGTGGACGACCCCGACGCCACCGGCTACAACCAGATGCCCGCGCGCGACGCGGCCACGCTCCTTATGCAGGTGGCGCAGGGCACGCTGATCAGCCCCGAGGCCTCGCAGGCCATGTACGACACGCTCTCCGGCCAGCTTGACCGCGAGCTGATAGGCGAAGGCATAGGCAAGGACGCCACCTACGCCGGCAAGACCGGCGAGATCTCCGCCGCCCGCAACGACGCCGCCATAGTGCGCGGCCCCGGCCGCGAGTACGTGCTGGTGGTCTACATGCAGCTCCCCGGCGGCCAGGCCAAGCCCATCATCCAGAAAATAGCCTCCGCCGTCGACGCCTTCCTCACCCCCGCCGCGAAGT